>CALZKF010000049.1:24401-29633 GCA_945787955.1 uncultured Acidobacteriota bacterium | reverse complement strand
GACCCCATACCCCGGTATTCCTTGAAAGTCCTGCCCTGGAAAAGGACTGTCTCCCCCGGGGCTTCCTCGGTTCCGGCGAACAGGCTGCCGATCATCACCGACGAAGCACCGGCGGCCAGCGCCTTGCTGACGTCCCCCGAGAATTTGATCCCGCCGTCGGCCACCAGCGGTACCCCGGCCTCATCACATGCCCGGGAGGCCTCGCTGATGGCGGTAAGTTGGGGCACTCCGGCGCCGCTGACGATCCGGGTGGTGCAGATGCTGCCGGGGCCTACTCCGACCTTGACCGCATCCACTCCCCGGTCGATGAGCGCCTTCGTGCCCTCATAAGTCGCGACGTTGCCGCCGATGAGTTGAAGGTCCGGGTACTCGCTCCGAATCCGTTCCACCATGTCCAGAACACCCTGGCTGTGACCGTGTGCGGTGTCGACCACGATGACATCAACGCCGGACTGGATCAGCGCCTCGGCGCGATCCATGGTATCGGGGGCAATCCCTACCGCCGCTCCGACCCGCAGACGACCCAGATCGTCCTTGCAGGCGTCGGGGAACCGGATCTGCTTCTGGATATCCTTGACGGTGATCAGGCCCCGCAGAAGGCCGTCGTCATCCACCACCGGCAGCTTCTCGATGCGGTGCTGATGCAATTTGGTCTTGGCCTGCTCGAGGGTGGTACCGACCGGCACCGTCACCAGGTTCTCGGTGGTCATCAGGCTGGAGATCGGGAGATCGTTCCGGGTGTGGAACCGCAGATCCCGGTTGGTGAGGATGCCGACAAGCCGCCCGGAATCGTCGGTCACCGGGACGCCGGAAATGTGGTACCGGCTCATGACATCCAGGGCCTCACCGATCAACTCATCCGCCCTCATGGTGATCGGATCGACGATCATCCCCGACTCGGAGCGCTTGACCTTGTCCACCTCGGCGGCGTGGGACTTGATCGACATGTTCTTGTGGATGATCCCCATGCCCCCTTCCTGGGCGATGGCGATGGCAAGCCGGGATTCGGTCACCGTATCCATGGCTGCGGAGACCAGCGGTATGTTGAGTTCGATCCTGCGGGTCAAACGGCTCCGGGTGCTGACCTGGCTGGGCAGGACCTCGGAATGGGCAGGCACAAGCAGGACGTCGTCGAAGGTAAGGGCCTCGTTCAGAGGGAGCTTGAGCATCCGGACCTCCGCTCCGGCCGCCGCCGGCCGGCTTCAGGCTGGCATTCTATCAGCGCCCGCCCGGGGCGCCATGGCAACGTTTGTACTTCTTTCCGGAGCCACAGGAGCAGGGATCGTTGCGGCCGACCTTGGCCTCCTGGCGCCTCACGGACCGGACCCCGCCCCGGGCGGTGACGCCGGCGGCGGAAGAGGAGGCGGCGCGGAAGATCTGGGCCTGTTCCTGCCTGCGTTTTTCCTCCTCCCGGCGGCGCTCCTCCTCGGTCATCGGGTTCAGCAGGAACAGGAAACGGACCGCTTCGTTTTCGATGCGCTCCTTCATCTGGCTGAACATGTCGAACGACTCCCGCTTGTACTCCACCAGCGGGTCGCGCTGTCCGAACGCCCTGAGACCGATGCCATCCTTCATGTGGTCCATGGCCAGAAGGTGGTCCTTCCAGGAGCTGTCGATGATCTGGAGCAGGATGTGGCGCTCGTAACGCCGCATCAACTCGTCGCCGACCTTCTCTTCCTTTTCGGCGTAACGCTGCTCCATCTTCTCCCAGAGCTTTTCCGGAAGGACATCCAGGGCGGTATCGGTCACCGAAAGTCCGGCATGGTCCGGCGTGGTTCCGAAATAGTGCAGGACCTGCTGGCTGAAACCTTCCAGATCCCAGTCCCCCGGGTCGGGATGCACCCCCAGATAATCCTCGGTCAGGAGCTCCAGGATCTCCCTGGCTTTGCCGTGCATGTATTCCTTCTGTTCCTTGCCCAGAAGAAGTTCCTTGCGCAGCTCGTAGATCTGGGTGCGCTGTTTATTGTTGACGTCGTCATATTCCAGGAGGTGCTTCCGGGTATCGAAGTTGCGCTGCTCGACCTGCTTCTGGGCCCGTTCGATCGCCTTGCTGACCATACCGGACTCGATCGGCACACCCTTTTGCATCCCCAGGCTCTGCATCGCCGATTTCATCCGGTCGCTTGCGAAGATCCGCATGAGGTCATCGTCCAGGGAGAGGTAAAACCGGGATGCACCCGGGTCGCCCTGCCGCCCGGCCCGGCCCCGAAGCTGGTTGTCGATGCGCCGGGATTCGTGGCGCTCGGTGCCTACGATATACAGCCCGCCCAGCTCCAGAACCTGCTCATGCTCCAGTTTGCAGAGCCGTTCCGATTCCTTAAGGGCAGCTTCGAATTCTGCCCTCCACGTTTCCGGATCGGTCTCCGATTCCTTGATCTCGCGCCGGGCCAGTTCCTGCCGGGCCAGAAATTCCGGGTTGCCCCCCAGCAGAATGTCGGTGCCTCGGCCGGCCATGTTGGTGGCGATGGTTATGGCGCCGATCCGACCTGCCTGCGCGACGATCTCCGCCTCCATCTCGTGGTACTTGGCGTTCAATACCACGTGTTTGATCCCGGACCTGCGGAGCAGTGTGGACAGTTTTTCCGAGTTCTCGATGGACACCGTGCCGACCAGGACCGGGCGGCCGGCTTCCTTGCACTCCTTGAGGTCCTGGACCGCCGCATCCCACTTCTCCTGCTCGGTGCCGTACACCACGTCAGGGTGTTCCACCCGTATCAGCGGCCGGTTGGTGGGGATGACCACCACGTCCAGTTCATAGATCTGGCCGAACTCAACCGCCTCGGTGTCGGCGGTGCCGGTCATGCCGCTCAGGGTTTCGTACATCCGGAAGTAGTTCTGGAAGGTGATGGTGGCCAGGGTCTGGTTCTCCCGCTCGATCTTGACCCCTTCCTTCGCCTCCACCGCCTGGTGCAACCCGTCGCTCCAGCGCCGGCCGGGCATCAGACGCCCGGTGAACTCGTCCACGATCACGACCTGGCCGTCCTTGATCATGTAGTCCACGTCCTTCTTGAACAGGACATGGGCTTTCAGGGACTGGTTGACGTGGTGCAGGATCTCCATGTTGGCCGGGTCGAACAGGTTCCCGACCTCCAGCAGCTTCTCGCAGTGTTCGACGCCGGCGTCGGTCAGGGTGACGGTCTTGGATTTTTCATCCACCACGTAATCACCGGTGTGCTCCACTTCGTATTGCTTGCCGCCCTGGATTACCGCGCCCTTCTGCAAACGGGGGATGATCTTGTCGATGCGGTAGTACTTGTCGGTGGATTCGTCGGCGGGACCGCTGATGATCAGCGGGGTGCGGGCCTCGTCGATCAGGATCGAGTCCACTTCGTCCACTACGGCGAAATTGTGGCCGCGCTGGACCATGGACTCCAGGGAGAACTTCATGTTGTCCCGGAGGTAGTCGAAGCCGTATTCGTTGTTGGTCCCGTAAGTGATGTCGGCCCGGTACGCTTCCTGCCGTTCGTCGTCGGGCATGTCGTGCTGGATGACCCCGACGGTCAGCCCGAGGAAGCGGTACAGCCGTCCCATCCACTCCGAGTCGCGTTTGGCGAGATAGTCGTTCACCGTGATGACGTGAACACCTTTTCCTTCGATGGCGTTGAGGTATACCGGCAGGGTTGCTACCAGGGTCTTGCCCTCACCGGTCTTCATCTCGGTGATCTTGCCTTCATGCATGCCTTCATGCAGGACGATGCCGCCGATGAGCTGGACATCGTAATGCCGCATGTGCAGGACCCGGACCGCCGCCTCACGGACCGTGGCGAATGCCTCCGGCAGAATATCTTCCAGGCTCTCGCCCTGTTGCAGCCGGCCCCGGAACGCCTCCCGTTTGGCTGCCAGTTGCTCGTCGCTGAGCCGTTGCATCTCAGGCTCGAGGCGATTGATCCGCTCCATGACGGGCTGAAGCTTCTTCAGGTAGCGTTCGTTTCGGGAGCCGAAAACTTTGGTCAGGATGGCATTGATCATGCGCTGTTTCCTAAATTCCTCTCAGGGTGTGCCGGCCATCCGCCGGGCGGCGATTCCCGGGGCAGGTTCTCATGAGCCCGGTCATAACAGTATAGCAGCGCAGATTTCAAGGCCGGAGTAACCCCTGGGCCTTGAAGTCCGACTCTTTCATGTCGGGCGGATCCGAGGTTCGATGCAGCATGCGGAAACACACCCGGTCCCACAGCCTCAGGCTGAGCCGATCCAGGAAACCGGCGGCCGGCCTGAGGCGGCGCGGCAATCCAAACCTGGTGAGAAACCTGTCCACGCGACCGGCGGCGATGGAGACGGCGGCCCAGAAGTGATCGTGCAGCGCTACCCCCACCGCCCACACGCGGGCGCCTGAGCCGTCGGTCCGGTACCAGGTGCCGGACCGGCGGAAGGCGATGACCAGCCCCAGGAGGTCCTGGTCGATCAGGGGTGGGTCCAGGGCCTGAAGACCGTCGCCGCGGGTCCGCAGGCAGGGCCCGTGCTCCCTGGAATCGACCCGCGCCAGGAACCTGTGGACCACCATGGAACCGGCCTGGTGGAACAGTAAGATGTCTCCAATGGAAGGGGCCCGCGAGGCGAAATCCACAAGGACCCGTGAGTCGGGGGGGAAGGTCGGCGCCATGCTCACCCCCTCGACCGGGATGACCGCCTGTCGCCCGGATGCGCCCAGAAGTTCCACAGCTGCCCGGAACAGCCTGGCCTTGTCATTGTCTTCAGACAAAGGTCAGCCCTCTCCAGGTCTGCGGGGGGGCAAATCCTTCAGACCCGGAGAGGGCTGGACACCGACCAGGAGGAGGTCATGTGTGCCCATTACCTTTGCAAGGCGGATGCCATTCCTGCCTTTCCGGGTCGTACTTGTTATCCAGCCATTTTTATCCGCCATCAGGACAAAACCGACACCGATGCCGAAAATTGGATGCCAACCTGACGCGGGGCGACAGCACGACCTGCTCCCGCCCCAATCCGTCAACCCCGATTGCGCTGCTGTAACCACCGCTCTGAGCCACCTGCTACCCGGCCCGACTTGCAGCCTCCCGCAGGATATGCCGGGCGATCACCAGCCTCTGGATCTGGTTGGTTCCTTCATAAATCTGTGTGATTTTCGCGTCGCGCATATACTTTTCGATCGGGTAATCCTTGATGTACCCATATCCGCCGAACAACTGGACACACTCGGTAGTCACCTTCATGGCGGTGTCCGTAGCCATGAGTTTGCACATGGCCGACATTTTCCCGATATTTTTCGCACCTGCA
>CALZKF010000049.1:0-24353 GCA_945787955.1 uncultured Acidobacteriota bacterium | reverse complement strand
AGTTGCCGGGCCGCCTCGATCTGGGTCTGCATATCCGCCATCATCCACTGAATTCCCTGGAAGGCGCTGATGGACTGACCGAACTGCTGCCGTTTTGTGGTGTACTCCACTGCAAGATCGAAAGCGCCCTGGGCCAGCCCGATCGCCTGGGCCGCCACACCGGGGCGGGCCAGGTCCAGGGTTTTCATGGCGTGCTTGAAGCCGCCGCCCTCATTGTTTCCCAGCAGATTCCCGACGGGAACGCGGCAGTTTTCAAGGTGGATCTCCACCACCGGAACACAGCGGATTCCCATCTTGTCCTCGTGTTTCCCGACCCGGTACCCCGGCCTGTCCTTCTCCACCACGATTCCGGAGATACCGCGAGCGCCGCGGTCAGGCTGGGTGACGGCGAAAATCGTGTTGAGAGACGCCACCGCACCACCGGTATTCCATTTCTTCTCGCCGTTGAGGATGTAATGGTCACCGTCCTTCACGGCGGTGGTGGTCATGGACGCCGCGTCGGAACCGGCTTCCTTCTCGGACAACCCGAACGCCACCAGCTTGTCCCCGGAAGCGACGTCCGGCAGCCAGCGCTTTTTCTGCTCCTCGGTCCCGCCCAGGATGATCGGGAACGTTCCGAGTGCGTTCACCGCGTAAGCGACGCCCATCCCGCCGCAGGCCTTGGAGAACTCCTCGATCACGAGGCAAAGGTTGAGCACGCCGCCGCCGGACCCGCCGTATTCCTTCGGAATCCAGACCCCGCTCAGGCCGGCATCCTTGATCGCCTTCTGGACCTCCCAGGGGTAGGTCTGTTCCACGTCGTATTTGGCTGCAACAGGTCGCATCGCCTTTTCGGCGACCTCCCTGGCCCGCTCCCTGAACTCGTGGTTCTCAGCCGTGTACAGTTCCTTGATCATGCCGTTCCTCTCGCTTGACCCGGGTCGGGTTCGATTTCCAGTGCAAGTTGTCCGTAAGCTCCCATTTTCACAGAAACGGGACCGTGCGTAAAGTCCGCCCCGGTCTGCCGCCGGATTGCAGCCGGGCGGCGTGATTTCCCAGACGATAGGCGGTACTATCGCCGCCATGGATTACAAGGACCTGTTCAGCAAACTCGAGATCACCCTCGACAAAATCAACCGCTCGGAGGACCGGGTGGCCGATCTTTCAGCCATGACCCGCCTGGTGGTGGACGAGTTCCGCGATGCGCTGAACCTCACTGCAGGGCGGGTCTACGTCCGCAGGGACGACGAATACGTACTCCACGACCAGTACCCGGGTGGCGAAGCTCCGCAAGGTTTCAGCGTCCCGGCGGCGTACCCGCCGATCCTGGAACTGTGCGAACGGGGCACCATCCTGCAATGTATCGGGGACCCCGGCGTGGACGCCCATATCGAAAATACCCTGGGGGTCGAGTGCTTCGCCGCCATCGCCGTCGGGGAACACAACCAGGTGATCATCGCTTTCACGCTGGGTAACTGGGCCGATTCCGATCAGGTCATGTATACGTTGCGGACCATCCGTCACGTAATCCAGCTCAAGCTCCGCCTGTCGCTTCTGCCCAAGAAATCCCCTTCCTTCGGCGACTTCGACGTTTGGAGCCGCAGCATCCCCGCCGAGGAGGTCGGTGGAGACCTGTACGACTACCTGCAAGTTTCGGACCGCATCCTCGGGATCGCCGTCGCCGATTCCGCCGGCCACGGCCTGCCCGCCGCCCTGCAGGCCCGGGACGCCATCATCGGCCTGCGCATGGGAATCGAGGAAAACCTCCGCCTCACCGCCACCATCGAGAAACTGAATCGGGTCGTCAGCCGCAGTACTCTGGCTGCACGTTTCATCTCGCTGTTCTACGGCGAACTGGAACAGGACGGCACCTTGGTCTACACCAACGCCGGCCATCCGCCCCCGCTGGTTTTGCGGGACGACGGCTTCGAAGAGCTGAAGTGCGGCGGGTTAATCCTGGGCCCGGACCCGGCGGCCCGGTACCGTCGCGGGTACACCACCATCGCGCCGGGCACGATCTTCCTGGCCTATACCGACGGCATCACCGAGGCGGCCGACAAGGCCGGCGACATGTTCGGGGTGGAACGACTCAAGGAAATCATGGCGTCCAGGACCTGGAACAGGGCCGAAGAGTTGGTGGAAGCGATATTCGAGGCGGTACAATGTTTTTCTAAAAACGAGCTGCCCGCAGACGATCAGACCGTGACGGCGGTGATCCGCTCTACCGGTGCGGTATCAGCATAACGACCGCTCCGGTCAGGGCGATCAGCAATCCGCTGATCATTTCCATGTGCCTCGCGATGGCCGGAGGGGCGATGCGGCGGGTCCCGACTACGCCCAGCACCGATAATCCGACCATCAGGACGCACGTGGTGGCGGCATAGGCCATGGCCACCAGGGTGACGGTGCCGGCGCCGTGTTCCACCGACGCCAGGATCACAGGCAGGATCAGGATGCACGGGTTGATCCCGATGATCATGGCAAGGGTCCAGGCGCTTGTGCCGTCCTGCCCGCGGATCAGTTCCTCGTCGGGGTGGTAGTGCAGGTGGTCCGGATTGCCGTCGCCCTCCCGGCCGCTGCACCCGGCACCGCCGCGGCCGCCGTGCAGCAGCGCACCGCCCGGATGAAAGTGGCCACCCTTCTTCCAGGACCATCCTGCGTACACCAGGCCGAAAAGGATCAGCAGAATACCTGCGAGCGTTTCCAGGGTCTCCCCCAGGGTTGCGGCCGCTTCACGCCCAAGATATCCGGCGCCGAGGGCCAGCAGCAGGGAAAGGAGAGCATGAACGAACGCCGAAAATCCGGAGATCAATGCGGTGTAACCTGCACTCCAGCCCCGAGCCCGGCCGGCCAGGACGAACGGGATCCAGTGATCGGGGATCAGGGTGTGCAGGAGGGAGGTGCTGACGGCGGTTCCCAGCAGGATGTAACCGGTGGCGGAGACCGCTTCGCCGGGGATGGTCAATGAGCGAACTCCACGGCACGGTGCTCCCGGATGACCGTTACCTTGATCTTGCCCGGGTAGTCCATTTCCGACTGGATCTTGCCTGCCAGGTCGCCCGCCAGCATGTCCAGCCTGGCATCGTCCACCTGGCTCGATGAGGCGATGACACGGATCTCCCGTCCGGCCTGCAAGGCATACGACTGTTCAACACCATCCATGGAATTGGCCAGATCCTCCAGTCGCTCGATCCGGCGGATGTACTCGGCAACACTTTTACGCCGCGCTCCCGGCCTTGCGCCGGAGAGCGAGTCTGCGGCGGACACCAGAACGGAGATGGGAGAAATAACCTCGCAGTCCTCATGGTGGGATGCGATGGCGTTAACCACGACGTCGTGCTCGCCGCATCTGGCGCCGATTTCGGCACCGATCTCGGGGTGGGTTCCCTCCCGCTCGTAGTCGATCGCCTTGCCGATGTCGTGGAGCAGACCGGCCCTGCGGGCCAGTTTCTCATCCATCCCGAGTTCGGCCGCCATCATGCCGGTGAAGTAGGCCACCTCCTTGGAGTGCATCAACACGTTCTGCCCGTAGGAAGTCCGGTACTTCAGGCGGCCCAGAAGCTTGACGATCTCCTGATGCACTCCTTTGATATTCAGTTCCTTGAGAGTCTGCTCTCCGGCCTGCTGCATCTCCTCGTCCAGCCGCTTGCTGTGGCGTTTATGGAGTTCCTCGATCCTGCGGGGGTGGATATTGCCGTCCTTGATCATGGAGGTCAGCACCCGGCGGGCCAGTTCCCGTAGGACCGGGTTGAAGCCGGACAGGGTGACGCTTTCAGCCCCTTCCTCGATCAGGATCTGGATCCCGGTAACCTTCTCGAAAGCCTTGATGTTCTTGCCTTCGTGGCCGATGATCCGGCCCCTGAGATCGCTGCCCTTGGGCAGCGGGAAATGGGTGATGGTCCGTTCGGCGCTCAGATCGGAGGCGGCACGTTCGATGGCAAGGGCGATGATCTTCCCGGACTCCTTCTCGGCGGTGCGCTGGGCCTCGTCCTTGATCTCCTTGATATGCGCCGCCGCTTCGAACCGGGCCTCCGCCTTGAGGTTCTGCAGCAACTGACGCCGGGCTTCCACCTGGGTCAGCCCCGAGGCCCTCTCCAGCCGATTATTCTGTTCCTCGATAATCCGCTTGGCCTCCAGGTGAAACTGCTCCAACTCCGACTCCCGTGCAGCCAGAGCGCGTCTGACCTCCTCGAGAGCTTCGTTCTGTCGTTTCAGCTCGGTTTCCTCCTCCTGCAGGGTGCGGGTACCGGCACGGATGTCACGCTCCCGCTTCTGGAGCTGGCCTTTGCGGGAACGCATATCGTTCTCGGCTTTTTTTCTCTGCTGGAAAATCTCTTCCCTGGACTTGAGAACGGTGGCCTGCCTGGCCTTCTCGGCTTCACGACGGGCGTTGCGGATCATTTCGTCGGCCCGCTTCCTGGCCGCCTCCAGGGAACGTGCGCCCAGCCTCATATTCAGGAACCAGCCCAGGAACGTCCCGGATGCGGCGATGCCCAGGCCGATCAGTAAGGTCGTCAGCTCCATACGTACTCCCGAAACGCCCCTGCAACGCGGCGCAAAAACCGTCTCAGGTTACACGCGCCCGGCGCGACCGTCAACCGAAACGCCTGAAATATCAGGAGTTCCGGGCGTCAGCGCTTGCCTTGAGGGTCCGCTTGCGCAGCCGGAAGACCATGGGTGTGACCTCTACCACGCAGTCTTCGTCGAGGAATTCCAGGGCCTGTTCCAGGCTCATGAAACGGGGTGGGATCAACCCGGCCCGCTCTTCGGTCTGCGCCTCGGCGCCGGCCAGTCCTTTCCTCCGCACCTTGGTGATATCGACGCGGATTTCGCTGGCTGTGGAATTCTCCCCGACGATCATCCCTTCGTAGACCTGGTCGCCTGGAGAGATGAAAATCGTCCCTCGTGACTGCAGGTGCTCAATGGCATAAGCGGTGGCCCGGCCCGGCCGGTCGGCCACCATGATCCCTGCCCGGTGCGTTGAAATCTCCCCCCGGGCAGGCTCGTAGGCGTCGAAAATATGGTTCATGATGCCGGTCCCGCGGGTGTCGCTGAGGTACTCATTCCGGAAACCGATCAGCCCCCGGCTGGGAATCCGAAACTCTCCGCGTGCACGGCCGGTGTCGTGGTTCACCATCCGGGTCAGCCTGCCCTGCCGGGCTTCCACCTTCTGGGTGACCACACTGCAATACTGCTCGGGACAGTCCAGCACCAGCGTCTCAACCGGTTCGCGGGTTTTTCCCTCCGCCTCCGGCACCACGATCTCCGGGCGACTCACCAGCAACTCGTATCCTTCACGCCGCATCATTTCAATGAGGATCGCCAGCTGCAGCTCGTCCCGACCCGAAATCCTGAAGGTGTCGGGCAGGTCGGTCTCCTGGACCTCGATGGCCGCATTGGTCAGAATCTCCCGCCACAGCCGCTCCCGGAGGGCTGCAGGGCTTATGTGCCGGCCGTCCTGCCCGGCGGTCGGCGAGTCGTTGGCGCATACCACAATGGAGATGGTCGAGCGGTCCACCCTGAGCGGCGGCAGCGGCTTCGGATCGGTCTCGCCACTCAGGGTGTCGCCGATCCGTACCGCCTGGATCCCGGACAGTGCGACCACATCGCCGGGCCCGGCTTCCTGAACTTCCTTGAGGCCCATCCCCCTTGCACGGCAGAGACCGGCCAGACGGGATCGATACACTTCGCCATCCGGTGTGCAGCGGCTGATTTCCTGATCCGGTTCCAACCGGCCGCTCAGAATTTTGCCGATCGCCATTCGTCCGAGGAAATCATCGTATTCGAGCGCCGCCACCTGCATCCGGAACGGCCCGTCCCCTTCGCAGGACGGCGCCGGGACCGCCTTGAGGATCGTCTCCAGAAGCGGCCGGAGGGACCCCTGGTGAAAATCCGGCGCCGGACTGCAGACACCCCTGAGCGCATTGCAGAACAGGACCGGGAAATTCAGTTGGCTCTCGCTGGCGTCCAGATCGGCCAGGATTCCGCGGACCTCCTCAACCACTTCCAGGGGACGGGCACCGCGATGGTCGATCTTGCTGAGGACGACGATCGGAACCAGGCCGTCCATTAAAGCCTGTTGAAGCACGAAACGGTTCCGTGGGGACGGCCCCTCGTGGGCGTCCACCACATAGAGGATTCCGTCAGCCATATGAAGAGTCCTCTGGACCTCACTGCCGAAATCGGCTCGCCCGGGGGTATCCAGTATGTTGATCGTTACCGGGCCGTAATCCAGCGCGACCAGCCGCGGCATCGAAGAGACCGCTTTCTCCCGAGCGACCTCCGGCGACGACAGGATCGCATCCGGCAGGTCCGGGTGCTCCCGCAGGATCGCCGTCTGCCACAACAGCGCGTCCACCAGGGTGGTCTTGCCGTGATCGACATGAGAGAGAATCGCCAGGTTACGGATATTTTCTCTGCTTTCCTGGGCCACGACCCGCACCTCCCCGGTCCCGGCAATTCCCTTTATCCCGGCGGATCGAACCTTAACACGGCAGGTCAAGGCGCTCAAGCGCTGTGGAGACGGAAATACCTTGCCGATCCGGGCTGTTTGGTCCGTCAGGCCTGTTGCCGGGGGACGATGATCGGATGCCGGACCATGGAGATTGCCACGAGGCGCCATCGGGTGCCACAATGCGCTCTTCCCGGAGGGCTATTGTGGAGCAGGAACAGGATCTGTTGGCCATCGACCGCATCTACCAGGCTTTGGATGACGACGAACCGGAGCTGGCATTAAGGATCGCCCTGGACCAGATCTCCCGGGTCGGGGACGAGGACCCGGTCCTGCAGTTCTTTGCCGGCAAGGCCTGGGTGGAGAGCGGGGAGCCGGGCCGTGGGCTGTCCTACCTGCAAAGGGCGGTGGAGTTGGACCCGGACGACCTGGAGTTCCGCGGGGAGCTTGGATTCGCCCTGCTTGAAGACGGCCGCACCGGAGAAGCCTCGGAAGTGGCGCTGCACCTGGTGCGAACCGCCGCCGACCACCCGGATGGTCACTATCTGGACGGCATGGTCCAGGAAAGCATGGGACGGACGGACGAAGCGGACCTGCGGTATCGCGAAGCTTCCCGACTGGATCCCCGGCGTTATCCCGTCATCCGGCGGCTCGACACCGAACGGTTCGAGCAACTGGTGGAACAGGCCGCCGCCGGCCTGCCGGAGCCTTTCCGGGAACACCTGGACAGGGTCGCCACAACCGTGGAAACGGCAGTGCCGGACGTGCTGGTGGACGAAGGGACCTCAGCCCTCGAGACCCTCGGCCTGTTCACAGGGACAACGCTGGCCCACAAGGGGCAGAGCGGCGCGGCAGCGGACGACCCTCCCAGGATTCTGCTGTTCCAGCGCAATCTGGAGCGGTTTGCCGCCCTGGCCGGCGATCTGCAGGAACAGATCACCGTGACGCTTTATCACGAACTGGGCCACTACCTGGGTATGGATGAGGACGATCTGGACGATGCCGGCTTCCGGTAAGGCCTAAAGCGGCCGCATCGGACCACCGGCCCCTTCGATCCATGCCTCCCCGCCCTCGAAGATCTCTTTCTTCCAGATCGGCACCGTTTCCTTAAGTCTGTCGATGGCGCAGCGGCAGGCCTCCATGGCGGCGGCCCGGTGGGCCGAGGCGGCCACCACCGCCACTGAGGTCTCACCGATCTCAAGCCGGCCGATCCGGTGCACCATCGCCAACCGGTCCACGTCATACTGCTCCAGCACCAGGCGACCGATCCTTTCCATCTCGCGCACAGCCATAGCCGGGTACGCTTCGTACTCCAGGTTCAGCACCTTCCGCCCGATGTTGTGGTTCCGCACCGTCCCCAGAAAAATCGCCACGGCGCCGTGACCGTCTTCCCGTACCGCCTGGACCAGCTCGTCCAATCGGATCGGCTGCCGTTGTAATCGGAACATCATCCCCCTGCTCAGCCGCCGCTCACCGGCGGGAGGAAGGCAACCTCGCGCACTCCCCTCAAGGGAGATTCCCAGTCTGCATATTCCATATCGCAGGCTACCATCGGCGTGAAGCCGATTTCAGCCAGAGTCGGAAACCGGCTGCCGAGTTCGTCCCAAAGGTCACGGACGGTGGCGTCGCCCGGCAGATCGACTTTCCCTTCCGTCGCTCCCGTCCTTTCAGACAGGGACGCGAAAAAACGGAATGTTATTTCCATGGTCCTACTCCCCGGTTGCCGGACTACCGGCGACCCATTCGACCAGCTTGTCGATCCCGGTCCCGGCCTCTCCCAGGGATCGTGCGCTCAGCATACCGGAACAGTAAGCGGTGGCGCCGTCAGGGTCGACCTCAAGCTTCTCGGCGGAGAGCCCGGCTGGATCCTGGCGCAACATCCTATTTCGAAGCCGGTCCAACACCACCGATGCCAAGCCGACCGCGCCGATCCTGCCGCCCTTGTCGAGGAGCGCCTCCAGAAAACTGCGAACGTCGTCCCGCAATTCCCCGCCTCCGATCCCCTGGCCGCCCCGGCAACACAGGGAGCGGAACGAACCGGCGCCTCCAGGCAGAATGACGCCGTCAAGCATCCGGACCGGCACTTCCGGCAGCGCTCGGACCGTCCCGTAAGCCAGGCGTGCAGCTTCCTGAAGCATGTTCCGGGCCGGCCCCGGCACGTCCAACTCGGCGCCGGCATGATCCGCCACAATGCCCTGGTCTCCATCCGGTACCAGGCAGACTGCAGCGTGGCCGCCCTTCTCGATGGCAAGGAGGGTCAGGACCGCCTCGTGGACATCGGTGCCGTCAAGTCGGCCGCAACCGGTGAGAATGACTCCAATCTTCGCCATCCGGCGAGGATACCAACCAGCTGCGCCGGATGCCAGATCAGACCAGCCGCACCGCCTCGCCGATGACCTGCTCCATGACCTGGTCCAGATCACCTGCCATGACGATCCCGGAAGCGTTGAAGTGTCCGCCGCCGCCGAACTTCATTGCCAGGGCGTGGACGTTGATGTCACCCTTGGAGCGCAGGGATATTTTAACGTCAGGGCCATCGAGATCCCGGAACAACAGGGCGATCTTGACTCCGTCAATAGCCAGGAGCGGCGTGGTCATTTCCGATGTATCCACCCCGCGGGCGTTGCAGCGCTCCTGAGACCCGGCGTCGATCCGGACCGACACCACCGCACCGTCCGCGTCCAGGCGGAGTTGAACCGGAAGAAACCGGTATCCGTGGCCAAACCGACGAACAACGCACGGGCAGCCGCCCGATCCGGCGTCCAGCCCTGGCGGGTGACCAGTTCGTAAACCATCGCCGCCGTGGCGGAAGAGCTCTGATCAAGGATCAGGTCCGCCCAGGGTGGCTGGCGTGACGGGTGGTGATCGATGCACAACACCCGTGCGGCGTTTTCCACCATCGCCGCTTCCATGGAGCCGAGCCGGTCCGGGGCGCTATTGTCCAACAGGATGATGCAGCTGGCGTCGCGGAGCCTGCTGCGATCAATCTCGGGGTTGAAAGTCCGGACCTGGTGGTGCGGTTCGACGATGAACGCCAGGGTCTCTGCCACCGGGTCCGGGTTCAGGATAGTCACCGCCACACCCTGCTGCATGAGGAAGGCCGCCAGTCCGAGCTGGGAGCCCAGGGCGTCTCCGTCAGGGTGCATGTGGGTAGTCATTACCACGGCCTCGTGACTGTCGATCACCGCCTTGAACAGGCTGTGCCCCGACTCTCCGATCACGACTGTTCTCCCGGAATCGTCCCGATGCCGCCACCGTAAGGTCCGCCGCCCAGTCCGCCCTCCCGGTACCGCCGGCTGTAATGGACATAGGTCTCCACCCCGTCGAGTATCCGGCGACGCAGTGCGGGCGTGACCTCTCCGCGGAGCTTGGCCGGCACGCCGGCGGCGATCATGCCGGCAGGCACATCAAAACCTTCCAGGATAACCGCACCGGCGGCCACCAGCGCTCCATCGCCTACCGTGGCGCCGCTGAGGACGACCGCTCCCATGCCGATCAGGACATCGTTGCCGATAGTGCAGCCGTGGATAACGGAGCGGTGACCCACAGTAACTCCGTCGCCGATGACGGCCGGGTAATCCCGGTCCACGTGTACCAGGGTCAGGTCCTGGATATTGGTCCGGGCGCCGATCCGGATCGGTTCCATATCCCCGCGCAGTACACAGCCGTACCACACAGAGGCGTCGGCACCGATCGTTATGTCGCCTACCAGCACGGCGCCGGGCGCAAGCCAGGCCGTCTGATCGGCGTCGATCCTGTTGACCAGGAACTTGAAGTCTTTCGGATCCACGATGACCTCCGGCGATTCCTCTTGAAGCAAGCTGATAAAGCTAACGCCGGGGTAGATCGATGTCAAGCAGACGCTGGAGGATGAGGGCCTGATAGCGGGCATCGTAATCGGCCCTGTGGATCAGGGCCGGATCCTGGGCGGGCAGGTCCAGCAACTTTTCAAGATTTTCTTTGGAAGTGTCGTTCCAAGGGATCTTCAGAACCCCCATGGCCAGGGACTTGGTGTCGATGCCCTTATATCCGAACGGGTTCTCCATGTTGCAATGCCGGAAGTAGTAATTGATATGGGCCCAGTCGAATACCGCGTTGTGCCCGACGAACACCGGCCTCCGTTTCGACGGCCTGTTCCGCTCCAGGACCCAGTTTCGCAGGTCTGCCATCGCCTTTTCCGGTTCGACGCCCTCGGTGAGCAGGCGCTCGGGGTCCAGTCCGCAGACCGCCATGGCTTCCGGCTCGAACCCGGGGAATATCGGTTTCAGTTCCACGTACCAGGATTCTCCGATGACATGGCTGCCGCCCTCCGGCCGGACCACCGTCACCCCGATGGAGAGCAGATTGTACAAAGGGGGCATCGGACCCGATGCCTCACAGTCCAGTGCAAAATAGGTCATGGCGGGGGGTACAATAACATGCCGGTTGAAAACCGGTATGGAGGGTTTGCCGCGGATGGGTACCGTTCTTTCAGGCCTAGAAGTTTTCCTGGACGAAGCACCGGATCAGGCCGGCCTGCCGGCCGGGGTCCGGGTCGGGCTGGTGGTTCACCCGGCGTCGGTGGACCGGAGCTTACGCCATGCCGTCGATCTGATCCGGGAGCAGGGTCGGCTGGAAATCCTGCGCCTGTTCGCGCCGGAACACGGTACAGGGGGCGAGGCCCAGGACATGGAGACGGTTGGACAGACCGTCGACAGCCGGTCGGGACTGCCGGTGGTCAGCCTGTACGGTGAGAGTCTCGAATCCCTGCGCCCGGATATCGCCTGCTTTGAAGGCCTGGACGCCATCATCTACGACCTTCAGGATGTGGGGAGCAGGTACTACACTTACGTCACGACGTTGAGCTTCGTCATGGAGACCGCCCGGGAGGCCGGGCTGCCGGTGGTGGTACTGGACCGCCCCAATCCGATCGGTGGATTGGTTCTGGAGGGTCCGCTGCTGCATCCGTCCATGACCTCCTTCGTTGGCCGCTATCCGATCCCGCCCCGGCACGGCATGACCACCGGGGAACTGGCACTGATGTACAACGATGCCTTCGGTATCGGCTGCGATCTCAGGGTCGTCCCGATGCAGGGCTGGCACCGGCCGATGTTCATGGACCGGACCGGTCTGCCGTTTATCTGCCCTTCTCCCAACATGCCTACGCTTGAGACCGCCGTGGTCTACCCGGGAGCCTGCCTTCTGGAAGGGACAAACCTCTCGGAAGGCCGGGGCACGACGCTGCCGTTCCAACAGGCCGGTGCGCCCTGGATCGACGGCAGGGCGTGGGCCGAACGCCTTCCCCGGCATGGCGGCGGCGCCTGCCGGCCGGTCTCGTTCCGGCCGATGTTTCAGAAGCATGCCGGCCGCTGTTGCGGCGGCGTGTTCATCCATGTGGAAGACCGCGGCGGCTTTCGCTCGTTCGGCTGGTACCTGGACGCGATCCGGACCGCACGGGAACTGGATCCAGGCCACTTCGACTGGCGGCGGGAGTCGTACGAGTTCGAAAGCGATCGACTGGCTATTGACCTGCTTCTAGGCCGGCCCGGCCTCCGGGAAGGACTTGAGCAGGGCGTTCCGGCAGTGGAGCTTGAAGATTCCTGGCGCGAGGACCTGGATCGCTTCCGATCCGACCGCCGCCCCTACCTGCTCTACCCGGAATAATAAATGGGGACATTGCACATTATCTTTTAATTCTTGTTCAGCGGGAAACTCGTCACAAAGAAATTAAAGATAATGTGCAATGTCCCCATTAACTTTGCTCCAAATAAAAAATGGCGCCGGGCTGGTGGGGGGGATACCTGCCCGACGCCGGCTGTCTCCGTCTCATTGATAAAATACGCCGCCCTGCCAGCAGCATCACCGCTGGGGATAGGTTCCCTGCGGATGTCACATCCGCAAACCGGTGCAACGTAGATTACCGGACCGGCTCCAGCGGCCTCATGCTCAGGGTCCGATCATGCTGCTCCAGAACGCCCAGGGTTTCGGCCGCCTTGACCGCCGGGCGAAGCCTCTCCAGAACCCCACCGATGGATTGGAACACCTGCTCACGGCTGGACGACGGCCCCTTGTCCAGGAACGCTTCCAGCGGAGTCTTCTTCCTGGGGAAAACCTTGATCCGCACCTTTTCTTCCTCGGGAATCCCCGCCGCTTCACGGGCCAGTTCCATCGCGGTGGACAGCCCGCCCAGGGCATCCACCAGGTCCCGTTCCAAGGCGTCTTCGCCGCTCCATACCCGTCCTTTCGCGATCTCCCGGACCCCTTCGATCGGCATGCCTCTGCCCTGGGAGACCCGCTGAGTGAAGTCGGTGTACACCCGGTCGAGCCAGGCCTGAAAGATGGCGTATTCGGACTCGCTGTAATCCTGGCCGGAAGAGTACAATAGGGTGTTGGCGCTGGTGTGAACCTCGTCGAATGTGATCCCCAGCCGCTCCCAGAATGCACTGGTGTTCATCTTGCCGCCCAGGACTCCGATCGATCCGGTGATCGTCCCCGGCTGGGCCACCACATGGTCCGCCGACATGGAGACGAAGTACCCACCCGACGCCGCCACGTTACCCATGGAAATCACCAGCGGCTTGCCCGCCTCCCTCGCCCGGATCGTCTCGCGCCAGATCGTATCGGAGGCGACGTAGGAGCCTCCGGGTGAATCAACACGCATGACAATCGCTTCCACCCGCGGATCGTCGATGGCCGACCGCAGGGCGGCGGCAACAGAATCGGACCCCATGACGAAAGATCCGGAAAGTGGTTCGTACTCGCTGGTGCCCCGGATTACGGCACCGACGGCGTAGACCAGTGCGATGGTCTTACCGCGGCCGCGGCCGCGGCCGGCCCGCTCGAGGTAAACAGGCAGGTAAAGGTACTCCGGCTCCAGGCCGATCTCCTCCTGCACCAGGGTGAAGACTTCGTCCCGGTAGGCGATGCCATCCACCAGCCGGGACTCCAGGGCGGCCTCGCCCAGGAAGCTGCCCTGGTCGAACAGAGCCCGAACCTCATCCGATGCCAGCCCGCGGGACTCGGCGATGCCGTCCACCATCTGGCCGAACTGGGAGTCCATCAGGGCCTGCATCGCCTCGCGGTGGGGATCGGTGTAGCCGGTTTCCGTGTACATGTTCATGGCGTTCTTGTACTCGTAACGCTGGTCCATCTGTGCTTTGACCTTCAGCTTTTCCAGCGCACCGGAAATGAACGGAGATTCATACATCAAGCCGTTCAGTCCGATATCTCCCGAGGGCTGGAGGTAGATGCGGTCGAATGCCGTGGCCAGATAATACGAACCGTTTCCCGGGCTGACCTCGCCGAATGTTTCCGCAAATGCCACCGTCGGCTTGCCCGATTCCCGGAACGCTTCCACCGCATCGCGGATCTCCTGGATCTGGGCAAGTCCGAACCGGCCGTTGCCGACTCTGGCAATCAGACCGACCACCCTGTCGTCCGCGGCCCCCCGGGCCAGACCGTCCACCACATCCCGCACGGTAACGGCGCCGGAGAGCATGGCCGCTCCGAACGGGTCGTCGGGGATATATTCCACCAGGCCTTTCTCCAGGTCCAGTTCCAACACAACAACGTCGGGGACGCCCTCCTTCCCGACGGAGAACACAACACCGAGCAGGGTGGCCACCAGGAGGGCCAGCACGGCCATGGCGCCGATGAAAGCCAGGATTCCGATAAGGATCTTTTTCATAATTTCCCCCTGTGCTCAGCTACCCGGGACTGACGTCGTCCCGGATCAGCGGGTGGCTCAGGCAATGAGGGCCTCCCCGTGCGCGGGAGATCTCGTGGCTGGACAACAAAATACAGGTTTTATCCGGCCGGTCCAGGCTCAGTTCCGCCTTTCCCAGCAACAGGTCCTCGGCCGAAACGATCCGGTAGCCGTGGCGGTCCAGTTCCTCCGCGGTTCGGATATTGCGGTCGTACAGCGTCAACACCCCCGGCGCCAGTGCCAGAGCGTTGGATCCGTCGGTCCACTGCTCCCGCTGCTGATCCACACGATCCGGACCACCGCAATGGATCGGAGAGAGGTCGACTCCCCTGGCGGCAAGCGCTCCCAACAGATCATCCCGGGAGACCGGATCCGGGTCTTCCGAATGCAGATCGTATTCCGCCACTTCGGCCCGTTCCCTGCCCTCGTCCAGGATAACCGGCGGGTAGACCAGTGCGGCGTCCCGGTCCACCGGCGTGATCAACGTATCCAGGTGCATGTAGGCCCGGCGCCGGGGCAGACGGACTTCCAGAAGCCAGCGCGGACCGCCTTCCCTGCGGGCCTGGGTTCTGGCCAGTTGCTGGACGGCGGTATGGTTGGTCCGCTCGGATACTCCGACGGCGACAACGTCCGGCGACAACACCAGCAGGTCCCCGCCCTCGATATGGGGGTGCTGGGAACCGACGAACAGCGACTGCTCATGGCTCAGCCTCATCGGGTCCATGATCACCGGTGTATCCGAGTACTCGGGATGGAAGGTAAAGATCAGACGGCTCAGGAGCGGTTCCCGGTGCCGCGCCGGCGCCGCCATGCTGGAAAAAATGACACCGTCTCCCAGGATGATCTGCGGATCGCGCTGGAAGCAGTAGTTCGGCAACGGGGCCAGGCGGTACAGGTCTTCCACCTCGACGCCGCGGTGGTCCGGCTCCTGCCGGATGCCGCAGATCATCGACTCCGTCAACTCGTCCACCGACTGGGATTCCAGGTGGGACCGCAACGACCTGGGGAACTCCTCCAGCAGGACCTCGAACAGCCATGTACGGGCTTCAGGCCGGGCCAAAGCCTCCCGCAGCAGGTCGGCCGCTTCCAACAGTTCGATACCCAGAAGCTGGAGCACCCGGCGAAACACGGCGTGCTCCTCCCGGGCCCGCTCCCCGTAGAGGATGTCGTCGAACAGCAGGTCCTCCATCATGGCCGGCACCATGCGGTCAACCTCCAGGCCCGGCTCATGCAGCAGCACCTTGCGCAGGCGTCCGATCTCGGACGTCACGTGAACCATCGGATCTCCTCGATAACAGGGATACGTATCCTGCCGCCCGGCGTTTCAGCCGAACCGGGCTCGAAGGCGGAATTATAGCCTGAGGAAGGATTGTACGGAGAATGATTGGTGGAGCTGAGGGGGATCGAACCCCTGACCTCTTGACTGCCAGTCAAGCGCTCTCCCAGCTGAGCTACAGCCCCACGGCGAGCGGCATAATGTAGCACAGGAGGTTGCGGATGGCATCCGAAACCCCCTACCATGGCCGACGCCTGGAAGCGTATCCGGTCCGGTGGCCGGCCCGGTCTTCAAAACCGGCTTGTCGGGCGGTTCTGCCGTCCGGGGTGGGTTCGACTCCCACACGCTTCCGCCAATCCGGTTCAGCCTCCCACCTTGTGCACCGCCACCAGGTTGGTTGTTCCGGCGATCCCCACCGGGAAGCCGGAGACCACCACCACCAGATCTCCTTTCGAGACGTGGCGATCTTTCAGCAACGCCTTCTCCAGGTGGTTCACCAGGTCCCTTGAACTGTAGAGTTCCGGTGAAAGTACGGCGGTGACCCCCCACTGGACAGCCAGGCGGCGCTGCACTTCCGAACTGGGGGTGTAGGCCAGGATCGGCGTGTCCGGCTTGAACCTTGCCACCGATCGGGCCGAGGCTCCGCTCATGGTGAACACCGCCAGGTATTTCGCGCCTGATTCGTAGGCCGCCCGAACCGCTGCCATGCAGGTCGATTCCCGGATCGAGACCGGAGGCTCCGGCAACTCCGGCCTGCGGACCCGTCCTGAAGCTTCCGCCTCGTAGATGATCCGGTCCATCATTTCAACCGCTTCCACCGGGTAATCCCCTACCGCCGTCTCCGCTGTCAACAGCAGGCTGTCGGTACCGTCCAGGACGGCGTTGGCCACATCGGACACCTCCGCCCGGGTCGGCCGGGGCGACCGGCGCATGGAATCCAGCATCTGGGTGGCGGTCATGACCGTCTTGCCGGCGGCGTTGGCCGCCTCGATAACCTCCTTCTGCAGCGTCGGCACTCGCTCCGGGTCCAGTTCCACTCCCAGGTCCCCCCGGGCCACCAGGATACCGTCGGCCTCCGCCAGGATTTCGGGCAACCGGTCGATCGCCTCCGGGCGTTCGATCTTGGCCATCACCGGCATGTCGCTGCCCGCCTTGCGGAGAAGACGACGGGCGGTCTTGACGTCGTCCGGCGATCTCACAAAGGAGATCGCAAGCCAGTCGGCCTCCATCTCGACGGCGGACTGCAGGTCCCGGCGGTCCTTGGTTGTCAGTGACGGCACCGAAAGCGTCGCCCCGGGGAGGTTGATCCCCTTCCCGCTGGTCAGGACCCCCCCCTGCTCCACCTCGCACCGGACCAGGTCGTCACGAACCGACCGCACCCGGAGGCGGAGATTGCCGTCATCCAGAAGGATGACCGATCCCCGGCCCACATCCCGGGGGAGGGCCTTGTAGACCACCGGAATCCGGCCGGGCTCAACCCTGGCCCGACCGGCCTGCAGGATCACCCCCGATCCCGCCGTCAGGTCCAGTCCGTCTGGAGGCAGAGTCCCTACACGGAACCGCGGGCCCTGCAGATCGGCCAGAACCGCCACGTTGACCTTCAGCCGTTTCGCGGTCCTGCGGAGGCGGCGAACACGGGCCACATGGTCTTCGGCCGCTCCATGAGAAAAGTTGATCCGGGCCACGTCCAGGCCGGCCTCGAGCATTCCGGCCAGCCGGTCGATCCGGTCACAGGCAGGTCCCACGGTGCCGCCGATCTTTGCTTTTCTCTTCATCCGTGTCCTTCCGACTGGACTGTATACTAGCCCTTCACACCCTGCTGGAGAAAGCGCGCCGCCTTTGAGAATTCCCAAAACACTGGCATGGACCATGATCGGGCTGACTCTGCTTACGGCAGGTATCCTGCGCCAGTTCCACGACCGCACCCCGGGATCGCCCTTCGTGTCCGGTACTGTCGGCTCCCTGCTGTTCGCCGCGGTCTTTTTCCTGCTGCTGGTGTCCGCCAGAGAATGGCAGATCGGGGCGATCGGCGGCAAAGGGGGGAAAGGGATCCGGCTCGGCAGCCTCACTCCCCTGCTGCTGATCCTCCTGGTGGAAAAGTGGGCCTCCCTGACTCTGTATGACCCGATCTTCTACAGCCTGGCTCCCCGGATCGCCTCCCAGGCCGAGTTTGACGCCTGGTACAAGGCGCTGGCCGGCGTGCTCATGATCCTGCTGTGCGTGCTGCTGGGGGCGTTCTCCAGGCCGGCCGGGTCGCGAACCTGGAGCTACAGCCGACCGTCCCGTTTCCCGTCGGCTGCTGTTGCCATCTTTGCCGTCGTGGCCTCGACCTACGGGTTGCTGTGGATTCTGTCCATCGCACTGGGAGGGCAGATGCGGTTGTCGTGGCCGCCGCTCACGCCTGTCCTGATCTGGATCCTGGTTGGCCAGGCCGTTCTGGCTTTCGGAGAGGAACTCTATTACCGGGGACTGGTTCTTAACGAGCTCAGGCGCCTCTCTCCCCGGCTGGGCATCCGTCGTCCCGGGTTACGGCGCTGGTTCGCCCTGGTCGCCATGGCCACCCTGTTCTCGATGGAGCATATCGCCCCCGGACTGCCTCGCCAGGAGGTCCTGCGCCAGCTCGTGTTCGCCTTCGCCCTGGGCCTGTTGTTCGGCCTGATCGTGATTGTGACCCACAACCTGCACTACGCAGCCGGGGTTCATGCCTGGATCAACTGGCAACTGCTGGGAGCGGCTCCCGGGCTCGTGAATGAAAACGGGACGGCCGCACTGCCGCCGGGAGCCTATATCGGCGTCGGACTCATTTTGGCGTTCATCGCCGCCATGGCTCTGGCCCGTCTCACGCCTGGTGCGCTCCCAGGTCGCGGATCGCCGCCGCTACGTTCGGACTCAACTCCAGAATCCGGTTGAGGTGGATGATCTCCATGACGTGCCGCACATCCGGGCGGACACCGGCGAACCGGGCTTTGCAACCGTTTTTGCGTGTTGCTTTGAAGACACTGATCAATACTCCCAGGCCGGCGGAATCGACGAACTGCACCCTGGAGAGGTCCACGACGACGTCCGAGCCTCCGTCGATCTGCTCCAGCACCTGGCTCCTCACAGCCGCCGCCGTGCTGCAATCGAGGCAATCATCCCCTTCCAGGTGCAGCAACAGGACTCCACCCTCCCGTTCTCCCCTGACCTTCATGGTTTCCTCCGGTCTACCTTGCCGGCCTCCAGGCCCCGGTCGATCATCTCCTCCAACTCCTCACGGTCACCGCCCTTGGCCAGTTCGGAGAGATCCTGGATCAGCCCGGCGATGCGCCGGGCCGACTCCTCGATGACTGCGGCAGCCTTGAGAACATCCTCGTCACCCTGAGACTTCATTCGCAGGATCTGGGCACGTCCCATCAGCGCAGTCAGGGGGTTGTTGATCTGGTGGGTCAGCATGCCGATGGTCTGCATCAGGCCGTGCATTTTTTCCTTGTAGTGTCGTTCCTGCACGATTCGATCCCTCTCGGTGATATCGTTGACCATAATCACCTCGCCACCTGCGATACCGGCCAGGTCCCTTCTCGATATCAGTCTTATCCGCAGCCCGCATTCCGGGACTCGAACCTGAATCTCTCCGTCGCTGTTGGGCTGGACCTTTCCGGCCCAGGACCCCAGCGGCTCGCCCCGTAACCGGTCAAGGTCGCTCCCGATCAGGTCGGCCATGGCCTGGTTGACGCCGACTATCTTTCCGTCCCGGTCCAGGACCGCGATCCCCGCCGCGATGGAGTCGATGACCCCGTGGAGCCTGTCGCGTCCCGCCTCGGCGGCATCCACCGCCGACTGCAGCTCACGGTTGAACTCGGCCTTCGCCTTCAGCTCCGCCGCCTGACTGGTGAACATCACCAGTGCCTTCAATCGGGCGCTGTCATGGACGTTGCGCTTCGGTTCCCCGCGATTCCGGAACGCATGCCCGGGAATATCCCCGAGCCGGGCTTCGAGCTCGTCCAGGACCACATCCAGGAGATCGTCAAGATTATGGCTCCGCCGGATCAACTCCAGGCTGATCGAATGGACCTTGCACAGTTCCTCGAGATCCTGGATGGAGAACTGCTCCACCGAATCAGCGGACCCTTTTTCAGGACTCTCCGACATGAGCTTGTCCTCCCTTCCCGGTCGGGCCACCTCGATGGACCTTCAACATACGCAGCTCCGTACCTGCCTTCATCTGGACGTATTCGACCTCATCCATCAGTTCGCGGATAAGAAAAACGCCGTATCCCCCCTCAGTCGGGTGCTCCAGGTCCGGCTGCTGGTATGCCTCCAGCCGGAACCGACTGCCGTAATCACGGATCCTGAGGCTCAGGATCGACTCCCGCACCTCCAGCTGAAATTCGATCGCGCCATCCTCACGGCCGCAATAGGCATGACGGTGGATGTTGGCGCAGGCTTCGTTGACGGCAACCATCAGCTCCAGGGCCTCGTGCTCGTCGAAGCCCTTTGCCCTGGCCACCCCTGCAAGCCAGTCCCGGATTCCGCGGAAATGGACCGGGGCGCTGGTGATCGCCCTGGTCTCTACCACAGCACGATCAGGCACCTGCCACCTCCGTTCGTCCGGCAGCCTCGCGGCATGCAAGGGGAAGGACCATGCGAAATTCATTACCGCCGCCGTCGCGTTCGCGGTACTCCAGGCTTCCGCCGTGGAGTCCGGCGATCGCCTTGCTCTCGTACAGGCCCAGGCCGATCCCGGTCGGCTTCCCGGTCAGGGGATCTCCGCCCTGCTCGAACGGCAGGAAGATCCGCTCCCTGTCCTCATTGGGAATCCGCTCATTGCGATCCAGGACCGAGATAGCCACCTCCGGTTCCGGACCGCCGCAAGGCTCCAGGCGAATCGTGATTTTTTCTTCGCCCTGCCCGAATTTCTTTGCGTTTTCCAAGAGGTTGGCCAAGGCCCGAACCACGCGACGGTGGTCGACACGCATCGATTCCAGGCCGCTCCCGATCTCGACCGAAAGCTCAACCGTCCCTGCCAGACCTGCCGCCTCCGCCACCAGGTGCTCCGCTGCGGTCTCAACCAGTTCCAGCGTGTCCCCGGAAGATTGCAGTTGCACCGCACGAAACATGTTTTCCAGGTGACGGTTCAGAAGGCCGCAGGCGTCCAGTATGGCGTCCGCCATCTCGTGCCGGGCCGCCGGATCGGATTCGTAGTCTCTCAGGAAGGTGGCGGCTCCGGTTACCGTGGTCAGAGGGGTCCGCATCTCGTGGGACAGGTTCGAGAGGAAGCGGTCCTTCGTCTGCTCCCGGCTGCGGATCTCGTCGTAGGCCAGGCGCAATTCCTCGGTGCGCTCCTGGACCATGACTTCCAGCCGGTCCCGGGCGGTGCTCAGGCGCTGGTACAGCCGGGCCTTCTCCAGGCCGACGGCCAGGTGGGCCGCTGCAGTGGAGAGAAAGCGGACATCCGCTTCGCCGAATCGGCCGTCGGGACCGGGGGCGTAGGCCACCAGGGTGGTTCCCCGGGCTATGTCCACCGGGAAGGCGGCGATGGCATGGAAACGTTCCCGAATGCCTTCAGGCACCGCCGCGCCGGCCTCGGATGTAAGGTCGTTGAGAACAACCGGCGCCTTGCCGGCCACGAAACGAGCAAGCAGGTGGTGTCCCGGGATGGTCCGGGCCAACGGATCCTCCGCCGATCCCCACACCCGGTGCACCGCGACAGCCCGAGCACCCGGATTCTCACCGCCCACCAGGGAGATGACTGCGGCACCAACGACCTCCGAGGCCATGGAGAGGGTCCGGTCGATGATCCCGCGGTGGTCGAAAGTCGCGCCGGTCTGCCGCAGTGCTTCTCCGAGTTGGCGGTAGGTCCGCGACTCCCGTTCCATTCGGGAGGATCGCTGGCGCTCGACGGCCAGTTCTTCGCCGAGTGTCAAGCCGGCCTCCACCGCGCGCTGCATGAGGTCGCCCTCGGCAACCACCACGGCGTCGGCGTTTCCCGGACCGGCGGTTCCGGGCATGGAAGGCAGCGATTGCATCGCACCGGCCCGGGACAGGTACGGTTCGAAAGCTTTGTCGACCTGGGAGTCGAGACCGGCGGAGTCGATCACCTCACGGGTCTTGTCGTCGGCCTTGTCCACCAGGCGCCGCAGCATCACCTTGGTTGCGGCCAGGAATGTTTCCATTACGCCGTCTCCGCGGATTGCGACAGCCGGAAAACCCTTCCCCGGGCGTACGCCGTACGCCTGTTCCATCTCGTCGGGAGTCATGGCGTCCCTGACATCCTGCTTGTTGTACTGGATCAGAACCGGAACCTGTGCCGGGTTGAGCTTGTTGGCTTGCATGTTGGCGGCCAGGTCCTTGAGGCTGTCCCTGTTGTGGCGAACGCGGCTGCGTGTGGAGTCCGCCACGAACACCACGGCATCGGTTCCGCTCAGCACGACCCGTCGGGTTGCGTTGTACTGCACCTGACCGGGTACCGTGTACAGTTTCAGCGCTACTTTGTAACCGAGAATGTGGCCGAGTTCGAACGGCAGCAGGTCGAAAAACAGTGTGCGTTCCTGTGCGGTCTTCACCGACAGCAGGGATGCGGAGGAATCATGGCAGGTGAGCTTGTGAATCGCTTCGAGGTTCGTGGTTTTCCCGCAGAATGCAGGACCGTAGTACACCAGCTTGGCGTACAGCGTCTTGTCGACATGATTCCATTGGGCCAACCGTCTGCTCCGATCAGTTGTAGACCATGAACGGATCCATCAGCCGGACCAGATCGGCGGCCGAGATAATGCGGGGACACATCGGCTCGCCGGCAGGCGGCGATGCGGCCGCGCTCAGCACTTCCTCCGTCACACGCTGGATCTTGTGATCCAGTTCCTGCTGCGTCAGCATTCCGGTCTTTTGGATTTCATCGAGTTTCATCGCCTCAAGCGCCATGTCGCTACCCCCTCCGCTCAGCGGTTTTCAAGGATCTGCCGTACCCGGCCAATCAGTTCGGACGGTGAGTATGGTTTGGTCATAAACTCCTCCGCACCCATGGCAAGCCCTCTCGCCTCGTCGTGTTCCTGCCCTCTGGCCGAAAGCAGGATGATCGGTATATCGGAATATTCCGGATCGCTTTTCAGCGCGTGACACACGCCGAACCCGTCGCGACCGGGCATCATCACATCCAGGAAGATCAGGTCGGGGCGGTCTTCGGCGACCATCCGGAGGCACTCCTCGCCGTCACTGGCAAGCACCGGACGAAACCCTTCGGCCTTCAGGATGAATTCCAGCGGCCTGCGCACGAAGGCGTCGTCGTCAACAATCATGATCGTCCGGCGCTCAGACATGACCACCACCCTTCAAAGCCGGTCCGCCCCGGAACCTGACAACCACAAGAGTCACATCGTCCGAAGGTGAACGGCCGGCAGTATGTTCCATGAGATCGTCCAGCAATCGATCCCGGAGTTCTTCCGCGCCGGCCATGCGGTTGGCGACCGACAGGCGCCGCAGGCGATTCATGCCGTAGAATCTCCGCTCGCCGTCCCTGGCTTCCGGGAACCCGTCGGTGTACACCACAAGAGTGTCGCCGGCTTCGGCCCGGCAGGTCGTTTCTTCGTAGTGCACATCAGGCAGGATTCCCAGGGCGAGGCCGCCCCGGTCCAGCATTTCAACACGACCGCAGGACCGGATCAGCATCGGAGGATTGTGGCCGCCCAGGGCGTACTCAAACCTTGCGCCGCCGGGTGCGATATGGGCGAAGAAGGCGGTAGCGAAAATGTCCGATCTGGAAAAATCGGACTCCAGCGCATCGTTCGCCCGCCGCAGCAGATCGGAAGGTGAGATCACACGCCTGGATTCGGCCTGGAACACCCCTTTCATGGCGGCCATGTACATGGCGGCCCCGATCCCGTGCCCGGTCACATCGGCCATGGCGATCCCAAGGCCGCCGTCAGGCAGTTTGTGATAACCGTAGTAATCGCCGCCCACCGTGTCGGCGGAGATACACGCGCCTGAAATCTCAAGGCCGTCGAACTCAGGATCCCGATCCGGCAGAAGGCCGAGATAGACCTGGCGGGCGATCTCCTGTTCCCTGGCCCTCGCATCGGCCAGCCGGACTTTGGCGGACAGGCGGTGGTTTCGCAGGAAAGCCGAAACCATGGTGGCGAGGGTGGTCAGGAGCTTCAGTTCACCGGTGCGGTAATTGCGGAGGTCCGATCGACCCTTGAGAACGATGGCACCGATCGGCTCACCTGCCGCACCGGGTATCGGCACGGCGATTTCAGGCGCCGACTCCGGACTCGATTCCCGGATCCAGGGTCGACCTTCCAGAACCGCCTTACGGGGCCACGACCGTTCCGTGGCCGGCTGATCGGTAATCGAAGGGACTGCGGCAACCAGTTCCATGCCGCTGTCCCGGCGGAGCCAGATTTCGGCGTTATCCGCGCCCAGGACCCGGGCCGCATCCTCGAGAACCGTCCCTGCGATCGCCTCTTCCCCGAGGACGGAACCGAGTCGATCCACAAGACGGTAGACCAGGGTGGTTTCCTCGTATCGCTCAAGGACCTCGCCGCACAGACTGCGAATTTCCTCCTCGGCGTCCAGAAGGCGGCAAGCTGCGTCCTCACCGGTCCGGGCGTTAGGCAAACTCGCTGGCGACACTCGTTCTCCCCGCTATGACGATCAGCCGGTGCAGAATTTCGATTAAATTCGGCGATCCCGACGCCCGTCGTTTCAGCCATTCCACTTTGAGCAATATGCTTACCAATTTATGCATATGTATTTTACTATTCTGTAATGTGTTGATCCGCCTAACCATATGACCCGTAAATAGTAAAGAGATCATGTAAAACTCATACTGCGAGGGGCCTTCAGCGAGGTGGGAATGACAAAAATAGACCGCCTGCCTGGGAGTAATGACAAATATTGTCACTCTCTCTTTCGCAGCCAGCGAGCATTATCCGAACTCGTCCAAACCATGGTGGAACGAAGAATGTGGATACAAGTCCTGGAAGGGCTGA
>CALZKF010000048.1 GCA_945787955.1 uncultured Acidobacteriota bacterium | reverse complement strand
TCCATCGGGACTCCATACGAACATATCCTCGAAGGCGATGAGCGTTTGGCGGCGGTCAATTGCCGCCTGGGTGATCGGCCGCTGCTGGGCGCAGTGCGGATAACCCCAGAGAATGCCCCCTTCCTTGAGCTCCTCCAGATCGGCGAGCATCGGCTTGTTGAGAATGACCGCGCCCAGCTCAGCCAGGAGTTCGTGACGGGTGGCGATGCCCCCCGACTGCTCGGCGATCTCAGCATCGGTAAGGTCGAACCGCTCCCCATAGCCCTTCTCGAAAAGCAACTGGCGACGAACGGACTCGGGCAGGCGCCGCAAATGTTCGGGATGGATGGGCACACGATACTCATCGACCTTTTTGGAAGTCCCGATGATTCCCAGCTTTAGTTTACTCACGGTATTTCCTCGTTCTTGGGGCCGCCTGGCCCGCGTGAATACAGCTCAATCCATCTTTTCCAGAACCCCGCATCCGCTACCGGATGATTATGTCACCTGATCCAAGCCGGCGGGTGGGATTCTGCGACTGAAGTACGAGCTGAGGATCGGCCATCGGGCGATCGCCCGGGCCTGAGGTGTTGCGGCTGTCGCTGTCCAGAGGGTCGGTCACCGGTCGTCCTTCCTTTTCTTCAGCAGGTCGGCGAGGCCGGCGAAAGGCTGTTGCAGGCCGGTGGTCTCCCGTTCCTCTGCCGGAGCATCGCCCGTCAGTGCAGCGGCGGCGGCGTTGCGCCCGTGCTGGTTGTCGTGGCAGTAGAGGCAGAGCAGTTCCCAGTTGCTGCCGTCGGGCGGGTTGTTCGTGGGGTCTACGTCCTTGTGGTGCACGGTCAACTCGCGGAGCCGCCGGCCTTCGAACTCCCGGCCGCAGTGGGCGCAGACGTGGGGCAGAAGCTTGAGCGCCCGGGCGCGGTACGCCCCTTCCTCCCGTGCCTTGTTCCGGCGGAATTCGGCAACGATCGGGTCAAGCGGTTCGTTGTCGGACTTGGGGTCCCGTGATGACATGCTGTAATTCCTATCTTCGCAGGGCGCTACTCGACGCGCGTTCTGTCGGGTTGTTCAACAAGTCGATTCCTTGAAGAGAATAGCCCACCTGAATCGCCCGGGTCTTCCGGAGAGTTCGTTAGACTTCAGAGTACTCGACGGAACAAATAAACCTTTATCTACCGCCCTTTCCTTTTGGTGCGGAAAAAATCCCCCGGGGGAAGCTCAGTCCGAGTCGCCGGTCCTCCCCGGCTTTAGCGAAGGAGGGAGCCCCGGTTCCGGCACCACGGACCAGCTCACCTTGACCTCCCGGGACGACCTCGACCTCCCTCAGTCTCCAGTCGTTGCGGCCTTGCCGACCCCGGCGCCTCGATAAACGACACGCACGGTGAGAATCCGGACCCAAGCTATAATGCACGGTCGTTGATGCCGGACTTCCCGCGGCTCGCATGGTGACCACAGCAGGATTGAGGCGATCGAACCGATGGCTGAAACCGAGCAATTCGAGGTCGGACTCGTTCTATCCGGAGGCGGCAGCCGAGGCGTGGCGCACATCGGGGTTGTGCGAGCGCTTCTCGAGCACGGAATCGTTCCCGATTGCGTGGCCGGAGCCAGTGCCGGGGCGATCGTCGGGGCGCTATACGCGGCGGGCTTCGGTCCGGCAGTAATGCTGGAGTTCTTCGCCAAGAAGAACCCGTTCCACCTGTCGAAGGTGGCGATCGCCAAGCCCGGAATCATCGATACCTCCAAAGTGGTCGCCGACTTCGAGGAGTACTTTCCGGAGAATTCGTTCGAAGCTCTCAAAAAGAAGCTGCGGGTCGTTGCCACCGACTTGACCGACGGCATCGCAGTCACCTTCGATTCGGGACCGCTGATCCCGGCGGTGCTCGCGTCTTCGTCCTTTCCGTTACTGTTCACGCCGATGACCATCGACGGGCGGCTGTTCGCCGATGGCGGGATCGTGAGCAACTTCCCCTCGGAACTGATCGTGGGCCGGTGCCGCGTGCTGATCGGTGTGCACTTGGGTCCGATCCGCAGGCTCGAACCGGCCGAGGTGCGCAACTCGCTGGCGGTCCTGAAACGCGCGCTCGAGGTCGGGATATTTCACGTTTCCTTTGCGAAGTTCGAGGCGTGCGACGTGGTCGTCCGGCCCAAAAACCTGTTCCGCTACAGTATTTTCGGGACCAAGCACCTCCTGGATATCGAGGCCGCCGGCTACGCCGCCGCCCGGGAACAGATGCCGGCGATACGCGAGGCGGTGACCCGGGCCCGGCGATGCGGCTGAAGTCGGCACGGCGCTCAGCAGGACAGCGCCCGGCCCTGCCCAGGGTGAGACAGGTCCGGATCTGCTGACGATGTACTGTCGCTTTCGCCTCCATGCTCAAATTGAAAACGCATCACGACAAATCATCGTGCATAATCATGACCGTGGATCGGCTGTTGAACTGTCAGGCGGCAATTGAAAGCGGGACCATAATGAAGGCAATCGTCCAAGACAGATATGGATCGCCTGACGACGTTCTAAAGCTCCGAGAAATCGACAAGCCGGCAGTCGGGGATGACGGGGTGCTGGTGCGCGTCCGCGCGGCTTCCGTCCATCCGGATGTGTGGCATGTTGTGACCGGCCGGCCCTATGTCCTGCGGCTGATGGGGGCCGGGGTGCTGAAGCCAAAGAACCCTGTTCCAGGAACGGATGTGGCAGGTATCGTTGAGTCGGTGGGTAAGGACGTCAAGCGGTTCCGGCCCGGTGATGAGGTCTTCGGCGAGACCTTCCTAAAGCTACAGTGGCGGAACGGCGGCGCCTTTGCCGAGTACGCGTCCGTTCCGCAGGACGCACTGGCGTTCAAGCCCGGCAGCATAACCTTCGAACAGGCCGCATCCGTCCCGACGTCCGGATTCATCGCCCTGATCAACCTTGAGAATGGGGTACTAATCCAGCCGGGTCAAAGTGTATTGATAAACGGGGCGGGTGGTGGCGTAGGCACCATTGCCATACAGCTTGCTAAAGCGTACGGCGCGCGCGTGACTGGTGTCGACAGCGCGGAAAAATCGAAAATGATTCGCTCGCTGGGCGCAGATCACGTCATTGACTACACGCAGGAGGACTTCACCCGGCGTGGCGAGCGCTATGATCTAATCTTCGATGTTGCTTCAAACCTGTCGCTGTCTGACTGCAAACGCGCGCTTACCCCCACGGGAACCTACGTCATCATCGGCCACGACCATTTCGGAGCTGTGGGCAGTCGCACCTTCGGAGGCATGCCTCATTTTTTCAAATTCGTCGCGCTCTCACCGTTCCTCCGTCAGCTTCCGAGCGTGAGCTTCTCGATGCCCGGCAAGAAAGAGGCCATGGCCGTCTTGAAGGAGTTCCTCGAAGCAGGGAAACTTACGCCCTTCATCGACAGAACCTATCCGCTGAAGGAAGTGCCTGAAGCCATGCGCTATCTGCAAGGGGGACGTGCTCGCGGGAAAATCATCATCACTCCATGACACCCGCCGGGTTGAGCCGCCACGGGTTTCCCGGAGATTTCGTTTGTCGAGTGATCGGTTGCCCGGAGTGTCGGCGCGACCACGCCCAGCGGATCAGCGTCGGCCGGTACGACGCGCAGGAGGGATTCGTAGATTGACGCCGGGTCGCCTTGGCGCAGGAGGATCCTCTCGATGCCCTCGCGGCTTCACGATAACGGTGCCATAGCACCATAAAGGCGCTGCGCCTGCGGCGTCGAGTCCCGGCTCCGGTACCACAGATCGCCAGGGATTGGGGTCGGACTCCCGGCCTACGTCTTGGCGGTGGCCGGCAGCTCAAGACGGAACCGTGCCCCACCGTCCTGCGGGCTATCCAGGGTCAACTCTCCCCCCATGTCCCGGGCCAGTCCGCGGGCGAGGGCCAGCCCCAGGCCGACCCCGGGCACCGGGTCTGCGGGGTCTCTGCCGCCGCGTTCGAAGGGATCGAAGACCGCCCGGGCCAGCTCGTGCGGGATACCCGGTCCGTGATCGCGAACGGTCATTACCAGCGAGCCGTTGACCGCCGCGGCACCCAGATGGATCGTTGGCGACGCCGTGCGGTTGGCGTACTTCGCCGCGTTATCCACGAGGTTACCGAGGATCTGACCGATCGCCTCCGCATCCACCGACAGCGGGGTATCGCCCGGGCCGTCGATCTCGACCTCGAGCGCCATCGGCGTCGACGCGACGCGACGCTCCAGCGACGGATTGAGACGGGTGAGCAACATGTTCAGGTTCATCGACTCGTAACGATGCGACCCGCCCCGTTCCTCAAGACGGGCGTGGGTCAGCACGTTGGAAACCATCGCCGACAGCCGTTTCGATTCTTCCCTGAGCGTCCGCAGGTACTCCATGCGCCGATCTTCGGTTGTTACCAGTCCGTCGGCCAGCATTTCCGAGTACATCTGGAACGTGGTCAACGGCGTGCGCAGTTCGTGAGTCACCGCAGAGACGAAGCGCCGCCGCCGTTCACCGAGATCGATGCTCTTGCGCAGAGTCACGCCCACGGCGATCGCCGCCATGATCGCCGCCAGCCAGGCCACTGCCAGTGCGGTGCGCCCGGCGGTAAACGCTGTTGCCTGCCCCATCGGCTGCGCCGCCGCGACCAGGGTCACCGGGATGTTGGCCAGCCCTCGACCCAGCGGGTCCACCGGCTCGTTGGCGGCCACCCGTTCCAGCCCCGCCTCCGGGAACAGGTCGCGAATCTCCAACAGCAAGCGATCGTGCAGCCGCGGCCAGTCCAGGACGAACCCCTGAACAATCGGGCCGCTGTCCGATCCGGTTCGTCGCAGGAACGCCAGAGCGGGCTCCCTTGCGTGATCCGGAGGGTCTAACCAGGCGACGACCTGGCGCCCTGCCCGATCTTCGTCGGCCGGCCGGGGGACCGCGCAGGCGACCCGGGCGTCGAATTCGTTCTGTGTCATTAAAAGTTGGCTTAGGTCCTGTTCGGGATCGGCCAGCTTGTTGTCGACAAGGCTGTCGGCCGCCGCGATCGCGGCGTGCACCGCTGCCGGATCCAGATGGCCGCGCCAGCTGTCCAGGCTTTCCTGCGCCGAGGCGATCCGGTTGTCGGCGCCGATCTCGAAGCGCAGGTCGATGTAGTCCGGTGCCGGGTCCAACGAAAGGTAGCCGGTGCCGGGCCGGGCCGCCTCCCGTGCGAACAGTACGGCGAGCCAGGAGTCCATGCGCCACATCGCCAGGCGCAACGACTGCTGGTAGTCGGTCTCGGCGCGTGCCTGCCGTTCCCGGCGTTCGAGATCGACGACGACTTGTGTGGTCCAGATCAGCGCCAGTGCGACGATGACATTGCACACGCCGAACACGACCCACCATCTCGCGGCGCGGCTCACGACAGCTCCAGGGCGAGCATGTACCCCTTGCCGCGCACGGTGACGATCAACGTAGGGTTGGCGGCGTCCTGCTCGACCTTCTCCCGCAGCCGGCGAACGTGCATGTCCACCGCCCGTGTTTCCATCTCGCTTGCGTTCCCGCCCCACACCCTTTGCAGCAACTCTTTGCGGTCCACCGGGCGCCCGCGGTTGACCGCGAGATAGCGCAACAGGCGGGTTTCAAGGTCCGAAAGCCGGTGACCATTGCCGTTCGGCAGCAAAACCTGGCCCAACTCGAGGTTTACGGCGCGGTCACCGAGCTGAAGCTCCCGCAGGTCGCTGGGTCGTTCGGCCGAGCGCCGCAACACCGCCTCGACCCGCGCCAGGAGCTCGGTGGCGCTGAACGGCTTGACAACGTAGTCGTCGGCGCCGAGCTTGAGCCCGCGCACCCGGTCATCCTCGGTTCCCCGTGCGGTGAGCATGATCACCGGCAACTGCGGGTGGGAGTCGCGGACCTCACGGAGGACCTCGAAGCCGTCCTTGCCGGGGAGCACCACGTCCAGCAGCAGCAGGTCCGGTGACACGGCGCAGGCGGTGGCCAGCGCCGCATCTCCCGTCGGACATTCCTCGACTGCGTAGCCGGCGTATCTCAAGGCATCGCACAGCCCGCGCCGGATCGGCGCGTCGTCCTCGACAACCATGATTCTCGTCTGCGCCAAACCAACCCTCCGTGCTTCAGCATCCGTCGCACGTGAAGCCCTTGGCCATCGCCTGTTCCCGGATCACCTTGCGCATCGTCTCGCCCAGGCCGGACTCGCCGATCCTTTTGGCGATCACCTTTTTAACGAACGCTTCCCGTGCTGCGCTGGCCGACTGGATCTCGCTCTGGATGTCCTCACGCTCCGTGCGCCTGGTCTCGATGAATTCGGCGCGTTCCTCCACCGTCATCGATTGCATCTCTTCGGGCAGGTCGGCCAGGGAAATGGTATCCCATTCGAAGCCCTCTTCGAGGGTCTTGTCCACCAGGTCCCATGACGCATTGTTATACAGGGCGCCGCCCTTGGCCACAATCCGGCTGCTGCAGGACTGGACGCCCAGGCGCGACGCGTTGCTGTCCTGTGCGATCTGGTTCGCCAGACCGTCCCGCCCTTTTTCGCCGAACGGAACGTAGGTCGTGTTGAGCCTGCCGTTCAACTCGAGCAACCGTTTGTCCTGAGGGGCTGCGATCTGGATCGATGCCGTTGAGGGATCGATGGCGGAGAAGTTGCCCTTGCCGACCTGGGCCACCTCGTGCCACTTCTCGACGACTCCCTGATCCCGGTTCCCTGCGTACAGCGCGTTGATTATGATGTCCCGATCACGCGCCGCCCGGGCCGCGAGACGAAAATCGAACTCCTCGACACCCTGATCCGCCGACTCGTTCCCGGCTATGAACACCACACGCAGGGCTTCATAATCCCCGGACCAGCTCATGTTGTCCAGGGCTTCATCCAGGGCACGGCCGACCAGCTCCGTGCCGCCGCCGATCGTCAACCCCATCAACTCGGAGTAGACCTTGTCCAGGTCGTCGCTCAGGTCCAGGTGCTGAACGATGAAGCCCTGGTCTTCGGTGGCCAGGTCGGTGCCGAAGCTGACCAGCCCCACTCGCAGCTCGGGGGTGGGCTTCATGCGGCCCAGTTCATTGACCACGTCCCACACCCGGGCCCTTGTGGCGTCCAGCAGGTCTTCCATGCTGCCTGACGTGTCGATCATGACCACCACGTCCACCGGGCGTGTCTCCTGCGCGATTGACGTGGTGAGCGTCAGCAGCAGGGTGGCCAGGGCGGTCATGACGGTTCGAATCGTTCCGTATTTCTTCATCGGCGTATCCTCCGGGTATTTGTGCCATGAGAGGAATAGTGCCCCATCGCCGGCCGGAACGCTGTCACAGGCGTGTAACAAACGTCCGTGTCGTCGAGTCCCGGCTCCGGCGCCAACCGGCGAGAACAGGTTACCCGCCTGTCAGCCGCGGCAGTATAGCGGCCGACATGCTCAACAGCAGGAAGAACCCACACATGTCGGTGACCGTGGTCAGGATCGGCCCCGACGCGAGAGCGGGGTCTACGCCGAACCGACGTAGCAGCAGGGGAACTGTCCCGCCGAGCGACGCGGCCAGCACCGTGTTCAACATCATCGCAGATCCCACCACGAGACCCAGGAACGGGTTGCCCTGCCAAACCCATGCCACGGCGCCGATCAATATACCGAGTCCGACGCCGTTGATGGCTCCCACCGAGACCTCTTTCAGCCAGACGCGCCGTAATTCCGACGGACGCACCAGGCCGAGGGAGAGCTCGCGCATGCTGACGGCAACGGCCTGATTGCCCGAGCAACCGCTCATATCCGAAATGATCGGAAGAAATACGGCGAGTGCAATCACTGCGGACAACGTGTCTTGATAAAAAGCTATGACGCTGGCGGCGATAACGTTCAGCAGGATATTGACGCTCAACCAGGACAGGCGTCTCCGGGAGCGAAGCAGCAGCGGCATGGTGCGCAGTTCTTCACCCCCGACGATGCCTTGAGTCTTCAGGAACGTATCATCGCTTCTTTCCGCAAGCGCCTCTTCCACCGCTTCCCGATGGAGCACTCCCAGGAGACGACCTTCAGCGTCTACGGCCGGAACACCGTACAGCGTGTGACTGTCGAAGAACGCACGCACCTCGTCGAGAGGTGCATCGCTCTTGATCGTCAAAGGTTCCGGGATCATCAATGTGTTAACCGCCCGATCTTGCCGGGCGAACAACAGGTCGCGAAGCCGGAGAACGCCCACGAGTCGTCCGTCTCGTGAAGTCGCGAAAACGTACTGGACCACGAAGTCACGATACTGCTCAGCGTTGGCCCTGATGTCTCCGAGAACCTCCCCGACCGTCCTGTCTTCATTATAGGCCAGGTACTCGACGGTCATCAGCCCGCCGGCGACATCGTTGGGAAAATCGCGAAGCGCGCGCGTGGCGGCGGCTTCGCCTTTCTCCATCGCGCCCAGGATCGCTTCCGCCACGGGTTCATCAACGTCACCGAGCAGATCCGCGCGATCGGCACCCGGCAGTTCGTGGAGGATTGCCGCTGCAGTTCCGGGTTGCAGCAGCTCGATTGCGTCGACAGCCTGAACGTCCGGAATCTGGTCGATCACATGGGCGGCGGCCTCCGGGCCGAGCGCGGCGAGCAGGCGGGCTCTGCTGTCGTCACCGAGCCGGGAAACGGCACGAACGACCTCTTCCGCGGCGAGGGTTCCCAGGAAATCTCTCAGGCGTACTGCGTCGGCCTCTTCGATGAGTCGCTCAAGCACGGCCCGGGCGGAATCGGATGACGGGTCTGGGTTCATGCCGCAATCTCCTTTCAGGTCGTCCTCAACGGGTCGACCTGCGTCGCGTATTTCGTATTTCGAACTCAGGTGATGATCGAGGTTCGCCCGCCGGCGTCATCGCGGGGCTTTGAGCAGCGGCTTCTCGGCCAGGTAGAGCACCAGAGCTCCCGGTTGAACCAGCAGGCTCTTGGGGGGATTGATGATCTCCTTGCCCTTGGCCGTACGCAGGCCGACGATCAGGCCGCCTTGCCTGGAAAGTTGCAGTTCCAGGAGCAGATCGCCGAACGAAACCGGCTCTTTCCGTTCACCGGGGATCACCCCGATGTAAACGCTGTGCGCGCCGGAGATCAGCACCCGGCTCATCGCGGTCGCGGTTCCGTGAAACCCCACAGCGTGCGCGATCATCGAGTAACCGATCTTGCGGGTCTCGATGACCTCGTCGGCGCCGGCCGTCCTGGCGTGATTGACGTTTTCCGAATCGAGAATCTCGGCCACGACGTACAGCGGCGTGCGGCGGTAACGGATCTGCTTCTTTTTGAGTTCCAGGTAGGAACGGATCGTGAAAGTCGTCAGGATCGTCTTCGCGTCGGCGGCCTGCGGTGACGTGTCCCGTTCTCCCGTCACGATGACCGCTGCGGCGTGGGTCAGGCGAACCTTGTCCAGTTCGCTCTCCTTGGTCGGGTCGCCCTGAACCCAGAGAAACTCCGGCGGCAGATCGCGCGGCCGCTCGTGACTGTCGAAAATAACGACACGCGTCTGCGTCAGATCCAGCTCGCGGGCCATCGCCCCGAGCAGCAGGTGCGTGCTCTCGTCGTGGCCGCAGACGACGACGTGTTTGACGTAGTCGCTCATACGAAATTGCTCCTCCCGGATGCTGAGCATCCCGCTTACAAGACTCGAACCCACGATGCCTGCGAACATTGCCAGCGTGAACATCCCGCTCACCATGAGCACCGCGCCGATGATTCGTCCCAGCAGTGTGATCGGCGAAATGTCGCCGAAGCCGACCGTGGTGATCGTGACCAGCGACCACCAGATGCCGTCCGTAAGCGTGCCGACTTCCGGATTGATCTTGGCCTCCACCAGATAAAAGCTCACGCCGCCGAGCAGAGTCGCCACACCCAGGCCGCTGAAGGTCAGCGTGAACAGGAGGCCGTTTTCCTCGAACGATTGAAACAGGATCGCGAACGGATTGCGGTAGCGGAAGATCCTGGACGATCGCAGCAGGCGCAAAAGCCGCAACGCGCGCAGCCCGCGCAGCTCGGGAAACAAGGCCAGAACCGCCAGGAGGTCGACGAGCATGATCGGTCGGAACAGGAACGCCAGCCGCGCGAGCAGGATGGTACGCAACCGCCCCAGCGGAGGGCGCTTGAACACATCGAGGGTCGGTGGTCGGTAGGAGGCCACCCGCAGCAGATACTCCAGCGCGAAGATCGACAGCAGCACGCGATCCGCAATGCTCATGACGGCGTTCGCCGGACTGTCATCCGGAATCAGGGCTTCGATCACGAGCAGCAGGATGGAGACCAGGATCAGGCCCCAGATCGCACCCTGAGTGTAACGATAGAGACGTGTTTTCGGTTCGTGAAAGGCGGCGTGGAGTTTCTTGACCAGAACGTTCATCGGCGTCCCGCGGTGTAAATACGATCCGCTACAGCGGATCGACTGCGGGAACAGGGCACCCGCGACTGATGATGTCCGACCTTGAAAACCATGAGCATATCACACCATTTTGAGCGCTCCCGAGCGGTTCGGCCCGAACGAGCAGCTCGCCGACAAGAAGCCGACAGGCTCACTTCTTTTCGTCGTGGTCGGCGTCGTCGAGTATGGTGCCGCTGGCTTCCATGTCCTTGTAAATCTCCTTCTTGCGTCGACGCGCCACCACCTGCATGTCGATGGCGGAGTCGCTCTCGTCCACTATTTCTTCGCCTATCAGGGATTCCAGCACGTCCTCGAGGGTCACGATGCCCGAGATGTCGCCGTAGCCGTCGATCACGCCGAAGAGATGTGTGCGCCGCTTCAGAAAGGTACGAAGCAGCACGTGTCCGGGCGTGTCTTCCGGCACGAAAAAAAGCGGTTTGCAGAATTGATCGATCGTTTCGTCGTGGCGATCTGCTGCAAGCGCCGCGAGCAGGTCGCGGGCGAACACGAAACCTATCCAGGACTCGGGGTCGCCTGCATCGTAGACAGGCACTCTGCTGTGGTTCCACTCTGTGACTTCCCGGGAGAGGTGCTCCAACGTCGTGTCCGAAGCCAGCTTGAATACAACCGGCCGCGGCGTCATCAACTCACGTGTCTTCACGCGGTCCAGGCGCAACACGTTGGCGACCATATCTGCCTCATGCTGCATGATGCTGCCTTCCTCGGCGCTCATCATGGCGAAATGATGGACCTCCTCTTCCGGTGCGAGGACCGAGTCGTCGGGCTTGAACAAACGCGTAACTTGTTGCGTGAGCCAGATCAACGGAAACAGCAGCTTGATTCCCAGGTTCCAGGGGCGTGCGATCAGCATCGCGGCGGACCGGTTGTAAACCACGCCGACGACCTTGGGGATGATCTCGGCGATGAACAGGACGGCGAGGGTGAAGAACACGGAGAACCAGATAAGGGCCGACTCGCCGAACAGGACGCGGGCCTGGGCTCCTGCGACAGCTGCGCCGGCCGTATTCGCGGCGGTGTTGATGATCAGGATCGCAGCGATCGGCCGATCCATGTTCTCCTTGAACCCGTCGAGAATGATACCGGCCCGGTTGCCGGTTTCCGCGACCTGCCGAACGTAGGGCAGGCGTACCGCGTAGATCGCCGCCTCGCTCAGCGAGCAAAAGGCCGACGCGATCAGAACGATGACGATCGATGCTACGAAAACAGTCATGATGGTCCGTAAGCCTCCTCGGGTGTCCACCCGGATGTCCATACGCCTCGGACTGTAAAGTACTCCTGGTACTCCTCGTAAGGGGAAAAGGGCAACGGTTCAAATAAGCCCGGATTCGCCGCTCTTTTGAACCCTTGCGAACACCGATCGCAGCCACCGCAGCCTGGCCTTGAGTTCGGCGATGGCGCCCTCTCTGCCGATGGCATCGAATTCCGACAGTTCGGCGGCCAGAGCCTTCTTTTCGGCCTGGTGTTCTCCCAGCGCCGACGCGGTGGCGGCGACGGCGTCGTTCAGGAAGTCGAGGCGCTGCTTCGGCGAGGCGTGTTTCAAAAAGAACACACGAGTCCGGATCGGGTCGTAGGTGAACGCCGCGGCCCACGTCGTGACTGGAGGCGACAGCCAGTCGCGGAGCCTGTGCCGGCCGGCAGGGGACAGGCTGTAATTCCGGCGCGTCCGCGTGCCCCAGCTCTGCTCGCTGACGCGAGTCCATCCGCGTTCCTCGAGCCTTCGCAGCAGGGGATAGATCGCCCCGGCGCTGGCGCTCCAATAGGACGACAGCGAAACCCCCAGGTGCCGGCGTATGACATAGGCCGTGCACGGCTGCTGTTCGGCGATGATCCCCAGGACACAGTTCTCCAGTTCCGTGGCGATCCGGCCTTCGCCCTCTCGCGTCTCCTTGGCGGGGCGTGTCACAGGTATTCTCCTCTTGATCGGCCCGGGTGCGGTCCCTGATGCGATTTCCTGTTGACAGCGTCTCCGAACAACAGTACGAATAGTACTATAACATGTCAAACCGGGTCCGGGGAGAACACCGGGGCCGTGGATGGGGAGGCTCGAGGATGGCCCGCAATCGAAGTCTGGCGGTTTGCATCTGTATGTTCGGCATCATTATGAGCAGCTGCGCCTCGAAGGCCGCACCTGTGGGCCTGATGGGCGCCTACCGGTTCCAGGACGGTCAGGTCGTCAGCCTGCGCCGCAGCACAGGCGAAACCCTAAGGTATCGGCACTACAACAACGGAGAGAGCGGCAAGCTCTTCCATGATGCCCGAACGCGCTATCTGTCCGGCCCCGGGTTCGGCTCCCGATCGCCGGTGGAATTGACCGTCGAGTTTCAGGTCGACATCAAAGGTCGGGCCCACGGTCTGTCCTGGAAGGAGCGCGACCAGCCGGTTCGGACCGCTTCCAGAATCGGCACCGAGGTACCGATCCGTTTCGAAAGCGATGGAGAACAGCTCACAGCGCGGCTGGATCTTCCCGAGGGCCCGGGACCGCATCCTGCCATCGTTCTGCTGCACGGCTCCGGGAGCGATGCCGGCACCGAGTACCTCTACAACGGCGACTTCTTCGTAGCTCACGGCATCGCTGCGCTGGTCTACGACAAGCGCGGAACCGGGCGATCCGGAGGAGCGTACACGTTCGACTACCAGCAGCTGGCCCGGGACGCGGTGGCGGCCGTTCGGCTCCTTCGCGCCCGACCCGAGATCGATCCCGGGCGGATCGGTCTCGCCGGCTACAGTCAGGGCGGCTGGGTAGCTCCGCTGGCGGCGTCGCTATCCGACGACGTGAAGTTCGTGCTCGTCAGCTACGGCATGATCGAATCCGCCGTCGAGGAGGCACGGCTCGAGACGCGAAACCTGCTGCGCAAGCGTGGGGTCGCCGAGGAATTGCTGCCGGAAGTTGATGAGCTCACCCTCGCCGCGGTGCACGTCGTCGCCAGCGGTTTTCGGCAGGGCTGGGACCGTTTCGCAGCGGCGAAGAGAAAGTACAGGAAGGCGACGTGGAGAAAACACCTCCATGGAACCCCGGTGGACAGCTTCCTCAAGTATCCGCGCTGGGCGGTCAAGCTGATCGGTCCCCGGAGGGCGCCCAGCGGTTTGTCCTGGTATTACGACTCCACCGCGGTTCTGAGTGAACTGTCGATCCCGATGGCGTGGTTCCTCGGCGAGGCTGACGAGAGCGCGCCGAACGAGTTGACGATTCCGCAGCTCCGCAGGCTCCGGGAGCAGGGCAAGCCGTACGAACTGATCCTCTTCAAGGACGCCGCCCACACCATGCTGGTTTTTGAGGACCGCGACGGCCAACCGGCTTACACCGGATACGCACCGCAGTACTTCAGGGCCGAGGTCGAGCACGCCCTGCGCTTCACGGCGGACACGAAGCCACCATTCCAGCAGTAATAATCTCACCCTCGTTACGCGCCCTGAGGGTAATATAGGCGGACCGCAACGCGGCATGAGATTCGTATTCTCTGCGGGAGAGCCGACCATGACGAGAGCCAGGATCACCGGCTGGGCGGTTGCCGCCGTGCTCGCCCTGCTCGCACCGGCCGCCGGCTACTGGTTCGTTGTGCAGAACGACGACCCTGTCGCAGAGGCCTCGCCGACGGCAGGAGAAGATCTTGAGGCCGGCCACAGCTACCTCTACGGCCGCATTACGACCTTCGGCTCCGGAACCTACCAGGGGCGGCTGCGCTGGGGAGGGGACGAGGAGGCGTTCTGGGGCGACTACTTCAACGGCGCCAAGCAGGAGAACCCCTGGATCGCCCACGTGCCGCCTGAACGGCTCAAGGAGCGCCATCCGATTGAGATCTTCGGGGTCGAGATCGCCAGCCGGGAGCGGCAGATCGATTTCGGCCGGCCGTTCCTGGCCCGGTTCGGCGACATCGCGCGGATCGAGGCCCGCGGCAGAGACGTGCGGGTGATTCTCAAGAGCGGGACCGTGTTCGATCTCGACCGTTTGGAAGCCAGTGACTTCGACGACGGCGTGCGGGTGTGGGACGGCAGCCGGGGCGTCATCGACCTGGACAGCCTGCGGATTCGCATTATCGAACTCCTCCCCAACCCCTCGGTCGGTGCAGCCACGCAGCGGCTGCACGGTACCGTGCAAACCGGGCAGGGCGACTTCACCGGCTTCATCCAGTGGGACCGGGAAAAGTGCGTCGGCTCCGATGAACTCTCCGGCCTGCGGTTCGACACCATCCGCTCCATCGCCCGTGACACAGAAGATAACGCCCTGGTGACGCTGCTGGACGGCGGCGAGGTCGCACTCACGGTGGGCGACGGCAACCGCGGCGTCTACGTCGATGACCGGCGCTACGGCCGGGTGCTGGTCTCCTGGGACGCGTTTGAGAGCCTCGACTTCAGCCCCGGCGGCAGTGGCCCGGCCTACGGCGGCTTCCCGGCCGGGAGTCCGCTCACCGGCAGCGTAACCACCGGCGCCGGCGTCCGCCTCACCGGCCGGCTGGTCTACGACCTGGACGAAAGCGAGACCACCGAGACGCTGGACGCACCGTACCAGGGCGTGGATTACACCATCCCGTTCGGCCTGATCGCCTCAATCTTGACTCCCGGCAGGGAGCAGCGTGCCAGGGTGACTCTCCATGACGGCGAGGAGTTGCAGCTGGAGCCTGCCGGCGATCTGGGCAAGGAAAATGCAGGAATGCTGATCTTTGTCCAAGGCAGCCCAAGTCCCGTGTATGTGCCCTGGACCGACGTAGAGCGGATCGACTTCCAGCGCTAGATCATCGCCGCTCGAAAATGTGAAACAGGTCTCGGAGACCTGAAATGCCGAAACTCAAACGACGTCATCGAATCGAACCAGGTCGGATCCCGGCATGCGGGAGTCCTGGCTTCCGGGAACGACTGCGCCGGCGGATAGAGGGGATAACGCCCTCGGCACTCGTCCTTAGGTCCGAGGTCTGAACACTACGCGGTCATCACAT
>CALZKF010000047.1 GCA_945787955.1 uncultured Acidobacteriota bacterium | reverse complement strand
CCATGGTTCCCCAGGACGTCCCGGTGGAGAACGAGATCGCGGCGCCGGTGAGGAAGGTCAGGGCCGGGAGCAGGGCCAGGGAACTGGTTTCGGTTGCCAGTTTGGAGATCAGTGCCGCGGTGCCCAGTTCGTTGAGCGCCGATCCCATCATCCAGGCCGCCAGGAGGATGAAGATCGGGCCGGCCATGGTCCGGACGCCGGAGCCGAAGGCGATGGATGCCGGTTGAAACTTTCCGTCGTTCCGTTTGGGGAACATCAGCATCGCTGCGAACACTGCAATCGATGCGGCCAGGACCAGGACGACGGGACCTGCATCGGATCCGAACGACGCTACCAGCTTGTCCCGGGTCAGGGGCAGGATCGGGCGGGTTGAGCCGAGCATGATGAACAGGGCGAAGAACGACACCATGAGCACCGCCAGGGGGGCCAGGGCCGAGAGCGGGCTGGAGGAAGCATCCTTGTTTGAGGTCGATCGCTCCGGTTTGGATCGGGTTGTCTCCTGAACGTACTTTGCCATCGGCCCGGGGTGGAACTGCTTCCGGACCGCTACGAACAGCAGTACCAGGGTGAACCAGCAGTAGAAGTTGTACGGCAGTGATTCCAGGAACACGGCGTACGGGTTGACGGTGCGGCCGGCCATCTCGTAGGCGTCTCCGATCATGGTCAGCTGGAATGCGATCCAGGTGGAGATCAGGGATACGCAGGCCACTGCCGACGAGGTGGAGTCGGCGATGTACGCCAGCTTCACCCGGGCGGTGCCGGCCCGGTCGGCCAGGTCCCGGCCGACCCGCCCTACCACCATGCTGTTGGCCAGGCCGTCGAAGAAGCAAAGGATCCCCAGACCGACGGCGCCGGTTTCCAGGTTGCGGCGGTCACCGGCAAACCGGCCCATGAGGGATTTGAAGCCGCCGCCGGCCTCCAGGATCGCTGCGAACCCACCAAGGATGAAGGTGAAGGCGATGGCGCCGATCTTCCAGGGGCTCTCAAGGCTGGGCACCAGGTGATCGGTGAACAGGGCAGGGACTGCCATCACCGGATCGCCGCCTTCTATAAGGAAGGCGCCGGCGAACCCGCCGGCCAGCAGGCCGATAAGGGCGTGGCGGGTGACGATGATCACCGCCAGGGCGGCGACAGGGGGCCACAGTGCCCGTGGCGGGTGGTCGATGACGGCGAAAAGAATCGTGACCGCCGCCACAGCGACGAGGATCCAGATCCGGCGGCGAGTCAGCGAGCTCATGCCGGGAGTTTAACCCGTGGCGAAAAGGGGACAGATCTATTATTTAACAACCTGTGGTTGTTGCAGAAAAATAGATCTGTCCCCATTTATCTGGCGCGGACGGTGGAGAGGCCGCCGTCGATGCCGAAGACCTGGCCGGTGACCCAGGCGCTGTCCGGTCCCAGGAGCCAGGCGATGGTGGGCGCCACGTCCGACGGTTTGCCCAGTTCCCCCAGGGCGTGGAGGGACAGGGAAGCGTTGCGGGAAACCTCGCTGGCGGTGATCTTCGCCGAACCGGGGGTCTCCACCAGCCCCGGGGCGACGGCGTTGAACCGGATCTTCTTGGGGGCGTAGGTTGCAGCGGCGGACAACGTCAGCCCGGCCACGCCGGCCTTGGCGGCGGCGATCGCCTCGTGGTTCGGCAGGCCGATCCGGGCGGCTGCCGAAGACATCAGCACCACCGAACCGCCGTCACGCATCGTCCGGCCCGCCGCCTTGACCGCGGCGAAGGCGGTGCCCAGGTTCAGCTCCAGGGTGTCCTGCCAGTCTTCATCCTTGGTGATGTGGGCCGGCTTCAGCAGGATCGAGCCGACGCAGTTGGCGATGCCGTCCAGCCGGCCGAACCTCTCCACCGCCTGCTTCGCCGCCGCCTCTACTTCGCCGGTGCTGCGGGCGTCCAGGGAAATGGTCTCCCCGCCGGTCTCGCCGGCCAGATCTTGCAGCCGGTCCTCGTTCTGCGCCGCCAGCACCAGGTTGGCGCCGCCCTTGGCCAGGCGGCGGGACAGTTCGGAACCGATGCCGCCGGTGGCTCCCAGGATCAGGTAGGTGTTCATCGTTGGAGTCCTTTCATGGCAGGGTCCAGCCGCTCCCCTGTCTCGAGGGCGGTGCGGACCGTTTCAAAAATCTTGCCGTCCTGCTTCCGCCGGGCCGGGTCCCGCTTCTTGAGGGAGCTCATCGGCAGCTTCATCCGCAGGTTGTCCTGCAGGGTATCCTTGTGCCGGTCCAGGTAGGCCCAGTACATCGGGGTCAGGGGGCAGTTGTTCTTCGGATCGAAAGCGCAGTCGCCGCAGAAGTCGGACATGCGGTGGATGTAGCCGGCGCCGGAGACGTACGGCTTGGTGGTCATGAGGTCGCCGACGCCGTAGCTCCCCATGGCGATGACGTTCGGCTCCACCACCCAGTCGTAGGCGTCGGTGTAGGCGACCCAGAACCAGTCGGACAGTTCCCGGGGTGAAACGTCCAGCAGGGACGCGATGTTGGCCAGCACCATCAGTCTCGGGATGTGGTGGGTCCAGCCCTCGTCCCAGACCTGCTCCACCACGTGGTCCAGGCAATGCAGTCCCGAGGGCGCCTCTCCCCAGTACGCCGCCGGCAACCGGTGGCCGGCGTCCAGGTCGAACGTCGGTTTGCGGAACCCGTCGGTCTCCTGGTGCACGTGGCGGACGAACTCCCGCCATCCCAGGACCTGGCGGACGAAGCCCTCGGTGCTTTCCAGGGGGAAGCCGCCTTCCAGAACGTCGTCCACGACCTGCCGGGGCAAAAGCCGGTGCAGGTTCAGCAGAGGGGCGATACGGGTGTGGAACAGGCCGCCGGACCGGACCGACATGGCGTCTTCGTACGGCCCGAACTGCTCCATGCAGTGCTCCAGGGCGTGGCGCCACAAACGGCCGGCGTCGTCTGCGGTGGCCGGCAGGGTGGACAGGTCCATCCGGCCGGGGTGATCGGCGAAGACGGTCTCCACCAGCTCGCCGACCTCCCGGGTGACCGGGTCCGGGGTGAACCGCACCGGCGCCGGCGCCGCCGGCTCGCCGTTCCACGGCTTGCGGTTGGCGGCGTCGAAGCTGTACTTGCCCCCTTCCGGTTTGCCGTCCTGCATCAGGATGCCGCTGTCCTTGCGGACGTGGCGGTAGAAGCGGTCCATCCTCCAGGGAGGCTGGTCGCCGGCGGAAGCCAGGAACTGTGCGCGTTGGGTGAGCCAGCCCTCGTGTGCCAGGAGCCGGATCCCGTCGTCCTTGATCCGGCCGGACAGTTCGACCCGCAGTTCCCGCTCCGCCGGCGTCATCATTTCCAGGGGCCCCAGTTCGTCGATCACTGGCTGAAGCGCCTGGGCGTACGGTTCGTCGCTGAAGACGTACCGCACCGCCACACCCCGGGACGCCTGCTCCAGGGCGAACTGGCGCATGTTGGCCAGGACCAGGGCCAGTTTCTGCTTGTGGTATTTCCGCAGGGACGGCTTCCAGCGGGACTCCACCAGAACGATCCCCAGCCGGTCCGGCTCCTCCCGGGAAAGTGGCCCTATGCGGTCCGACAGCTGGTCGTACGGCACAAACAGCCAGCGCCGCCCCGTGGTGCCGAGCGGGTTCAAGCTTTTCAGCCGTTTCGCGAACAGGTTCAAGGGCAGCTCCAGGCCCGGAATAACCGGGTTTTTTCCTTTTCAGGCCGCTGATGGAGAGAGTATATGTCCAAGACAATAATATAACAAGGACTTGACAAAAACTGTCTGGAGCCGTATTCTCTCTCCGCTGAGAGTAAAAACGTCAGCATTTCAACACACGAGGATCGAAACATGGACAACCCGGTCCCAGATCGGCAGCAGATCGCCATCATCGGCGGTGGTGTGTCCGGTCTGGTGACCGCCTGGCTGCTCCATGAACAGCACGACGTCACCGTGTATGAGGCCGGGGAGAAAGCCGGCGGACATGCCTCCACCACCCGGATCGAACACGAGGGTTTCACCCGGGATGTGGATACCGGCTTCGTTGTTTATAACGAAAAGACCTACCCCAACTTCGTCCTGCTCCTGGACCGGCTGAGGGTGGAGACGGAAGAGACCGGCATGAGCTTCGGCGTACGGTGCGACCGCACCGGCCTGGAGTATTGCGGCACCGACCTGAACACGATGTTCGCCCAGCGCCGTAACCTGCTGCGGCCGTCGTTCTACCGCATGATCCGGGACATCCTGCGGTTCAACCGGGATGCGAAAGACCTGCTGGAGCAGGGCGTGGAAGGGCCGACCCTCGGCTCGTTCTTCCAGGACCGGGGGTATGGCCGGGAGTTCCGGGAGCAGTACATCGTTCCCATGGCGGCGGCGATCTGGTCCGCCTCACCGGAACAGACCCTGGAGTTCCCTGCTCTGTTCTTCGTGCGGTTCTTGTTCAACCACGGCCTGCTGGGCGTAGACGACCATCTGCAGTGGCGGGTGATCTCCGGCGGATCCCGGCGGTATGTGGAAGCGCTGATCGAGCCGTTCAAGGACCGCATCCGTACATCGACTCCGGTCATGTCGGTGCGGCGGTACTACGATGGGGTGGAGGTTGTGCCTGCCGGCGGTTCACCGGAACGTTACGACCAGGTTGTCCTGGCGGTGCACAGCGACCAGGCGCTGGGGATTCTGGCCGATCCCACCGACGCCGAGCGGGAGATCCTGTCGGACCTGCCGTACCAGAACAACCAGGCGGCGTTGCATACCGATGAAACGGTCCTGGCAAAACGTCCTCTGGCTCGCGCCAGCTGGAACTACCGCATCCCGGCCGGTCACGTCGATCGGGTCAAGGTGACCTACGACATGTCCCGGCTTCAAAACATGGATACCAGAACGCCGATCTGCGTCAGCCTGAACGAGGACGGCACGGTGGCCGGGGATCGGGTAATCGGTCGCATGGAGTTCGCCCACCCGGTGTTCAACCCGGCTTCCATGAAAGCCCAGGAACGCTGGAACGAGATCAGCGGCATCGGCCGCACCCATTATTCCGGCGCCTACTGGCGCAACGGCTTCCACGAAGACGGTGTGGTCAGCGCATTGAAGGTCGGCGCCGCCTTCGGTTGCGGGATGTGATCATGATGTACCTGGACCTGGACGAGCTGGACGGACTGTTCCGGAAACGCTGGCTGTGGTCGGCCCGCCGCCCGGCGCCGGCCCGGTTCCGGCGTAAGGACCACCTGGGAGATCCGGGTGTGCCTCTGGACCAGGCGGTCCGGGACCTGGTGCAGGAGCGGACCGGCAGCCGGCCGCAAGGCCCGATCCGGATCCTGACCCATCTGAGGTATTTCGGCATCGGCATGAACCCGGTCAGTTTCTACTACTGCTACAACAGGAACGGCGACCATGTCGACGCGGTGGTGGCGGAGGTCCACAACACGCCGTGGAACGAGCGGCACTGTTACGTTCTCACCGACCTGCGCTGCCGCCGGCAGAAAGCGTTCCACGTCTCCCCGTTCATGGCGATGGATTTCGAATATGACTTCGCCCTGACCGCGCCAGGCCCGGGACTGACGGTCAGCATGGAAAACCATCGAGACGGCAGCAAGCATTTCGACGCCACGCTGACCCTGAAACGGAAGGAGATCAGCGGCCGCTCCCTGGCGGCGATCCTGCTGCGGTTCCCGTTCATGACCCTGCAGGTGCTGTTATCCATCTACTGGCAGGCGTTCCGGCTGTGGCTGAAGAAAACGCCGTTCCACCACCATCCGAAAACGATGAAGGAGTCCCGCCCATGAGTTCCCGGACCGCCACAACCGCCGGCATGGAAACCGCAACCCCTGAAGCGTCGTTCCTGGAGAGGAAGATCCGGGAAACGTTCTTCAAACGGTTGCAGCTGTTGCACCACGGCGTCATCGTGGTGCGGGAAGGTGGCAGCCGGCAGACGTTCGGACAGGTGAGCGACGATTTCCCGGTCACCGCAACGTTGACGGTCCATGACCCGGCGTTCTACGCCGAGGCCGCCCTGGGCGGGCAGGTCGGGGCCGGGGAAGCGTACATGGACGGCCTGTGGTCCACCGACGACCTGACCGCACTGGTCCGGATCATGGCCCGGAACGACGATCTCCTCGACGGCATGGAACGAGGCGCCGCCCGGTTCACCGGGCTGCTGAGGAAGATCGCCAACCGGCGCCGCCGCAACACCAGGACCGGCAGCCGCCGGAACATCGCCGGCCATTACGACCTGGGCAACGACCTGTTCAAGACGTTCCTGGACCCGGCCATGATGTACTCCTGCGCCATCTACCCGGAGGCCGGCAGCAGCCTGGACCAGGCGGCGGTGCACAAGCTGGACGTGGTCTGCCGCAAGCTGGAACTGGCCCCTGAGGACGAGCTGCTGGAGATCGGCACCGGCTGGGGCGGCCTGGCGATCCACGCCGCGAAGCATTACGGCTGCCGGGTGACCACCACCACCATCTCCCGGGAGCAGCACGACCTGGCGGTGGAGCGGATCACCGCCGCCGGCCTGTCCGACCGGATCACCGTGCTGATGGAAGACTACCGCGACCTGCCGGACCGGCTGGGGAAGCGGTTCGACAAACTGGTATCCATCGAGATGATCGAGGCGGTGGGGGAGCGGTTCCTGGACCGGTTCTTCACCACCTGCAGCCGGATGCTGAAGCCGGACGGCCTGATGGTGCTGCAGAGCATCACCATCGCCGACCGCTACTTCGACAGTTACCGCAAGTCGGTGGATTTCATCCAGCGCTACATCTTCCCCGGCGGCTTTTTGCCCTCCATCGCCGCCATGACCGCTTCGGTGGCCCGGGCCACCGACCTGACCGTCACCCACCTGCAGGAGCTGGGACCGGATTACGCCCGGACACTGAACGACTGGCGGAGCAACTTCATGGCCCGGCTGGACCGGATCCGGGAGCTGGGTTACGACGAACGGTTCATCCGGATGTGGGAGTTCTACCTGTGCTACTGCGAGGGCGGCTTCCTGGAACGGACGGTGGGAACCGTCCAGATGGTATTGAACAAGCCCCGGAATCGGCGTGACCCGATCGGTGCAGGCCTGTGAGGATAGGATCATGAACTGGAAAACGGAAATCGCCGAGCGGGGCCTGGTCCCCGACGCCGTGCTTCGCACCGGCATCCGGGGTCTGCTCCGGGGACGGCTGAAGGCGGAACGTAGCCACGACGGTGATCAGGATCGGGCGATCCGGCGGCTCACCGACATCATGAAGAGCAGCTCGCTGGCCCTGGCCACCGACACCGCCAACGAACAGCATTACGAGGTCCCGGCCCGGTTCTTCCGGAAGGTCCTGGGCGAACGGCTGAAGTACAGCTCCTGCCTGTGGGAGGACGGCGTGGACGACCTGAACCTGGCCGAGGAGGCGATGCTGCAGCTGACCTGTGAACGGGCCGGCATCGCCGACGGCATGGACGTGCTGGAGCTGGGCTGTGGCTGGGGATCGGTTTCGCTGTGGATCGCCGAGAAGTACAAAGGCTGCCGCATCACCGCCGTGTCCAACTCCGCTTCCCAGAAGGCGTTCATCGAAGGGGAAGCGGAGCGCAGGGGGTTGCAGGGGATCCGGGTGGTCACGGCGGATATGAACGATTTCCAGGCCGCCCGTCAATACGACCGGGTGGTTTCGGTGGAGATGTTCGAGCACATGCGGAACTACGAGCTGCTGCTGCAGCGCATCGACGGCTGGCTCAAGGACGACGGCCGGCTGTTCGTGCATATCTTCTGTCACCGTGAGCTGACCTATTTCTTCGAGACCGACGGCGACGAGGACTGGATGGCCCGGCACTTCTTCACCGGCGGGCTCATGCCGTCGGACGACCTGCTGTACCGCTTCGACAACAACCTGAAGGTGTCGGAACACTGGCGGGTCAACGGTGTGCACTATGCCAGAACCTTGCGGGCCTGGCTGGACAACATGGACCACAGCCGGGACGAGATCCTGGAAATGTTCCGCGCCGTGTACGGGGCCGGCGACGCCAAACGCTGGGTGCAGCGCTGGCGGATGTTCTTCATGGCCTGTGAGGAACTGTTTGCGTACAAAGGCGGCGAGGAATGGATGGTAGGGCACTACCTGCTGGAGAAGGCTGCAAACCGGAAGGAGTGCTGACCTGATGTGGGAGCTGTACGGGTTGGCGCTGGCGGCGGCGGTGGGGCTGACCACCCTGGTCTGGGTCCTGAGCCTGTTGAAGCGGGACGCCGGCATCATCGACATCTTCTGGGGCCTGGGGTTCGTCCTGGTGGCCTGGCTGGGGTTCTTCAGCACCGCCGGGTTCCCGGCCCGCCGGGTTTTGGTTGTCGGCCTGGTCACCGCCTGGGGCGTGCGGCTGGCGCTGCACATCCTGGTCCGGTCCCTGGGGAAGGGCGAGGACTACCGCTACCGGGAGATGCGGGACAAACGTCCCGGCTATTTCTGGATCTGGTCGTTGTTCGGTGTGTTCTGGCTGCAGGCGGTGATCCTGTGGTTCGTGTCGGCGCCGCTGCTGGCGGCCCAGTATGCCGCCGGTCCGGCGCGGTGGACCTGGCTGGACGGTGCGGGGGCCGCGGTGTTCCTCATCGGGTTCCTGTTCGAGTCGGTGGGGGACTGGCAGCTGGCCCGGTTCAAGTCCGATCCCGGCAATAAAGGGAAGGTCATGAACACCGGGCTGTGGCGCTACACCCGGCACCCGAACTACTTTGGCGACGCCCTGGTCTGGTGGGGGTTGTTCTTCATCGCCCTTTCCACCGGGGCATGGTGGACGGTCGCCTCCCCGCTGGTGATGACGTTCCTGCTGATGAAGGTTTCCGGGGTGGCGCTCCTGGAAAAGAGCCTTGCGGAGAAGAAGCCGGAGTACCGGGATTACGTTCTGCGAACCAACGCGTTTTTCCCCGGCAGGCCCCGGTAACCGGGAGTCACCGGGAAACGGTCCGCCAGCCAGACCAGCAGCGGCATCGCCACCGCCCATTCCAGGGCCAGGGCGATGAGAGATACCGCCAGGTTCGGGTGCAGCGTGGCGGCTCCGAGACGGGCGCCGCCGTAAAAGGCGACCGGGCCGCCGAACGCACCCAGCAGCACCGCGAGCAGGTATCGCCTGGACATCCAGTCGGCGGTAAAGTGCAGCAGGGTGGCGAACTGCATCCAGAGCACGGTGACCCAGAGCGGGCACAACCAGTTCAGGATGTAACCGGACCGGAACTCCACGATTCCAAGGTTGCCCTGGATTGTATCCAGCACGGTGCCCAGCAGGCCGGCGGCCAGCAGCAGCCGCAGTTCCGGCCCGCGATCCTTGACCAGCATGAGGTGGATCGATACCAGGATCAGCGCGACCCCGGCGCCGGTCCACGGCCGGCCCCAGGCAGCGCCCAGGACGCAGGCGAACCAGCCGGACTGCTGCAACAGGACGTTGACGATCTTGGTCACCCGGGAAGTCTATTCGAAAATTGAAAAAGTGAAAAAGGAAAAAGGGAAAAAGGGGTCAGGCACCTTTTCGCCGCCTAAAACTGGTCGCAGCGAAAAGGTGCCTGACCCCTTTTTGGTCTTCGTTACTTCGTCCAGTACTTCGCCTTGTCCGGGATGACCCAGCGGATGCCGCCTCTGGGATCGGGGGGCGGCCTGTGTCTGGGCGGAAAGTTCGAACAGGGTCGCTGAATGTTCCCGTGGCACGATCAGTGTATGGCCTTCCGAGACCGGGTAGTTGTCCAGGATCGCCACGGCCAGGCTGTTCTCTTCCACGATCCGGTCCGGTGCGATATTGCAGAACGGGCAGGGCGTATTCATTCGCAGATTTTACCCTAAATGAGGCAGAAACCGGGACGGTCCCCCTTTCGGGCTATACTCCTGCCTTTCACGACGGTTAAATTTCTACAATTTGTAGAGGGGGGAAACCATGAAGATACTGATACGTGTGTCCGTGATCGCTCTGTTGATTGCCGTTCCGTTTTCCGCCATGGCCCAGGAAGACGAAGAAAAGAAGCTGGGCTTTGTTTACGCCACGTACTTCGAATGCGACGCTTCCAAGGAGTGGATGGCTGATGCCATCGCCGAAAATCTCTTCGCGCCGATCTACAACGCCGCGGTGGACGACGGCACGATCCTGGCATGGGGCTGGATGGCCCACCACACCGGCGGCCATTGGCGAAGGATCCTGTACCGGGTTTCCGGAACCCTGGAAGGGACCCTGGACGCCCAGAAAGCGATCGCCGATAAGGTGCAGGCGGCCAACGCGAAGATCGCCGGTGAACTGGCCGTTGTCTGCCCCAGCCACGAAGACTACATTTGGGAGCAGGTAGTCGGCTCCGGCATCAAGGAACGAGGCGCCGCCTCTTTCTCGGTCTACCTGGAGTGCGATTCCAACGAGGAGCAACGGGCCGACGAGATCATGGAAAAGGTCCTGGCTCCGATCTACGACGAGTACGTTGGCGATGGCAAGCTGTCCTCCTGGGGTTTCGCGCGGCATATCGTCGGCGGTGAGTACCGCCGTTTGTCCACCATGTCCGCCGCCGACTTCAAGACCATCCTGAAGATCCGGGGCGAGATCATCACCCGACTGACCGGTGACGATGCTCCTGCGGAGGCGAAGGAATTCTGGGCGATCTGCGACGAGCACGTGGACTACATGTGGGACATACAGCTGGAAAAGCCCTGATTTCAGTAGGCAGGCAATAAAGCACAAAAGGGGTCAGGCGCTAAAAGGTGCCTGACCCCTTTTTTTAAAGTTACAATCATCCCGACAATGAACCTGAATAAGCACAGCCCACCACCCATGGACTGGCGCCTGCTGACGTTGATCCCGGGGTTGAAGCTCCTGATCCACATCATGGTGGCCGGCCGTTACGGTTATTTCCGGGACGAGCTTTATTTCCTCGACTGCGCCCGTAACCTGGACTGGGGTTACGTCGATTGCGCACCCCTGATCGGGTACTACGGCAAGATCGCGCTAATACTGGGCGGATCGTTACCGGTGGTGCGGATCATCCCGGCCATCGCCGGCACCGGCCTGGTGCTGCTGACGATGCTGCTCACACGAAGTCTGGGCGGCGGCCGGTTCGCCCAGGCGCTCGCCGGCCTGTGCATTGTGGCTACACCGATCCGGCTGGCCATCGACGGCCTGCTGTCCATGAACGCCTTCGAACCGCTGTTCTGGACCGGCTGCATCTATGTGCTGGTCCGGATCGCACGAGACGGTGAATCGAAGCTGTGGTTCTGGTTCGGTGTCCTGGCCGGTCTCGGCTTGATGAACAAGCACTCCACCCTGCTTTTCGGCTTCGCCGTGGCGGTGGCGTTGATCCTGAGCCGTGAACGGCGCGAACTGCTGAAGCCGTGGGTCTGGGTGGGCGGTCTCGTCGCCGCGCTGATCTTCCTGCCGAACCTGATCTGGCAATTCGTCCACGATTATCCCACTCTGGAAGGGCTTCGCAACGTGGCCGAAACCGGGAAGAACGTGGTCCTGAACCCGCTGGATTTCCTACTGCAGCAGATTCTGTTGCAACACCCGTTGCTCCTCCCGTTCTGGTTGGCCGGTTTGCTATCGTTGATGGTCGGCAAAGGGCGCAGGATGCGGATCCTGGGATGGATCTACCTGGTGCTGCTGGTGACAATGATCGCCCTCAAGGCGAAGCATTACTACCTTGCCCCGATCTACCCGATGCTGTTCGCCGCAGGGGCGGTGGCAACCGAGGACTGGCTTTTCCAGAGGAAGAGGACCCGCTTCAAAACCTGGCCAAAGGTCACGGTGTTGATCTACGTGATGGCGGTCGGTGCACTTATCGCACCGGCGATCCTGCCGCTCCTCCCACCTGAGCGACTGGTGGCTTATCAGGAGTCCATCGGGCTTGCTCCACCCAAAACCGAGATCGCCCATGTCGGCCCCCTGGAACAGCGTTTGGGGGACCAGTTCGGTTGGGAAGAACTGGTGGCGGACATCGCCTTTATCTACAACAGCCTGCCGCCGGAAGAACGGGAGCGGACCGGGATCTTCGCAAGCAACTACGGTGAGGCCGGGGCGCTCAACCTGTTCGGCCCGGCCTACGGTCTGCCGGCGCCGATTTGCGCCCACCAGAATCATTACTTCTGGGGACCGCCGGAAGTCGAACCGGAAAATCTTATCTGGCTGCAGTGGAGGCAGGAAGGGGTGCAATGGTACTGCGACGAGGTCGAGCAGGTCGGCGAGCATTTCCATCCCTGGGGTATGGCCGAGGAGAACCGGCCGATCTTCCTGTGCCGCGGGCTGAAAAAGCCCCTGGCCCAGGTCTGGGACGAACTCAAGCATTGGAACTGAAACATAAAGTGGAATGTCCCTATTTATCGGCGTAAATAATCGACAGGGGGTTCCGATGAATCATCGTGTCCTGCTGCTTATCATTCTGGCCGCCCTCTTCGCCGCCGGTCCGGCTGCCGCCCAGTGCGCCTACCCGGAGCCGGTCACCTCGGAATCGTGCGCCGCCGCCGCCGCCTACAACGCCTCCACCAACGGGGCCACGTTCCTGGTCTGGGTGAACGGTCAGCTGGTCTGTGAGGACTACCCGTTCCCGGGCAGCCCCACCGATTTTCACGAGATCTGGTCCGGCACCAAGAGTTTCTGGGGGGTGATCGCCGGCATCGCCATCGAGGAAGGGAGGATCGGCCTGGACGAGATCGTGGCCGACACCATCACCGAGTGGCAGACCGACCCGTGGAAGTCGATGATCACCGTGCGGCACCTGCTGAACCTGACCGACGGTCTGCAGGCCGATGCGGCGGGCGGAAGCGCCCCGACCTACGCCGAGGCCATCGCCATGCCGGCGCTGCACGAGCCGGGCACCGTCTGGGAGTACGGCGCCGTGCCGTACCAGTGCTTCGGCGAGTTCCTGCGCCGCAAGCTGCTGGGCGAGTTCGCCGATCCCCTGGCGTACCTGGAGGACCGGATTCTAAACCGGATCGGCGCACCATACTCGGAATGGAGCCGGGGAACCGACGGCTACCCCTGGCTTCCCCAGGGCTCCCGCTGGCTGGGCAGCCAGTGGATCAAGTACGGCGAACTGGTTCTGCGGGGAGGGTACTGGCCGCCCACCGGCGACCGCATCGTCTCACAGCACCTGATGGACCAGGCGTTCCAGCGCACGCCGCTGAACACCGATTACGGCCTGACCTGGTGGCTGGCGCCGGACGGTGGGACCGGTTACCCCTGCGATACGGTGGTGGCCCGGGGGCTCGGCACCCAGTTGCTGTACGTCATCCGGTCCCGGAAGACGGTGATCCTGCGACAGACCACCCAGGTCTGGCACGGCTGGAACTACAGCGATACCGTCCTGCTGGACCTGCTGTTCGCGGAAGACGACCCTCAGGACCACTGTCCGCCGGCCCCGGCATCCGGGTTGGCGGTGGAGCGGTCGGGGGACGACCTGCTGTTCACCTGGGATCCGGTGAACGACGACATCTCCGGCAGCACCGAGCTGCTGAACGGCCACGAGCTGTGGAAGGCTGCGTCACCGGATTTCACCGACGGTGCGTTGCACCTCAGCCTGGGCGGACCACTTCCCCAGGGTCTGGCTGCAGGCCAGGCCACGGCGAATCCCGACCTGGTGTTCTACAAGGTCCGGGCCTTCGACAAGTGCGGCAACGTCGGCGAATAAAAGGGGACAGATCTATTTTTCTGCAACAACCCACGGTTGTTTTTAAATAGATCTGTCCCCTTTTGAGGCTAGCGGTCGTGGCAGCGGCGGCAACTGCGGTACCTGGATGCGCCGATCAACAGCGATCGGAACTCCGAGCCGTGGGGGTCGTGGCAGCTGCCGCAGGTCAGGGAGCGACCGGCTCGTTTGGGATCCGGTACCCCGGCCACCGGATGTTTCCGGGTCGGGTGGCCACGCAGCCCTCCGAACAAAGCGATGGAATCTTCATGGCAGGACATGCAGAGTTCGTTGGTTGGCGTCGTCAACAACAACTCGGCGGTGGAGCCATGGGGGTTGTGGCACATCACGCAGCCTGGTTCCCGGGCAACCTCGTGGACATACTCCGCCGTCAGCCGCTCGCCGATGTCGTCGTGGCACATCGTGCACAGGTCCACTGTCTCCGCCGGCAGGTAGTAGGCCTGATCCGAACCGTGGGGGCTGTGGCAGGATGTGCACTCGCCCACCGCCGCCGGGGCATGTTCCGAGCTCGCCCCATCCCGGGGATCGTCGTGACAGGCAAGGCAAAGTTCCGCCACCGGGTCGGGCAACGGCCCGAACTCATGCTCTTCCCCCGAGGATTCGTGGCACATAACGCAACCGCCGTCCATGGCGGCGGGGTGAACGTCTTCGAAATCCAGTAGCGCACTGTGGCAGTCGGATTCGGTGCAGTCCAGTTCCTCCTGAGCACAGGCTGCAAAGGCTGCGAAGAAAACCGACGCCAATATCATCCCGATGCGCACCTGCAACCTCCTCAGTAGGTCAACGGATCGTGGTCTTCACCATGACAGGTCAGCCAGCAGGCACCTCGGAAGGTGCCCTGGTCCTCGAACCGGAGCTGGCCGCTGCCGGAAGGTGTGATCACACTCAGGTCGAAATTGATCAGGTTGGAGTTGGCTGTATCGCTTCCCTGGGTGCCGCTGACCCCATGGGGATCGTGACAGACCATGCAGGAGGTGTCTTCCCCCCGGATATGTTTGTCGTGCTCGCCGAACGAAACATCGTTGAGGATGCTTGTCTGGCTGTGGCACTTGAAGCACATGGCGTACATCTGGCCGTAGTTGCTCCCGGTGTTGTTGTCCCCGTAATTCAGGTTCCGTTCCAGGATGTGGTTGAAGTCGGATCCGTGGGGCCCCTGGGGGGCGGTTCCGCCGGAGCCGGGGGCATCGTCGTTGTTGTGGCAGTCGGTGCAGTACAGGATGCTTGATTCGTCGTAGCCGCCGATCAGGCTGGGTACATTGCCATTGCGCCCCGGCCCTTCGATGGCGTGGTGGGACGGGTTGGACGGGTCGAACTCCAGCGCTACGTCGAACTGGACGATCTGGCGATCGGTGTACGGCGGGTTGGGCAGTCCGCCCTCCTGAGGTTTGTTGGCGCTGCCGGCGTGGCACTTGTAGCAGATCTGGTACTGGTACGGCGCCGGGTCGACACGGGAGCCTCCGGCGTTCACCCCCCAGGTTCCCGCCAGGGCACCGGTGACGTTGGGCGCCGAGGCGTTGGCGTCGTATGTGGCGTGCGGGTTATGGCAATCCTGGCACTCGGCGTGGCGCCGGGCTCCCGGATCGGTTTCCGGCAGCGGGAAGGTCGGGTCCGTAGGGTGTTCCGATGCGTCGTGAACACCGGCGGTGTCATAAGTCGGGTGGGTATAGGTTTTGGCGCTGAACTCGACTGCGATGTTCTTCTGGGCCACGGTCCCGTCGTGGCAAGCATCGCAGGTCAATTCTTCGGCGAACTTCAACAGACGCTGGGGCTCGTTGCCGCTGTGGGGCCGGTGGCAGGAGGCGCAGCCGTTATCCCGGACCGTGCCGTAACCGGTATGGGCGCCCTGGGCAACGCCGTAGGACGCCGTGGAACTCTGGTGCGACGACGGGTTGGCGGTCCAGAAATCGACGGCATGGCAAGTAGTGCAGATCGCCGATTGCCGGTTGTCCTTCACCAGGAACCGCAACTCCACAGGGTCGATATCCTCCACATGGGGTTCGTGGCATGAAATGCATTGCACCTTGCCTGCGTCGTCCAGTTTTACCGGGTCTCCCGGCGGCGGGTCCACCGTCTCCAGGTTGGCCGGCGTCCGGACGAACGACACCGGGTGGTCGTCGGTCAGATCGCTCCCCAGGTTGGCTCTTCCCACCGGCATTCTTCCGCCGGTACCTGTGTTGAGCAGCGAGATCAGGCCGTCGTTGACGGTCTGTCCCAGGGCCACGGTACCGTCGTGACAACTGAGGCAGAGCTTGGAGGAACCGTCCGGGTCGTTCAGCGGTGTGGCGACCTGTAGCGTCGTGCTGGTGTAGGTCGAGTAGGTTTCCACCGAACTCTCGTGGTTCCAGAGCGGCACCGCCGGCCGGGCGTTGTGGGGTGTATGGCAGAACACGCACAGCCTGGACTCGGAGTCTGCCGCGATCGGCCCGGGGCCGGAGGTCGACAGGTTGTGTTTCGATGTCGCCAGATCTGCGGCAGCCGGTCCGGCCAGCAGCAGCGCCACAGCCACCGTCAGGGTGATTCGCCTCCTCATGACGGCCCCTCCCGGGGACCGTCGCCCAGATATCGCAGGATCTGCACCCGGTGGTTGGCCGAATCGGCGATCAGGATCCGGTTGGTCCCGTCAATGTGGATTCCGGCCGGCAACAGGAACTCGCCCGGCCCGGAGCCGGTGCCGCCCAGGACGGTCAGGAGGCGGCCATCCCGGTCGTAGACGTGGACCACGTCATGGAGACCTTCCACCACGTAAATGTGCCCGTCACCGTCCACAGCGATACCTTTGGTCTTGTCGAAGTCCCCGGGGGACCGGCCCGATTGTCCGAATGATCCGAGGAAGCCACCTCCCGGATCCAGGATCTGGACCCGGAAGTTCATGGAATCGGTGACGTGCACGTGGCCTGAACGGTCCAGCGCCACCGCCACCGGAAAAGTGAATTCACCGTTCCCGGTTCCCCTTCCACCGGCTTCGAAAACCTGTGTGCCGTCCGAGCCGTAGCCGACGACCCGGTGCCCTGCGGTGTCCACCACGTAAAGCACGCCCCGTTCCGGGTCTACGGCCAGCCCGGTTGGCCGCTGCAGGGTGCCGGCCTCAAGGACCGTGGTTGATTCGCCCTGGCGGTCGATCCGGAAAACGGCGGCCCGCACCGAATCGGAAACGAACAGAGCGCCGTCGGCATCGAACGCCACGCCTACCGGAGAGACGAGCAGCTCCCCACCGGCCTCCATGATCCGCCGGTAGCGGTTTTCGCCGACATCGAACAGGTGTACCGAGCGGGCGTCCGGGTCGGCCACGGCTATGACACCGTCAGGCCCCGAGGCAACGGCGTATGGCCTCGCCATGGCATGGATCTGCTTACCATGGATCAGCCGTTTGATGATGCGCCGGAACCATCCGGACCGGATTCCCAGGTCTCCGGGGAATTCCACAGTCTGAACCAGTTCGATCCGTGCCCGGTCGGGCGGCGGCGGCCAGGCCACTGCCGGTCCGCTGATCGAACTGTCCGGTGGCCGGTGGGTGCACCCCGCCAGCAGGGCGGCCGCCAGGACGATGAGGGTGGGCATTTTCATCAGAACATCCGCCTGCTGACCCGGAAGGTAAGTGCATCCCGCTTGAACGAGGTCGAATTGTCTCTCTCATAGTGCGACAGACCGAGAGCGATCCGCCAGACCTGATGGCTCCATTCGAGCTCCGGGTGATAGTACCGGATGCTTTCGCTGCCGATGGAAGTGAATTCACGGTCTTCATAGCGGGCCTGGACCCGAATCCTCAGGCGGGCGGGCAGCCGCCAGTGCATCCCGGCGGTCGCCACGTCGGCCCGGCTGACCAGGTCGATGCCGGGGATGAATGGCGAGCCGGACCCTGGATCGGGAATGAAGTCGGAGATCCCTTCCTGGGTCGATACCGTCAGGGTTACGCCGCCGTCAGGGTGGTCCCAGGTCGCCTGAGCTCCTGTTTCCGTGCTGTCCTGGACGCCGAACTGGAAGGTGTCGTAGGTCGTCTGCCTGTGGAAGATCGATGCCTTGCCCCGGTGGTGCTCGCCCAGACGGCCCTCCAGGCCGACCTCGCCTCGGAGAAGGTCGAAGGTGTAGCCGACGCCGGATGTGTCGTTCTCGTCTTCCCGGTATTGCAGGGAGGAGAACAGGGTCGCTGCGTCCGCCACATCGGTCCTCAAGTCGGCGTTCACCGCATGGTTGATGTTCGTGCGATCCGTACCGTCATCGAATTCGGTGGCGATCCGGCCGACGTTGTAGGAGGTGGAAAAGGTTGTCGGTCCCCGGTCCACCTGGAACCGGATCCCTGCGGTGATGCCCTGCAGGTCCTGGCCGGTGGGCACCGCTCCGGCCATGCTGTCCAGCCGGCCGGCCCTGGCTCCGACCTGGAACTCCCAGTTGGGGCCCAGCCGGATCCTGGAGTTCGCCCGTAACTGGTCGGACGTTGCGTCCACGAAATTACCGGCGTTTTCGTTGTGGTCGTAACCGACGTTGAATCCGACACGGTTCTTCCGCGGGATGTCCAGCACCGAACTGACCCGCATGATGGTCAGGTCGTCCCGAACGCCGGTACTGAACAGCGCGTCGGACAGGGTGTGGTTGGCGTTGATCAGGAAGGTCATACCATTTGCGAACCGGGTTCGATCGGTCAGTGTGGCATTCCTGCGATTGAACTCGGTGCCGCTGACCCGTTCCTGGCGGTCCTGGAAACCGTACTGCAGCGTGGTATCCCGGCGGTCGGTCCTGTAACCATACTCCGCCTGCCCCGCGTTGCGCCGTTCCTCAAGGGCCACAGGCGACAGCAGGTCATAGGCGGTGCGGTCATAGTGCAGCCGCAGTCGTTGCCGGTTCCGGAAGGCAAAGTTCCATTCGCCCCCCCAGGAGCGTGTTTCCCGGTCCCGGTCGGCCAGCGACATGCCGGCGGCGTCGGTGGTGGTGCGGCGGGCCCAGAGTCGCAACGGGAAGGATCGGGTCGGAAAGAAAGTGCTGGACATGCGGTACCCGATGGTCTGGGAGTCCAGCTCCCGGCCGTTGACCTTGCGGTCGCTGCGGAAGAAGTCGAAGCTGAGGGCATAGCGGTTGAAGCGAAAGTCGTAGATGGCGCCGGTGAGATCCAGGGTGTAGCGCTGACGGAACGCCTGGAAGGTGGCGTTGGTGTTCCGGGAGCTGTTGTCGGAGCGGTACAACTCCCAGTCGGCGTGGCCGCCCAGGCGCGGGAACGCCCCGGACGTCCTGCCGCTATTGCCGTTCCCGGCAAGTAGCGGTTGGGACGCCAGGGCGATCACCAATAGGATCCCTGCTCTACCCCCCGTTATCCTCACCTGGACGCACCAGATGTCACTTCTGGTGACAGGTCGAGCAGAGCTGGCTGCCGGAGTTCGTCATAGTGAGGAACGGTACATTGGTGTTGTCGTGAGGGTCGTGACAGCTGGCGCACTGCACCATCCCTCCGAACAGCGGCACGTTCTGGGCTGCATCGACGTAGGATGCGGATACCGGAGTGGCCAGTTCACCGTCCGCCGTGGCCAGTGCCGCGTCGTAGGTGAAGTTCACCGGATGGTCATCAGCCAGGCTGCTGCCCATGTTGGTTGGCCGACCGGCGGCGATCTGGCCGGAAGCGTTCAGCTCGTTTCCGGACCCCATGGTTGGATTGGCGCCGGTGTCGTTGGCCGGATTCCCCAGGCTGTTGACCCCGACGGTCCCGTCGTGGCAGCTCATGCACAGCAGGGAAACGTCGCTTCCGCCACCGATGTCGGTGATGTCCGAGGCATCCAGGGTCGGGGAGGTATAAACGCCGTACGACGCCACCGCCGACTGGGTGTGATTCCAGAGCGGGGCAGCCGGTGACGCCTGATGAGGCGTATGGCAGAAGACGCAGATCTGATCCTCATCCGTTGAGATGTCGGTAATCTGGTCCGCCCCTGCCGTGGACGACAGGTTGTGCATGGTGTCCACCACGTCGGCCTGGGCCGCCGCAGGAGCGATGGCGAGCAGTGCCACCGCGGTAAAGGCCAGGAAGTAGAGAGCTCTTCGTTTCATTCTGATCCTCCCTCAGTTGCGATCTTCGGGAAGGTACTGAAACACCTGTACACGGCGGTTGAGCTGGTCGACGACGAATACACGGTCATTGTCGTCGATGTGGATTCCCGCCGGCAGCCAGAACCTTCCCGGATCACTTCCGAGTGAACCGACGAACAGGAGCAGCTGCCCCTCGTCGTCGAAAATCTGATAATTGTTGAACGCCGCATCTACGACGTACGTGTGGCCCTCGCTGTCGATGGCGATCCCTTTCGGCCGGCTGAAGCTGCCGAAGGAGTCACCGGCCTCTCCGAAGGTGGAAAGGAACTTTCCCTCCGGGGAGAACACCTGGACCCGGAAATTGCCGGTGTCTACAACCCGGACGTTCCCCTGGCGGTCGACCGCCAGGTTGGTGGGGTAGTTGAACTGCCCCGGGCCAGGACCACGATCGCCCCAGCTTCCGATGAATTCACCATCTGTGGAATAGATGAACAGTTTGTGCAGGTGGCTGTCCGCCACGTACAGCCGGCTGCGGGTGCGGTCGAGGGCGATCCCGGTTGGGTTTTGCAGTCCCTCGGCCTTGCCCAGGCTAAGATCCATCCGGCCCTCGGCGCTGAAACGGAACACCTGGTTCAGATCAGCGTCGGAAACGAACACCGAGCCGTCTGTGGCCACGGCCAGACCGATCGGGGTTACCAACCGGACCTGCCCTTCCTGCCCCAGCACCCGAACCTTTTTTTCGGATTCGTCAAATACCAACACGGCTCCCAGGCCGGTGTCGGTAACGTACATTTTTCCGGCGTCGTCGGTCGTTACGCCGTAGGGCTTTTTCAGCTTGATCCCTTTATCGACCTCCGGACCGACCAGCACACGGCGCCAGCGACTGGGTTTCTTCCGGAAGTCTGCCGCACCGGAGTAGGATTTGATGTATTGGATGCGGGGGGTGTCCGGAGGCAGGGGCCAGGCCAGATCGCCAGACGCCCCGGAAAAGGTACCGGTGGAAACAAATGCTATTCCTGTCATCAGTAACAGGCGAATGGTGCCCGCCACCCACGGGCGCCCGCCGTCGGGTAAAATTGCCATTTCATCTCCCCTTCCTAATTTTGGATCGTGCCATGGATAAGCAAGGGGAGTTGCGGGCGATAATCGATGAAAAAGGTCAAGAAGTCGTCTGTCGTATTGCCTGGCCTCTTCCAGAGGGGGAAACTGCGTAGCTCGTGATCGAATAAACCTCCTCCCCGCCTGTATACATAGATGAAGGGTCAAGAGGAGACACCGTTATGACCAAGGCGCCATTCACCGTTGTTCCCAGGGAAGACCTGGACCCGATCTGCCCGCACTGCACCCAGCCGATCACCGAGGTGTACACCAAGGCGAAGGGCCCGGGCTGGTTCCTGTTCCCCAAGACCGCCATTTATTTCTGCCCCCACTGCCGCAAGGTGATCGGGTTCAGCCAGAGCAGGATGGCTTAGAGGCGAAAAGGTGCCTGACCCCTTTTCTTGATAAACTCACTATGGAATGGCGGAATATGAGGAAATCCGGGTGGTACTGGTGCGGGCGGTGGCGTCGCTGTGCCCGGGCTGGATGACCGACCGCCGGGACGATCTGGTTCAGCTGGCGATGATGAAACTTCTCCGCCAGGAAAAAAAGGGTGAGCTGAATCCGTCCCCCAAAGCGTCCTATCTCTGGAAGGTCGCCCATTCGGTGACCGTGGACGAGATCCGGAGGGTGAAGCGCAAGCGGGAAACTCCACTGGATCCGGCCGAAGATGGACCGAACCACCGCCTGGAAGATGAACGGGCGGGACAGGATCAGGCGATGTGGGAACTGGGAGCAGCGATTCGGGAATGCCTCGGGACCATCGAATCCCGGCGCCGCCGGGTGGTCGCCCTGCACATTCTCGGACATTCCCTTCCCGAAACCGCGGAACATTCAGGCTGGCGGTACGACCAGGTTCGGAACCTGTTGTACCGCGGGCTGAAACAGATGCGGTTCTGCCTGGCCGGAAAGGGCTACACGCCATGAAGACGGAACCTTCCCAGTCTTGGAAAGACGCCATGACAACCCTGCCGCCGGAAGGGATTGAACCTTCAGATTGCCCGGACCCGGAACAGATCTGGTCGGCGGTGCGAGGTGAACTGCCGCCGGAACGGTTCGGCGAGCTGGCCGATCACGCCGCCACCTGTCCGATGTGCGCCCTGGCATGGCAGCAGGGCGAGAAGGCCTCCGATGAGGTCGGGCGTCCTGCCGTCCAGGCCGGCCCCAAACCGTGGCGCGCCTGGTACGGCCTGGCCGCCGCCGCGGTCCTTGTGATGGCGGCGGCGCTGGTCATGCAGTTTCGGGGAACCGGCATCGGGCCTGTGACTTCTCCCCCGGAGTACCGCGCTCCGGTGGAGGAAACGTTGCTTTCGGAAATACCGGCGAACGCAGTGCTCTCGAGAGCAGACTGCACACTGGTCTGGTCCGGCCCGGAAGGGGCGACGTTCAACCTCCAGGTGGCTACCGCCGATTTTGAAATCCTGCACCGGGATTTCGGCCTGACAGCCGGCTCGTTCACCGTACCGGCCGCGGCGATCGAGAGCATCCCTCCCGGCGGCGTCATCCTGTGGCAGGTGGAGGCGGTGCTTCCCGACGGAACCCGGCAACCGTCCAGAACCTTCAAGGTCACGCTCGAATGAACCTGCGGTTCCTGCTGCCGGCCCTCCTGGTCGCCGCAGGCGCCGTTTATGCACAGGCTCCTTCCACATTCGATGATTGCGACCGGTACGTTCTCCGGCACCCGGATGAAGGGGGCGGCTACCGCTGCTACGTTTCCATAGCCGGCCGCACCAACGGCTGGGACGAGGCGGCCCGGCGTGTCGAGGCGCTGGTCGCGGTAGATCCGGACAACCACCTTGCCTGGTTGACGCTGGCATCGGTGCAGGCGCGCCGGGGAGGGGGGAGGGCGGAATCGCTGTACCTCGAGAGCATCGCCGCTTTCCGGGGTCGCAGGGAAACCGACCACGAGGTCGCCGCCCGGCTGGGGTACGCAACCTTCCTGTCTTTCCGTGGCAGGCTTGCGGAATCGGGGGAACAGCTGCAGGAGGCGATGAACGCCGCGGTCCGGGCCGGGGATTCGATCCTGGCCGCCACCGTATCCGTTCACCTGGCAAGGAGTGAGTACTATCAAGCCCGTTACGAGGCGGCGGAACAGCGCTTGATGAAGGTGCGGGACACCGTGTTTCAGGAAGGCGACCGCTACCAGCAGGCGATGTGGCTCGAGGTCGCCGGCTCGGTGCGCTGGGGGATGGGCCGCTTTCCTGAAGCGCTGGAAGATTTTAAAGCCCAGGCCGATCTCCTGGCTGTTCTGGACGACCCGTTTGAGGAGGCTGTGGCACGCAGCAACATCGCCCTGCTGGACGCCAGGCTCACTCCGCCTGTCGAAGGCAAAGCAGCAGCAGCCCGGACCATCGGTCTCGTGGAAATCGCCCGGGATACGGCAATCCGTGGCGGTAACCGGGCGATCGAAGCGAAATCCGAACTGTACCTGGGTCAGATCGTTTCCGGAATTGAAGCCAGACGGAATCACCTGGAGCGTGGTCTGGAGATCAGCGAAGCGATCGGGGACCTGGAAAACGCCTCCCTGGCATCCCGGCTGCTGGCTGAAAGCCTGGTGATTGACTCTCCCATGGATCCGGACCGGGGCCTGGCGGTGCTGGACAAGGCGGCTGCCCTTGCAGCACGCCTGAACTCACCCCAGACGACTGCCCGGACACGGATGATCCAGTCGACGCTGTACTGGGAGTTGCAGCAGCGCGGAGTCGAGAGCAGGACGAACCGGGAAAAGGCGATCCGGTTCTCGTTGGCCGCCCTGGACGCCATTGAGGCGATCCGGGACAACCAGTCCGACGGTACGGTGCGGGCCAGGACGTTTTCACCCTGGGCGTTTTTCTACAACCAGTTCATCGGCAACCTGCTGTGGCCGCCGGAGGCGATACCCTCGCCGGACGATCTGGACCTGGCGTTCCGGATCAGCGAAAGGATGCGGGCCCGGGTGTTCCTGGATGAGCTGGACGCGGCTGACGCAGGCAGGGAACCGGACGATCTGCCCTGGCGCCAGGTTCCGGAATTGGAGCAGGTGCAGGCCCGTCTCAGGGAAGACGAGGCGGTGCTGTCGTTCCTGACCGGGGATCTCGAGAACAAGGGGACTTTTATCGGCGGCTCATGGCTGACGGTGATTACGAAGGATGGCGTGGATCTTTATTCCCTGCCGCCGGCAACCGACCTGTCGGCCCTGGTGAACCTGACCCTCGTTGCGATCCGGAACCGGGACGGTTCGGAACGGGCCGGGCTGGACCGTCTGTACCGGGAACTTCTGGAACAGCCGCTGCGATCGCTGCCGGAAGAGGTAACCCACCTGGTGATCGTACCTGACGGCCCCCTGCACCGGCTGCCGTTCGGCGCCCTGGTGGACGACCGTTACCGCATCTGCCAGGTACCCTCGGCGGCGGCCTGGCTGCAATGGGTCGATAAAGCGCAGGCGCAGGCGCCCCGTCCATCCCTGGTGTATATCGACCCGGAGATCGAACAGCGCGACCTGGGCCGATTGCCATATGCCGCCCTGGAAGCCCGGGCGGCCAGGGAGCATCTGGGCAGCGGCGTCCAGGTCCGGTCGGGAGCCGCGGCAGCCGAGGGCCGGTTCAAGGGAGCGGAGTTTGGAGACTATGCCGTCATCCACCTGGCGGCCCATGCCGTGGTGGACGACCGCCACCCCGACCTGTCCGGGATCGTTCTGGCGGCCGGTGATGGCGAAGACGGTCTGCTGCAGGTCCGTGAGATCGTGAACCTGGACCTCACCGGCCGGACGGTGATCCTGTCCGCCTGCCGCAGCGCATCAGGCGCCACCCTGGAAGGGGAAGGGGTGCTCAGCCTGGCCCGCGGGTTCTTCGTCGCCGGCGCCCAGGCGGTAGTGGCCAACCTGTGGCCGGTGCGGGACGATGAGGCGGCGGCGTTCACCGAAGATCTTTACCGCCACCTTGGAGGCGGTGAGGATATGGCCACGGCTCTGGCCGCCGCCCGCAGGGACAGGCTGGCCGCCGGCGGCTCCACCGAGGCGTGGGCCGGCACGGTTCTGTTCGGCAACGGCCGGTTGAAGCCGATCGACCCGGGGACTCGCCAGGCCCCGTGGTCGTGGCTGCACCTGGTGTTCGTTGCCGGAATCCTCTCTGTTCTGGCCGGATTCAAGGGAGCCACCCTCCAGC
>CALZKF010000046.1 GCA_945787955.1 uncultured Acidobacteriota bacterium | reverse complement strand
ATCCCAAGGTCGGCAGCCACATCACCAAGATCATGCGGGACCTGGAGGACGGCCAGGTCAAGTTCGCCTGGGTCCAGGTCAACAACCCGTTCCAGGCCACCGCCAACGCCAACCACTGGATCAAGGCGGCCCGGGAGATGGACAACTTCATCGTCTGTTCCGACCCGTACCCGACCATCTCCGGCAAGGTCGCCGACCTGATCCTGCCCTCTTCGATGATCTTCGAAAAGTGGGGAGCGTACGGCAACGCCGAGCGCCGCACCCAGATGTGGCGGGAACAGGTCCCCGCTCCGGGAGAAGCCCGCAGCGACGTCTGGCAGGTGCTGGAGTTTTCCAAGCGCTTCACCCTCAAGGATGTCTGGGGGGAGAAACCGGTCCCCGGACTCCAAGATGAGGCTTTCGAGGACGGCAAACTGGGCGATGTCCTCCAAGCGGCCACGGACATGGGCTACACGCCGGACAGCACCCTGTACGAGGTCCTGTTCGCCACCGAGGCGAACAGGAAGTTCGCCTGGCCGGACCCGGTGGCCAACGGCCACGACAACGGTACGGTCAAGGCTCTGGGCGAGGACAAACCCTGGTTCGTGGAAAAGGCGCTGTTCGAGGAATACGCCGCCTTCGGCCGTGGGCACCACCATGACCTGGCCGAATTTGACCACTACATGCGGGACGATGTCCGCGGCCTGAAGTGGCCGGTGGTGGACGGCAAGGAAACCGAGTGGCGGTTCAACGAGAAGTACGACGGCTACGTGAGCAAGGGGGCCGGATTCGAGTTCTACGGCAAGGCACTGAAATCGTTGCAGTCCGGCGATCTGGACGGCGTGACGGACAAGGACAAGCAATCCCTGGCCGGCAAGGCCAAGATCTTCTTCCGGCCGTACGCCGCCCCGCCGGAACAGCCTGACGACAATTACGACCTCTGGCTCAGCACCGGCCGGGTCCTGGAGCACTGGCATACCGGCACCATGACCCGCCGTGTGCCGGAACTGCACCGAGCCGTACCGGCGGCCCAGATCTTCATGCATCCTGATGACGCCGCCAAACGCGAGCTCAAGCGCAACGACCTGGTGGTAGTGGAATCCCGCCGCGGCAAGGTCAAGGCGCGAGTGGAAACATCAGGCAGGAACCGGCCGCCTAAAGGGTACACGTTCGTACCGTTCTTCGATGAAGCGGTGTTCATCAACAAGGTCACCCTGGACATCACCTGCCCCCTGTCCAAGGAGATCGACTTCAAGAAATGCGCCGTCAGGGTCTACAAGGCCTGATGATCGGGAACGAGGAGATCGAGATGAAACTGCACAAGGGAACCTTGATCATGGTTGCGATAATCCTTCTGTTGGCCGGCGCCGGCTGTGCCGACAAGGTGGAAGAGATCGAGGACAGCCGGCTCGGCCTTTCGAAAACCGGTGTGTACGCCACGCCGGATCCGGTCCTTGCCGGGATCAGCGCCGGGGAGCCGGGCGAGAACGATACGGTAGATGCCTATTTCAGCGCAGCGCCGCCGATGATCCCCCATCTGATCGAGGATTTCCTCCCGATCCGGATCGGTGAAAACATGTGCATCGAATGCCACGACATCCCGGACTCCATCGGGAGCGAACGTGCGGCCGGCGATCCGACCCCGATGCCGGCCAGCCATTACACAGACCTGCGCAACGATCCCGGCAACATGACCGGCCAAGTCATCGGCGCCCGGTTCACCTGTGTCCAGTGCCATGCGCAACAGTCGGACGCCGAGCCGCTGGTGGCCAACACCTACCGACAGTGACACCCGGTCCCGGGGACAAGGTCGATCACAGCCGCCGGTCGTTCCTGAAGGGGCGCCCTGTGGAGATCCGGCCCCTCGGCCCGCCGCCGCCCTGCATCACCGTAGAAAACGCAGCGCACAACCCCTGCACCGACTGCCTGGACCAACCCTGCCTCCGCACCTGCGAGCCGGACGTAATCCGGCTTCACCCGCCGGATCACAGCCTGTCGGGTCGAGCGTACCTTTCCTTCACCGAGACCGGCTGCACATTTTGCGGTGACTGTTTCAAGGTCTGTCCCGTTGCCGCGCCGACGCCTGTCGGTTCGCCTGCTCCGGTCGGCCTGGCCGCGCTGTCACGGGAACGTTGCCTGGCGTGGGATGGCGTGGTCTGCGTCAGCTGCAAGATCGCCTGCGGCTGGCAGGCGATTGCATTTGATGGCCAGAGACACCCGTCCGTGGTGGATGCAGCGTGCACCGGGTGCGGCTTCTGTGTCCCGGTCTGCCCGACCCAGGCGATAATCGTACGCTAATATATAGCATAATATTGCCTATAAAATATAATTATCAATATAATCAGCACTATATTGCTGTATATTTATATTTGCTTATTTATAGCAATATTATTCGTATTATCCTATAATATAATCATTAAACGCAATATTATACCTTTAAGGGGTCGTTATGAACCTCCTGCAGCTTACCGATGACGAAATCCTGACCGAGATCGGCACACGGCTTCGTCGCTACCGCCTTGAGGGCAACACCACCCAGGCGGAACTGGCCCGGCGGGCAGGGATCAGCCTGAGGACCCTGGGAAACATGGAGACCGGCCGGGATGTCCAACTCGGCACCGTGATCCGGGTCCTGCGGGCCCTGGGGCGCCTGGACTCGCTGGATGCATTCCTCCCGGAAGCCGGCGTTTCACCGATGGAGTTGCTCCGCTCCCGGGGCCGGCCGAGGCAGCGGGCCGGGAGACCCCGCCATGGCTGAGCCGTCCTGCATTGCCGAGGTCCGGCTCTGGGATCACACGGTGGGCGCCGTGGCGGAACTGGACGATGGCAGGGTGATTTTCGAGTACGACAGTGACTTCCGCCGCACCGGTCTCGAGATATCCCCGATCCATCTTCCTCTCCAGCGCAAGGGGGCGGTGGAGTTCCCCGAGCTCAGGCGGCTGCCTGCGTTTGAAGGCCTGCCCGGCGTATTGGCCGACGCCCTCCCGGACCGGTTCGGCAACGCCGTGATCCGAAGATACTTTACCGACCGCGGTCGCCCGGATGACGCCATGAGCCCGGTGCAGAAACTTCTCTATATCGGGTCCCGGGCTATGGGCGCTCTGGAATTCCGACCGGCCCACCGCATCCCCAGGAACGCCCGGGAGGAGGAGGCGCTGGAGGTTTCAGCCCTGGTTGCGGCGGCCCGCCGGGTAGTGGAAGGGAGCACCGAGATCGCCGTTCCCGAGATCATCCGCCTGGGCTCGTCGGCAGGGGGCGCCCGGGCCAAGGCGGTCATCCTCTGGAACCGCAAGAGCAACGAGGTCCGCTCCGCCTTTGCCTCGCCGAGGCCCGGAGACGAAGAATGGTTGATCAAGTTCGACGGCGTCGGCGAACTGGATGTTCCGGACCCGGAGCCCCGAGCCTATAACCGGATCGAGCACGCCTACTCCGTGCTGGCTCGCAAGGCGGGGATCGAGATGGCGGAGACCCACCTCCTGGAGGAAAGGGGCCTGGGGCACTTCATGACCCGGCGGTTCGACCGGACGGCCGAAGGCCGCCTGCATATTCACACCCTGGGCGGCATGGAGCATGTGGACTACAACCGCCCCGGGCTGTACGCATGTGAACAGTTACTGCGGCTGACCCTCACCCTGCAGCTGGGCTACCCGGCACTGGCCCAGGCTTTCCGGAGGATCTCGTTCAATATCCTGGCGGTGAACCAGGACGATCATGTGAAGAATTTCGGCTTCGTGATGGACGGAAACGGCAAGTGGTCGCTGTCGCCGGCCTATGATCTGACTTTCGCCCGGGGCGGTGGCTACACCAGGCGGCACCAGATCAGCCTGGGTAGGAAATTCGACCGGTTCACAGCCGGCGATCTCCTGGATCTGGGACGGAAATTCGGGATCGAAAGGGACGGCCGGGAGATCGTCCGGGAGGTGGGCGACGCGCTGTCCGGCTGGCCGGCGGCGGCCAGCGCAGCCGGGGTGCCGGAAGAGAGAATCAAAGCGATCGGAGATTCGTTTCGAATCCTGTGATCCTTGACTTCCCCGCAAACGCACCTTAAATTCAATGCATCGATTGATTGATGTATTGCCAGGAGATGCACATGGGATTATCAAAAAAGCCGGCTTCCCCGACTCGGATTCCGGCCTCCATCGCACGCACCCAACTCGGTGCGCTTCTGGATCAGATCGACCAGGAGAGATCCCGATTCCTAATCACCCGCGGGGGAAAACCAGCGGCGATCCTCCTGAACGTGGATGATTTCGAGGACATGCTGGAGGAGATGGATCCGGAATTCAGAAAAAGCATGGATGGAGCGGCCTCGGAACACACAACCGGCGGAAGCCTGAGCCTGGCCGATTACCTCAAGGATCGTGTGAAGTACAGGGTGGATTGATCCGTGGCCGGCCGGTTTTCGGTCCACCTGACAGCCAGCTTCCTCCGCGACCTCCACAAGTTGCCCCAGCCTGTACAACCACTTATTCTTGCAGCGCTTCGCACTCTGCAAACCAACCCGTTCGGTCCACCACCTGGGATCAGGAAGCTCAGTGGCAAAGGCTCCGGGCGTTACCGGCTGCGGATCGGAGCATACCGGGTTCGCTACGACATTCAGGATGGAGAAGTCATCCTCCTGCGGGTTCGGCATAGACGGGATGTCTATCGTTGACGCCGCTGATTCCCGGTTGGATAGATCCTTTGCGCTTGTAGTGCTTCAGCCCGGTATCGACTAGAATCCATCATTCCCTGAACCATGACGATCCCTGGAAGGAGCGCACCGTGAAAGAAATGATTCTCGAATACATCCGCAACGAATACCTCGACGACGAGGATGACGAAGATATCGAGCTGGACGAAAACACTCCCCTGATCTCCAGCGGCATTGTGGACAGCTTCAGCATGGTAAGCCTGAAGCGGTTCCTGGAGAATAAATGCGATGTCAGCCTCCCCGACGACGAGGCTACGCCGGAGGCGTTCGACAGCGTCAAGAGCATCCTTCACCTGGTCCAGAAGCACCAGAAAGGCTGAGAGCCATGGCTTACTCCGACGCAGTACGCAACGCCTACCGGGACGACTTGGCTGCGATCCGGGACGCCGGCCTGTTCAAGGAAGAGCGTTATATCCACTCTCCCCAGTCCGCCGATATCGAGGTCGAATACCCCTCGGGAAGCGAGCTGAAAAAGGTCGTGAACCTGTGCGCCAACAACTACCTGGGGCTGTCAAGCCATCCGGAAGTTGTAGCCGCCGCCCACAAGGGGCTGGACGACCGCGGCTTCGGTCTTTCCAGCGTGAGGTTTATCTGCGGCACTCAGGATGTGCACCGGGAACTGGAAGATGCGCTGTCCCGTTTCCTGGGGATGGAGGACACCATCCTGTTCCCCAGCTGCCTGGACGCCAACGCCGGCGTATTCGAAGCGGTGCTGGGGCCGGACGACGTCATCATCTCCGACCGGCTGGTCCATGCCAGCATCGTGGACGGCATCCGGCTGTGCAAGGCGATGACCGACACCTACAAGCACGCCAACATGGATCATCTGGAGCAGAAGCTGCAGATGCACCAGGACAAACGCAAGAGGATGATCGTTACCGACGGCGTGTTCAGCATGGATGGTGACCTGGCGCCCCTGGATCGGATCTGCGAACTGGCGGAGCGGTACGACGCCATGGTGTTCACCGACGAGTCCCACTCCTCGGGGTTCATCGGGAAAACCGGGCGGGGCGTTCATGAACGGTTCGGCGTCATGGACAAGGTCGATATCGTCACGACGACCCTGGGGAAAGCACTGGGCGGCGCAGCCGGCGGCTGCGTATCCGGCCGCAAGGAGATCGTCGAACTCTGCCGTCAGCGCGCCAGGCCGTACCTGTTCAGCAACACCATGGCGCCTCCCCTGGTCTGCGGTGCGTTGAAGGTGCTGGAGATGCTCACCGCCAGCACCGAGCGCCGGGACAGGCTGGAAGAGAACACGAAATTCTGGCGCAACGGGCTCCTGGAGGCCGGGTTCGTCATCAAGAAGGGTGACTCCCCCATCGTGCCGGTCATGTTGTTCAACGCCAAGCTGAGCCAGGACATCGCACGGGACCTGTACGCCGAAGGGATCTACGTCGTAGGGTTTTTCTTCCCGGTGGTAGCCAAAGGCCAGGCCCGTATCCGGACCCAGCTTTCCGCCGCCCACGATATCCCGATGCTGCAGCGGGCCCTGGAAGCGTTCAAAAAAGTCGGCGACAAGTACGGCATCCTCGGCCTGGACAAGAAGGCGATCATCGCCAAATACGGCAGCTAAATTATTTGGGGACATTCCGCTTTTTTCCCCTTGCTGTGCTCATGCGTCAGGTCCCCTCTCCCGAGGACAGATCTGGCGCTCCTACCTGCAGCCCCGATGAACAAAAAGCGGAATGTCCCCATTTGTTTGTGGCAGGATAGGGGCTTATGGCAGTCCCGAACGAGTACCGCGACCGCTGGTGGCCGGCTAGTGCAGCCGACCGGGTCCAGGTCCTGCAACTGCAATTGCAGGAACCGTTCGTTGCGGTCCATGGCGGCGAGTTCCCGGAGCTGCAGATCGCCTATGAAACCTGGGGCGAGCTGAACGAAGCCCGGGACAACGCCGTCCTGGTCATCCACCCGCTGACCACCGACACCCACGCCACAGGCGGCTTCGACGGCCAGCCCGACGGCTGGTGGGAAGCGGTGATCGGCCCCGGCCGGGCGATCGACACCGAGACCCGGTTCGTGATCTGCCCCAACCTGACAGGAAGCTGCTACGGCAGCACCGGCCCCCGGTTCCCCGCCCCGGACGGGGAGCCGTGGCTGGACCGTTTTCCGCTCCTGACACCTCTGGACATCATGCGCGTGCAGCACCTCCTGATCCGCCAGTTGGGAATCCAACGACTCAAAAAAGTGGTCGGGCCTTCCATGGGCGGCATGATCGCCTGGGAGTGGGCTATCGAAGCCGGCTCAATGGTCGACCTCGTCGTGGTGGTGGCGGCGCCGTTGCGGACCACGCCGTACCAGATCGGCCTGAACTGGCTCCAGCGCCGGGGAACGGAGATCGACGTCTCGGGAGACGAAGTCACCTCCCGCCTGGGCCAGATGGTCGCCCGTGGGGTCGGCATGCTCAGCTACCGGGCGCCGATCGGTATCGAGGAAAAATTCGGCCGGGACTGGTTCAAGAAACCGGGCTCCACCATCAAGGACCGGGGCATGTTCAACATCGAATCATGGCTGCGCCACCACGGCAAGCGGATCACCAAGCGGTTCGACCCGCTGACCTACATCACCCTGACCCGGGCGATGGACCTGCACGATATCAGCGACAACCGGGGCGGGCTGATCGCCGGCCTGGACCAGGTGGAATGCCCGGTGCTGGTGGTGGGCATCAGCAGCGACTCTCTCTACACGCCGGCTGAAGTCCACCTGGGAGCCGAAATCCTGTCCCAACTGGACAAGCCGGTGCAGTACGCCGAGATCCGCTCCCCTCACGGCCATGACGGTTTCCTCCTGGAAACCGACCAGCTTTCCACTATCCTGCGACAGGCCAAACTCCCCGGTTCACCACCGGTGCCGACCCGGGAGGAGCGGGAGCTGACCACCGTGCGCCTGGGGATCCTGGGCGCCGGCCAGGTGGCGGACAAGCTGGCGCAGATCCTGGTCACCCGGTCCCGCCAACTCCAGGAGGAACACGGCCTGCGGTTCGAGATCGCCGCCGTGGCGGAGATCGACCCCCACAAGGATCTGGGCGAGCGCTACGGCCAGGCCGAACTGCTCAGGGACCCCCGGGCGCTGGTGCGGCGGGACGATCTGGACGTCATCCTCGACCTCACACGAGGCGACGGTTCGGCCGCTTTGGTGGAGGAAGTGTTGTCCCGCTCCCGGCCGGTGGTCACTCCGAACAAGGTCCTGCTCCACACCCACGGCGCGCGCCTCGAACGGCTGGCCCTGGACCATGGCGTCCGGCTGGCGTTTCACAACTCCATCGCCGCCGGCTGGCCGCTGCTGTACTCGGTGGACCGCCCCCTGGGCCGCCGGGATGTCCGCTCGCTTCAGGCAGTGCTCTCCAGTACGTGCAACGTGATCCTGGGCGCCATGGAAACCGGGGCCTCATTCGAGGACGGCCTGGAACAGGCCACGACCAGGGGCCTGACCGAGCCGGACCCGGCCCTGGACATCTCCGGCTGGGACACGGTCCAGAAACTGGTCATCCTGATCGCCCGCACCCTGGGGGTACGGTTCCCTGCAGCTAAGGTCGAAGCGCGGCCCCTCGCCGGACTGGATCCGTTCCTGGTCCGGGCCGCCCCCGACCTGGGCCTGCGGGTGAAGCAGATCGGCCTGTTCGTCGCCGGCGCCGACCGACCGGTTATCGCGGTCATGCCGATGGCGGTGCCGCTGGATGGCTACCTGGGCGGCGCCCGGGACGCCAACAACGTCCTGGTGGTGGACGGCGGCGAAGCTGGAGAAATGGCTTATTTCGCCCGAGGCGGGGAGACGGTTCCGGTGGCCAGCGCGGTGCTGGGAGACCTGGTCGGCCTGTTCGAACCGACCCGGAGCTGGACCGGCCGGTACCCGGCGGCGACCGCAGCGCCTCAGCCGGCCCGGTTCGCCCATGCACTGGTCCGCAGAGAGGGGAAAGCGGTCATCGGCGAGGCCGGCGACCCTGCCGGGATCCCGGTTCTGGAGTCGCTGCTGCACCCCCGCGATCTTGAGTGAAACAATCGCCTTTCAGGCGGGATAACCGGTGCGTCTCTCTCTATCATGTTCGGTCCGGCAGCTGCCGGTAAAGGAGGGAGCGCCGTGAGCGACAAGCTTCACTGGGACGATGCCCTGGCCGACCTGAACCTGACTCAGGACGGCCCGATCAATATCGGTTACCTCTGCACCGACCGGAATGTGGAGCGAGGGCTCGGGGATAAAACCGCACTGATCCACCAGGGGCACGGCGGCGCCCTTGGAAAGTTCTCATTCATCGACCTCAAGGAACTCTCCGGCGGTTGGGCCGCCTTCCTCGAGGACCGGGGTGTCGGATCTCTGGACCGGGTCTGCCTGTTCCTGGACCGGGTCCCGGAGCTGTACATCGGTTTCCTCGGAATCCTGAAACTGGGCGCGGTGGTGCAGCCGTTGTTTTCCGCCTTCGGCGACGAGTCGCTGATCTCCCGCATGGAAGACAGCGGGGCGGTGGCGATCATCACCCAGCGCAAACACTTGGGCAAGGTCCGCAAGGTCCGGGACCGGCTGCCGGAGTTGACCATGGTGGTGGTTATCGACCAGACCGACGCCCACAAGCCGCTCCGGGACGGTGAGGTCGCCTTCGACATGGAGACAGGGCGCAACGCCGACTTCATTCCGGCGGCAACCGGTGCCGAGTCACCCAGTGTCCTGCACTACACCAGCGGCACCACCGGCAAGCCGAAGGGCGCGCTCCATGTCCATGAGAGCGTACTGGCACAGTACCTGACGACCCGGGACGTACTGGACCTGAAACCTGAGGACGTCTACTGGTGCACCGCCGATCCGGGCTGGGTCACCGGCACCAGCTACGGCATCATCGGCCCGTGGACCCTGGGCGCCACCCAGTTCGTCCTGGACGCCGGATTTTCCTCGGCGGCCTGGTACCAGGCGATGTCCGACCACAAGGTCAGCGTCTGGTACACGGCGCCGACGGCGATCCGGATGCTGATGAAAGACGGCGCCGAGCTGGTCAAGGAATACGATCTTTCGGCGCTCCGCCATATGTGCAGCGTCGGGGAGCCGTTGAACGCCGAAGGGGTCCTGTGGGGCCGGGAAGCGTTCGGCCTGGATTTCCACGACACGTTCTGGCAGACCGAGACCGGCGCCATGATGATCACCAACATGCCCGGCATGACGGTCAAGCCGGGGAGCATGGGCAAACCGTTCCCCGCGGTGGAAGCTGCGGTGGTGGATGCGGACACCGGCATCAGGATCGACGAGCCGAATACCGTCGGCATGATCGCGGTGAAGCCTCCCTGGCCCAGCATGATGCGGACCTACTGGAACAACTCGGCCACGTACTACGGCAAGTTCCTGAACGGCTGGTACATCTGCGGCGACCGGGCCAGCATCGACAACGACGGCTACTTCTGGTTTTCGGGAAGGGACGACGACGTCATCAACACCGGCGGCCACCTGGTCGGGCCGTTCGAGATCGAAAGCGCCCTGCTGGAGCACGAGGCGGTAGCCGAGTCCGCCGCCATCGGCAAACCGGACCCGGTGAACATGGAAGTGGTCAAGGCGTTCGTCGCCCTGAAGCCCGGGTTCGAGCCGGACGACGACATGGAACTGTCGATCATGAACTTCATCCGCAAGAAGCTCTCCCCCCTGGCGATGCCCCAGGAGATCGAGTTCATGGAAAAGCTGCCCAAGACACGGAGCGGCAAAATCGTCCGCAGGATGCTGAAGGCGAAGGAACGGGGCGAGGAGATCGGCGACACCAGTACGCTGGATGACGACTAGGGACCGTTCAGGCCACCCGGTCCAGCATGGACAGGGTGTTCAGGACGCAGTGCGCCGCGATGAGCGGCCACAGGTTCCGGCCGAACGCGACGTAGCCTATGCCCATGGCGAGACCGATCAGCCCCACCGTGATGGAGCGTTCCGACAGGTCGTAGGAATGCCGGAATCCGAAGATCACCGCCTGGGCGATCACGGCGAAGATGGTGGCGAACAGGTTGCTCGAGAGGGCCCGCTCGATCCAGTTCATGAGGAAACCCCGGTCCAGGATCTCTTCCAGCATCGATTCGAGCCATACGAACGGGATGATCGTCAGGAACAGCACCCAGTTGCCCTGCAGGTCCCCGAACTTGGATACGGCGCTTTCATCCGACTGATCGGGAGCGATCCCGGCGGCGATCTGGTCTTTCAGCACTTCAAAAACAACGATCGAAGCCACCGCCATCCCAAGGATCACCACCGTGGCGATCAGGGCCATTTTCCAGTTCCGGGGCCTGCACAGGCCCAGTTCGTTCCAGGACACGTCCCGGACCTTCATCCGCCAGGTGGCGACGGCCAGCGTCGTCAGGGACCACATCAGCCCGTTGGCAATGAACCCGATCTTCGGGAAGTAGACCTCACGCACCAGGAACATGACCGCCAGGTAGATCGCCAGGTCGACGAAGAAGGCCTGAGGTGGGGTCCGTTTCGGTTGCTGCAGGCCTGCACTACTCAAGGTTGTACCGTTTTCGAAGGGCCCTCGATCTCGAAAACACCAGGGCGGACACCAGGGTGAACGCCACCACACCGCCCAGGATCGCCGCCAGCCGCGCCCAGTCCTGCCCTGCTTCCCGGCGCTGCCCGACGTAGACCAGGATCATCCGCACCCACTCCAGCGATCCCAGCACCAGCACCACCTGCATCAGCCGTGGCACCCACGGCCGTTTCAGGAACAGGAGCACCGGAAGCAGGACGCAGACCAGCGTTAGCGGCAACATTCCGGCACGGCTGAAGTGGGCCCCCAGCAGGAGCAGGCTCAGGATGACCGGGAGCAGTCTGAGAAAGTTCACGGGTCCAGTTCCTCCAGGACAATGTTCACCAGGGCGATGGTCTTCAGATCGATGTCCGGGTCGCGGTAGTAGTGATCCAGTCCGACGTCGGTGACCACGATACCACCGGGGACCAGTTCGTCGGCCAGCAGGGTCAGGCCGTCGTTGGGCCCCAGGTGACGCATCTTGCGGTACCTGCCACGCACCTTGCGTCCTACCTGGCCGGAGAGGGGCACCCCGACGTACTGCACCATCAGCACGTGAGGCGGCCATCGAAGCCGGTCGAACACCGGACGGCGCACCGGCGTACTCAGGTTTTCGATGATGCCGGGGCGCAATCCCTTGAACCACAGTACCGTCCTGGCGAACCAGCGCCTGGGCCACCGCAGGGCCCGGTCAGCCTGCGGGCTCCCACGGAGGAGGCCGCCGACGCTGATCCAGGCCCGGACGTGGGCCGATTCTTCCGCCGGCAGCAGTTCTCCCAGCGCCAGCGCGACTTCCGGACCGCCCTTGCTGGTGCTGATCATAACGACCTGGGACTCGTCCGCCGCCAGCTCCCGGAGCCTTTCGGAAACGATGCCTGCGTTCTCCTCCACAGTGCCCAGTTCGTCGGTTTGGATGAGAAGCGTGCGGTACCCCCGCTCTTGCAGGATCTCCCGGGGGCGGGCGAAGTCGGCCCCGGTCTCCGGGTTCCTGCGGTACCCGTACCCCGGCACGAACACCAGCAGCCAGTTGCGGTGGTCATCGGGACCGGCCGCCGCCTGCACCGCATCGTGGAAGGCGTCCTGCGCCTGACCGTTGGCCGGCATGCGGTACAGCGCCTCCGCGAACCAGGCGGCGGCGAAATCGACGGAACGCCGCTCGGATAAAAGTTGCAACGATTCCCGGTCGTAGGGGTCGGCCTGTTCATCCGGCCGGCAGGCAGGATCCTGGAGGTACCGGACCGCATCCTCACTGTCCACGGTGGTGTCCACCGCCTGCCCGGCCACCGTCCCGGTTGCCGGATGCCGTGCGATGGGAGAGCATCCGGCCAGAAACGCGGCCAGTACCACGGCAACCAGGACTTGAAACGGCTTCACCTGGGGATCTCCAGCCCGGCGTGGTGCTTGCCGAGCAGCTCGATGAGCTTCGGTATGGTATCCATCAGGCCCTATCTCCGTTTGTCCTTCATCACCGATTTAATCAGCTTCCCGAAAGCCTTATCCTTCTTTCTTTTTTCCAGGTAAGACATCCGGTTGAATTCGGATTCGGTTCTCATCTTCAGGTAGTTCCGGAAGCGTCGCTGGGACAGATCACCAGCCTGCACGGCTGCCAATAATGCGCAGCCTTTTTCATTGGTATGGGTACAGTCACCAAACTTGCACTTTTGGGAAAGATCCAGTATTTCAACGAAAGTTTCATGGATACCGTCATCCACCGACATGCTGCCCAGCTCTCGCATTCCCGGGGTATCGACGATCATCGCCCCGGTTTCAAGCCTGATCAGTTGACGGCTTGTGGTCGCATGTCTCCCTTTGCTTTGTATTTTGCTGACAGACTTCGTTTCATACTTTTCGCTACCTATTACGGTATTCAGCAAGGTGGTCTTGCCGACACCGGATGACCCGAGCAGGCAATAGGTCGAACCGCACTCCAACAAACCAACAATCGAATCAATACCCTGCCGGCTTAGATTGCTGAATCCGATCACGGGTGCGTGAGGAGCGATGGCCTGCACGCTGGTCTTGATTTCTTCGACCTCTTTTGGGGGCATCAGGTCACACTTGCTCAGTAGAACAATCGGCTCAATATCACCTTCATGAACCATCGCCAGGTAACGCTCCAGTCTGCGCAGGTTGAAGTTCTCATTCAAAGACTGGATGATGAAGGCGCCGTCGATGTTTGCGGCGATCAACTGGAAATCCACCAGCTTGCCGGCCGCTTTTCTCTTCAGTAGCGTCTTTCTGGGGAAAACACCGTAGATGATCGCATGGGTATCATCATCGAAATAATCCGCATAGACCCAATCACCGGTGGTAGGAAGATCACTGCCGGACCCGGTAGAGAACAGAAGATTTCCCGACAACTCGGCGAACACCTCCCCTTGTCCTTGGGTCACCGTGTAGCTGTCTTTATGTACGGATACGACACGAGCGACTCCATGAGCGGCATTCTGCTGTTCATCCACCCGACTCTTGAACCAGTCACTGAAGCCCAATCTCTCCAGGTCCGTCATGCTCACCCTATCCGTTTCTCAGTTCTCTTCCGTTGTTTCAATCACATAGACTCTGAATCCACTTCCTCTCAGGAGATTCTCCGTCGGTGACGGCGATTGCTCCGTGCCGCCTTCGGGAGGGCTGTATGGGTCGCCGGTATGGTGCCGGTGAGCACGTCAAGGGACGCTTCCGGCCTGGATTCGGCAACGGATTGCGGTGTTTGACGTTTCACCGGGGCAGGCGCCTGGTATCTGTCGCATGCAGTCATAAGAACTGTTGCCGACAAGGTTATGACAAGCGCTTTCATGTATCCTTCACCGAACGCTGAGTTAAACCTGCGAGCACGGACCCGCCGGCAGGTTTACTGTCTTGTCAGCTGGCGCCGTCGTCTCCATCTCCAGCCGATTTCTTTGCATTCCTGGCTCTTACTATGACTGCAACGATCATCCAGAACGCACCCAGGCTGATGAAGATATTCCCTTTCTCCGAGACTACGCCTGCAACAACACAGATGAGGGCAACAATCATGAAAAACCCGCCCGACTCGAAGAATTTTTTCATGCTAAATAACCTTTCAACTTCAAATAGTCCGGGCAACCATAAATATACAGACCTATTTTAGCTGACAGGCCTTGCAGTTCAGCCAGATCATTATCTCACGCTGTTTGTTGGCAAGCTGATGAACAGGGACGGAAAACCTGCCTGTCAAGTCTTGATATACCGCAGATGCCCGCTGAGGCCGCACAGCCGACCAAGCCCTGCACCGGAGGTGTTGGCTCAGGGCGCTGTTGCGGTCACGGCGTGCAGGAGAACTTACTTCTCCAGCATCTCCACCACCATGTCACCCATCTCGGAGGTGGAGATGCCGCTGCGGGCGTCGGCCGAGGGGACCTTGCCGCTGGTCAGCACCGCTCCCACCGCCTTCTCCACCCGGGCGGCCGCCTCGGTCTCGCCCAGGAAGTCCAGCATCATGGAGACCGCCGATACGGAACCGAGGGGACAGGCGACGTTTTTGCCGGCGTATTTCGGGGCCGAGCCGTGGATCGGCTCAAACATGGAAGTCTTGCCGGGATGGATGTTGCCGGAGGCTGCGATCCCCATGCCGCCCTGGATCATGGCGCCCAGGTCGGTGATGATGTCGCCGAACAGGTTGGTGGTGACGATGACGTCGAACCACTCCGGATTCTTCACCATCCACATGCAGCAGGCATCGACGTAGGCGTGGTCGGTCTTCACTTCGGGAAAATCCTTCGCTACCTCGGCGAACGCCCGGGTCCAGATGTCATGAGGCCGGATGGCGTTGGCCTTGTCCACCAGGGTCACCGTCGGCGGTTTGCCGTCGCCTCGCAGCGCCGCCCGCTGCCTGGCGACTTCGAAGGCGTACCGTGAGGCCCGTTCGCAACCTTTCCAGGTGTAGATGCCGTTCACGATGGCGACTTCGTCAGGTGTGTCCTTCTTGAGGTGTCCGCCGATCTGGGAGTAAATGCCTTCCGTGTTCTCACGGATCACGGTGAAATCGATATGTTCCGGGCCTTTGTCCTTCAGCGGGCAGAGGTGCTCGGAGTACAGCTTGATCGGCCGCAGGTTGATGTACAGATCCAGGCCGAACCGCAGACCGAGGATCACCGACCGTTCCACCAGGCCGGTCTCCACTTCCGGGTGACCGATGGCGCCCAGCAGTACCGCATCAAGTCCCCGCCACTGGTCGATGATGGCGTCGGTGACC
>CALZKF010000045.1:10832-45886 GCA_945787955.1 uncultured Acidobacteriota bacterium | reverse complement strand
TCCTCGACTCCGTAGTACCACTGGATGACGCCGGACTGGGCGTCCACGTTCGGCCAGGGGTTCTTCGCCTTGCCGTGCTCCATGAGAACGTCGGGAGCGACCCGGTAAATCATGTTGATGACCTTGAACAGCGGGTAGTCAGGCAGGTACTTTTTGCAGAACTCCATCTGGGAGGTGTAACGCGGGTCGGTCTTGCGAAGTACGGCGTGACCGTATCCGGGAATGACCTGGCCGCTGTTCAGGGTGTCCCACAGCGCTTCCTTGATCACGGCCTCGGTAGGTTCCTTACCGCCGAGCTTCTCGATAAACGCCTGTGTCCAGCGCAGCACGTTCTCGTTGGCAAGGCCGTGGAGCGGTCCGGCGAGGCCGTTGATCCCTGCTGACAGGGAGTAATAGACATCGGACAGCGCCGAGGCCACCAGGTGGACCGTGTGGGCCGAGACATTGCCGGACTCATGGTCGGAGTGCAGGATGAAATACATCCGGGCGACATCGTCATAAGGCTTGCCGATGCCCATCATATGTGCGAAATCGCCGCCAAAGTCGAGATCGGGATTGCTGGGAATGATGTCGTCTTTTTTGAACTTCAGGCGATAGATATAGGCACCGATCGTCGGTAACTTCGCCAGCAGGTCGCAGGAATCCTCGTACGTCGGTTTCCAGTAATCCATCTTGCTCATGCCGGCCTGGTATTCGACGACGAATTTGGACTCGCGCTGCATCGCCAGGATCGCTGCGGAGAACATCGCCATCGGGTGGGAATCACGAGGCAGGGCCCGCAGGACATCGAAGACGTATTGCGGCACCTTGCGGCGTTCCTTGAAATCTTCCACAACCTCGGCAGTCTGTTCGGCAGTAGGGATATCGCCGGTCAGCATGAAATACCAAAACGATTCCACGGTGGGGTACTCGCTACCGGGCCACTTGGGCAGCGCCGCGAAGGTCTCGGGAATGGTCTTGCCCCGGAACCGGATGCCCTCCATCGGATCCAGATAGGAAATATCGGTCACCAGGCAGCGCACGCCACGGGCGCCACCGATCGCCTGCCCGACGGTGACATCGCCGAGCTTGGTGTCCCCGTGCTCCTTGAGGAGTCGAGCGGTGCGGGGGCGGTGCTCTTCAATCTTGCGGGCTAAAGTATCTTTCAGTGTGGACACTTTCAGTGTGGACATCGGTGCTCTCCTTTAGCCGAAACTCCAACCGTCCGGGAGGTGCCGGGGCACGGGTGGATCAAAGAACTGCTGGAACGATGTATTTTAGACACTGGACCGCACAGGCGGCAAGAAAGTCCCGTCAATACAGGGCGAATCAATAGACCATATACGTGGATTTTTTACTGCCCGGCAGATAGAGCCTGCTTCAATAACTGCCCGGTTCGCGACTTCCGTACCTTGGCCACAGCCTCCGGCGTACCTTCCGCCACAATCCGCCCACCCTTACCTCCGCCCTCCGGGCCGAGATCGATGATCCAGTCGGCGGTCTTGATCACGTCCAGGTTGTGCTCGATGACCACCAGGCTGTTGCCCTGGTCCACCAGCCTGTTCAGGACCGCCAGCAGTTTGCGGATATCCTCGAAGTGCAGCCCGGTGGTCGGCTCATCCAGCAGGTACAGCGTTTTCCCTGTTGCACGGCGGGAGAGCTCTTTGGACAGCTTGATCCGCTGGGCCTCCCCCCCGGACAGGGTGGTCGCAGGCTGGCCCAGGCGGAGATAGCCGAGGCCAACGTCCTGGAGGGTGGCCAGCTTGGTCTGGATTTTCGGCACCGCCTCGAAAAACTCCAGGCCCTGGTGGATCGTCATCTCCAGGACCTCGGCGATGTTCCGGCCTTTGTAGAGAACTTCCAGCGTCTCCCGGTTATAGCGCCTGCCGCCGCAGGTATCGCAAGTAACGTACACATCCGGCAGGAAGTGCATCTCGATCTTCAGGACGCCCCCGCCCTCGCACGCCTCGCAGCGTCCACCTCGAACGTTGAAGGAGAACCGCCCCGGCTTGTAGCCCCGCATCCTGGACTCGGGGACCTGGGAGAAAAGTTCCCGGATCGGGGTGAACAGGCCGACGTAGGTTGCCGGGTTGGAGCGGGGTGTCCGGCCGATCGGCGACTGGTCGATGTCGATGATCTTGTCGATGTGCTCCACGCCGCAAACCTTGCTGTGTTTGCCCGGTAGCGCTTCGACCCCATGCAGGGCCCGGGCCAGGGCCCGGTGCAGTATCTGGTTTACCAGGGTGCTCTTCCCCGACCCGGATACCCCGGTCACGGACGTGAACAGCCCCAGCGGGAACCGGGCGTCCAGTTCCTTGAGGTTATTCTCGGCGGCTCCCAGGATCTCGATCGCCTTGCCGTTGCCGGCCCGGCGCTGCTCCGGTACCGGGATTGTCTCCCTGCCGGAGAGGAACGCACCGGTAAGGGAGTTCCTGCACGCTTCTACCTTTTTTGGGGGGCCGGCGCATACGATTTCCCCTCCCAGCTCCCCGGCACCCGGCCCCAGATCCACCACGTAATCGGCGGCCCGTATCGTCTCCTCGTCGTGTTCCACCACTACCACCGTGTTACCCAGGTCCCGCATCGCCTCCAGCGTGTCCAGCAACCTGCGGTTGTCACGCTGATGCAGCCCGATGGACGGCTCGTCCAGGATGTACAGCACCCCGGTGAGGCGGGACCCGATCTGGGTCGCCAGCCGGATGCGCTGGCCTTCGCCGCCGGACAAGGTCGCGGCGGAGCGGTCCAGGGTCAGGTAGCCCAGACCGACATTGGCCAGAAAGCCCAGCCGCTCCAGGATCTCCTTCATCACCGGTTTTGCGATAACCCGGTCCTGCTTGCCGAACTTCAGACCGCGGTACAACTTGACCGCTTCCTCCACCGAGAGTGCCGTGTGCCGGGAAATATTCCGGCCGCCTACGGTTACCGCCAGCGCCTCAGGCTTGAGCCGCATCCCGCGGCAAGCCTCGCAGGGGCGGATCGCCATCAGTTTTTCCATCGCCTCCCGCTTGGTCTGGGACTCGGTGGCTTTGTAACGTCGAGCAAGGCTGGGGACGATCCCCTCCCACTTCCCCTTCCAGTGATAGGCCGAACGCTTGCCCTGCCAGCGGAAATCGAATTCCCTTGAACCGGCGCCCTCCCACAGGACCTTCAAGAATCTCTTGGGGAGCTTCTTGTACGGCGTTCCGGGATCGACTCCGTAAGCCTGGTACAGCGAGTTCTCCAGAACCTGGGACCAGTTGTCGTAGCCCCAGGCCAGGGCGCCGTCCCGGAGTGAGACGGCAGGGTCCAGCAGGATCCGCTCCTTGGAAAACGACTTGCTGACACCCAGGCCGTCGCACTGTGGGCATGCCCCGAAAGGCGAGTTGAACGAGAACAGCCTCGGCTCCATTTCCGGAACCGATACACCGCAGTCGGAGCAGGCCAGATGCCGGGAGAACAGCAGATCGCCCTTGCCTGCAACGTCCACGATCACAAGGCCCGAAGCCGCCTCCATGGCGGTCTCCACGGAGTCGGTGAGCCGGTTTCCGAGTCCCTCCTTGATCACCAGCCGGTCCACAACGATCTCGATGTCGTGTTTCAGCTTCTTGTCCAGCTCGATCTCTTCGGACAGGTCCCGGATCTCACCGTCGACCCGGGCCCGGACGAACCCCTGCCGGGCCGCCTCACGGAACTCCTTGCGATAGGTCCCCTTGCGCCCCCGAACAATCGGCGCCAGTACCTGGATCCGGGCCCCGTCCGGCAGGTCGAGGATCGCATCGACGATCTGCTGCACCGACTGGGACCGGATCGGCTTGCCGCATTGATGGCAGTGCGGTTCGCCTATCCGGGCGAACAGCAGTCGCAGATAGTCGTAGATCTCGGTAACGGTCCCGACGGTGGAGCGGGGGTTTCGCGAAGTCGTCTTCTGCTCGATGGAGATTGCCGGCGAGAGCCCCTCGATGGACTCTACGTCCGGCTTCTCCATCTGCTCCAGGAACTGCCGGGCATAGGCCGACAGCGATTCCACATACCGCCGCTGGCCTTCAGCGTACAGCGTGTCGAACGCCAGAGAGGATTTCCCCGATCCGGAGACGCCGGTGATGACGATCAGCTTGTTCCTCGGCAGGGTCAGGTTGACCCGCTTGAGGTTATGCTCCGATGCCCCCCGGATGACGATCTCGCGAGCAGCCACGGTTCAGATTCCGGCCTGCTCCCGGGCGGTGATGTTGAGCCGGATGACCACTTCGTCCCGGATAAGGTCGTCGGGGCGGCCGGGGTAGACGATGTTGAAATCAAACCGCATGACGAAGAATTCCGCCGTTGCAGTCACCACGCCGTCCGTAACTGCAATCGCCGCCGGGAAGGTGATCTGCTTCGTCACGCCGTGGAGGTCCAGGTTCCCGGTGACTTCGTAACCGCCTTCGGTGGCGGCGATGCCGGTGGAGACGAACTTCGCCGTGGGGTAGGTCTCCACATCGAAGAAATCGGGGCTTTTGAGGTGCCCCGTGAGTTTCTCGGCGTCGGTCCAGAGTGATGTGGTGTCGATGGTGAACGACACGCGGGAAGCGGCCGGATCTCCATCGACCAGCACGATCTCACCGCTGAACTGGTTGAAACCGCCTTCATGGGATCCGGTAATCTTGCTGCCGGTAAATCCTACGGTGGAACCTTCTTCGATAATGTAGACGGTCCCTGCAGGCAACTCATTTCCGGGCTCTGCCGAAGTCGCCTTCGGCTCAGCGACCGTCGCAGGAGCCGCATCATCCGCCGGATTGGAACAGCCGACCACAGCGACCAGTGCGGCAACCATGAACAATACGTACAGAATTCGAATCTTTTTCATGTAATTGTCTCCCCGCCGCACGCGTCGTATCGTGCGGCAATTAATCAAGGACAAGACTTTAACAGCCCGCTGCCTGGTGTGCGAATCCGCCGCGGCGCTGTGGTATCTTTTCCCTGTGAGAATAAAACACACAGCGTTTCGGCCTCCGGCCGTAATTGTCCTGCTCCTGGCCACCGCATCGGTCTGCCTCGGGAATCCGCTCCTGCCCGGTTACCTCCCGGATCCCACCGCATCCAACGGCGAACTTATGGACGGGGTATGGGTGTTCCAAAGCCGGACCGTAGTAATCCGAATGACACCGATGACCGACGCTTCCCGGTCGGCATACATCGAGGAAAAAACCGGCTCAAGCGTTGATCCGTTCGGTCCACGACCGGATGGATCGGTCAGGTTCGTCTCGTTCCTGCTGGAGATCCTGAACCGTTCCGACGGCCCCCTGGCGTTCGAACCACAGAAATGCTGGCTGCTGGCTCCTCCAGGTGAGTTGAAGCTGCCGGTGGACCTGGCCCGGATCCAGACCGGCTATTCGGTCCACGAACAGGACATGCCGGAGGCGTTCACCGTCGCGGCCCAGGCCCTGTTCAACGGGGAGCAGCATCTCACGCCGGGTCACAAGGTCACCGGACTACTTGTGTTCAGCGCTCCGCGGGATTCCCCCAGGGAGTTCCGGGTCGAATTACCGATAGTGGATTCCCGGGGGCAGACTTTTGAGTACAAGGCGGCATACGCCACGGAAAAACGGTTGAATAAAAAGCTGAAGAAGCTGCAGCGCCAGCGGGAGAGAGGAACCCGGTGACCGACACCCGGGAGCGAGAAACCGCCCGCAAGCTGGACGGCAGGCAATGCGCCGCCGCCATTCGGGAGGAGGTGCGGGCCGGCTGTGCCGCCCTGATGGAACAGCATGGTATCCGGCCGGGGCTGACGGTTGTGCTGGTCGGCGAGGACCCGGCCTCCCAGGTTTACGTCCGGAACAAGGAGAAGGCCTCGAGTGCCGCCGGCATGGTATCGGAAGTGTTGCGCCTGCCGGCCGACACCGGTGAGGCCGAAATCCTCGCCACCATCGACCGCCTCAACGCCGACGACTCGGTGCACGGCATACTGGTCCAACTGCCTCTGCCGGCGGAGGTGGAAGAGCAGAATGTCATCCAGCGCATCGACCCGGACAAGGATGTGGACGGGTTCCATCCGGCCAGCGCCGGCCGCCTGCTCATCGGCATGCCGGGGTTCCTGCCCTGCACCCCCGCCGGGATCATGGAACTCCTGAAGCGGAACGGTATTGAAATGAAAGGCAGGCACGCGGTTGTAGTCGGCCGCAGCAATATCGTCGGCAAACCGATGGCCCTGCTGCTTCTTCGGGAACACTGCACCGTCACCATCTGCCATTCCAGGACCCGGAACCTTGCCGAGGTCTGCGCCTCCGCCGACATCCTGGTGGCCGCGGTAGGACGCCCCGGCCTTATCACCGCCGACTTCATCAAACCGGGTGCGGTGGTGGTAGACGTCGGAATCCACCGGATCACCGACGAGGCGACCTGCATCGAACTTTTCGGGGATAATCCCAGGCGGTTGAAAGCGGTTCGCGAAAAAGGGGCCACACTGGTCGGTGACGTCCATCCGCTGGACGGCGCCGCCCGGGCGGGATGGCTCTCGCCGGTCCCCGGCGGGGTCGGGCCGCTGACCATCGCGATGCTGCTCAAGAACACCCTTGTCTCGGCCGGCAACCGGATACGGTGACCACGACTCGCAAAATCGTTCGGGTCGGCCTGACCGGCGGGATCGCATCGGGGAAAAGCACCGTGGCCGGCTGGTTCCGTGAGCTGGGAGCCTACGTCCAGGACGGCGATGCGGTCGCCCACCAGGTCATGGAACCGGGAGGCACCGCCTACGATGACGTCGTGGCCCGGTTCGGTGACGGCATCCTGGATCGGGACGGCTCCATCAACCGGCCTCTGCTGGGAGAACTGGTGTTCCAGGATCCTGCCGCCCGGGAAGAACTGAACCGGCTGGTCCACCCCAAAGTCCGGGAAGCCTCGGCGGAGATGCTGGCGGCATACATTGACGCAGGCGGCGACGCGCCGGTGATGATATTCGAGGCGGCACTGCTGGTGGAAACCGGCGTTTACCGCGAATACGACAGCCTGGTGGTCGTGAGCTGCAGCCGCGAAGAACAGCTCTTGCGTCTGATGTCCCGTGGCACCCTGAGCGTAGACGGCGCCATGGCCCGGATCCAGGCCCAGTTCCCCCTCTCCCGCAAACTGGCAGTGGCCGATCATGTCATCGACACATCGACCTCACAGGAACAGAGCCGGAAACAGACGAAGGATGTATTCCGGAAACTGGCGGTCAGGCCAGCTTGACCCCGGCGCCTTCGAAGTCTTTCACTTCCCGCAGGGCATTGTCGTCGTGAACCAGGACCACCCTGGGCTTGTGGCCGGGAACGTCGGCTTCATCCAACTGGCAGTAGGCCACGATGATCAGCTTGTCACCCATGTTGACCAGATGGGCCGCCGCCCCGTTGACCTCACAGGCGCCGCTGCCTCGTTCACCCTCGATTAGGTAGGTGCTGAAACGGCCGGCATTGTCCACATCGAAAACGTCGATGCGTTCATACGGCACCATCCCGCACGCTTCCATCAGGCCGGCATCCAGCGTGAGGGAGCCTTCGTATTCCACGTTTCGCTCCGTAACCGTGATCCTATGGACCTTGGCTCGCAGCATCTCTCTTGTCATTTTTTTGGTCTCTCCATTACCAGGTCGCCTACCCGCACGAACCGCCGGCTCGACGCCTGAATCGAGTATCTCGCACCGGGCGCAGTGTACCGGCCACAAGGGAACCGGGCAAGTCGGCGCCGGTTAATAGATCCCATAAACCAAAGATATAACTAGACTTAGGTGGCTATTTCAACATTGTCCAGGAGGCGGGTGACACCGGCGTAAACCGCCGCCACCAGAAGCATGCGACCCTCCACCGCAGTCACCGGCCGTAACAGGTTGCCGTCCACCAATTCCAGGTAATCGATACGAAGCCTGTCTTCAGCTTCAATGATTTCCCGCGCCCTCCCGACTATCGCCTCCGGGTCCCTCTCCCCGGCCTCTGCCGCCTCACGGGCGTCGCACAGAGCCCTGTAGATCGCCCGGGACGCCCGGCGCTCTCCTGAAGAGAGGAATGCGTTGCGGCTGGATAGGGCGACGTCGTCCTCGTCCCTGACAATCGGCAGAACCAACAACTCGGTCCCCAGGAACAGGGTATCGATCATCCGCCGCACGATCACTGCCTGTTGGGCGTCCTTCTGCCCGAGCACCACCAAGGTGGGCCGCACGATCTGAAGCAGCTTCATCACCACCGTGGTTACACCCCGGAAATGCCCGGGCCGGCTCGCCCCTTCTAGGCGAGTAGACAGATCCTCCACCTCCACCGTTGTCGCCGGCCCCTCCGGGTAGATCTCCTCCGCCTCCGGGCTGAACACATAGTCAACCCCCTCGGCGATGAGCAGATCGGTGTCCCGGGTCAGCTGCCGGGGGTATTTCCCGAAATCCTCGTCCGGACCGAACTGGGAAGGGTTCACGAAAATGGAGACCACCACCACGTCGGCGAGCTGTTTCATCCTGCGCACCAGCGCCAGGTGGCCGTCATGGAGACAGCCCATGGTCGGCACGAAGCCGATGGTCCTCCGTGCTGCCAGGATCTGACTGGAGATCTCTCGCATGGAGCTTACTTTGCGGATAATTTCCATTTAGCCGTAACTCTCCACATCTGCCGGGAAGCGGCGGTTCCGGACGTCGCCGGCCCAGGTCTTGACAGCCGAAACCAGATCGGCGTGGGCGTCGGCGTACTGCCGTACGAATTTCGGCACCGGACCCGGCAGCATACCCAGCAGGTCATGAATCACCAGCACCTGGCCGTCGCACCCCGGGCCGGCGCCGATCCCGATCGTGGGAACCTGGACCGCTGCGGTGATTCTTTCGGCCAGTGCGACCGGCATGCCCTCAAGCACCAGGCTGAACACGCCGGTTTCCTGCAGCACCCGGGCGTCTTCCATCAGCAGTTCCGCCCGGCCTGCCTTGCGTCCCTGCACCTTGTAGCCGCCCATCTTCAACACCGACTGGGGGGTCAGGCCGAGGTGGCCCATCACCGGGATTTCGGCGTTCAGGATCGCCTCGATTACAGGAACCCGTTCGGCGCCCCCCTCCAGTTTCACCGCATCGGCGCCGGTCTCCTGGATCAGCCTGGCGGCGTTCCGCACCGCATCTTCCACGCTGATGTGGTACGACAGCCACGGCATGTCCACCACCAGCAGGGCACGCCGCCGGACCCGGTTCACGGCCGCAGCGTGGTGGATCATGTCATCCATCGTCACCGCCAGTGTGTTTTCGTGCCCCAGAACCACCATCCCCAGGGAATCCCCTACCAGGATGCAGTCCACACCGCCGGCCTCGGCCACGGCAGCGGTTGCGGCATCGTAGGCGGTGAGAACCACCCGAGGTGGATCCCCGGGCTTGCTGCGCCGGAATGCCGGTACGGTGACTCGGGAATCAGCGGAATCGTTGAACTTCATGTCGCCTTCTTTCTCCCCGCCACGACGTCTCGGGTCGAGGGAATGCCGGCTTGAACAGCGTTAATGATTACAGTGCCTTGCCCAGTGGCCGGTAGTACTGGACGCCCCGGTCCATCTTGCGAATCTGCTCCACCAGTTCGTCCAGGTGCTCTTCCTGATGAACGAAATCGATGTTGGTAGTGTCGATGACCAACAGCGGGGCCTGGTTGTAGTGGAAGAAGTAATAGTTGTAGGCCTTGTTGACCTCGTTGATGTAGGCCTCGGAAATGCCCGCCTCGAATTTCCTCCGCCGCCTCAGGATACGGTCCACCAGACAGGAGGTCTCGGCCTGCAGGAAGATCACCAGGTCCGGCTTGGGAACCTGAGCCTCCAGCATGTTGTAGAGCTTGTCGTAGATCATCAGCTCCGAATCGTCCAGGTTGAGGTAGGCAAAGATCTTGTCCTTCGGGAAGATGTAATCGGCCAGCATGATCTGGCTGAACAGATCCCTCTGGGTCAGCTCCTGGAGTTGCCGGTAGCGGGACAGCAGGAAAAACAACTGGGCCTGGAACGCCGAACCCGGCTTGTCCTGGTAGAAATCGTTGAGAAACGGGTTGTCGATGTCCTCGAGGATCTTGTGGGCGTCGAACTTGCGGGCCAGCAACTCCACGAACGAGGTCTTGCCCACACCGATCGGGCCTTCCACGGCAATCGACTTGAATTTCATAAGCCGGGACGCTCCTGTGGTCGAAGGCCAGGATTATAAGGGCGGACCTCCCCTTCCAGCAATCCACCCAACTCTTCAAGGACGGTTCGACCGGTGAGCGGGTTCAGCAGATTCGGTGCCAGTTCCGACAGGGGGACAAGAACGAACCGGCGGCCCCACATCCGGGGATGGGGCAGGATCGGTGGCGAATCCCTGCGTTCGTGGCCCCGGAACAGCAACAGATCGATGTCCAGCGGCCTGGGAACGTTACGCCGGGTCCTTATCCTGCCGGCCAGCCGCTCCACCTCCTGGGTCCGTGCGAGCAATTGCTCCGGGCTGCCATCGAACCGCACCATGGCTACCTGGTTGAGAAACATATCCGGCTCCCCACAGCCCACCGGCTCGGTCTCAAACACCGAGGAAACCGCCAGGATCCGCACTCCGCGACCTTCCAGACGACACAGGCCTGCCTGGAGGGCGGCGGCACGGTCTCCGAGGTTGCTGCCGAATCCCAGGAACCCGTCCATGGCTGTCATTCTACCCTCTCTTGAATCTCTACCGGCACACGGCTATGATCTTGGGTTTCCGGCATCCTTTCATTATGCGGCACCCTCCGGGTGCTCGAGGGACAAATAAAAGATGGCGACCAAGAAGACCAAGAGAGCCCCGGGCAAGACGGCTGCCCAGAGCGACGCCTACGACAGCGCCCTGAAAGAGTTCGGCAAAGCCAGCAAGCTCCTCCAGAAGGGGGATTACGCCACGGCCAGGGAGGCGTTCCTGGCGATCGCCGCCGGCAGTCCGGAAGAACGGGAACTGGCCCAACGGGCCGGGGCCTACGCCACCATTTGCGAGAACAGGCTCGCTCCGGCCGCCGGCGAGCCAAGTACCGCCGACGACTGGTATTACCTCGGAGTCATGAACTCCAACCGGCGCAACCACGACGAGGCTATCCGGTGCCTGGGGAACGCCTTGAAGCAAGACCCGACCTCCCCGAAATACCTGTTTGCCCGGGCCTCTGCCTTCAGCATGCAAGGCAACGCCCAGTTGGCGGTGGCCGACCTGCGTCAGGCGGTTCTGGGTGACCCGGCAATCCGCTTCCAGGCGGTGAACGATTCGGACTTCGAGCCGATTCGGGACGACGCCGGGTTCATCGATCTCATCGAGCCGACTCCGGCCGAGGGATAGATCATGGCTCCCCCCCGGGAACCGGTTTCCGCGATCATCCTGGCCGCCGGTATGGGGACCCGGATGAACTCCCGCCGAATCAAGCTCCTCCACGAGGTGGCCGGCCGGCCGATGATTTCCCACGTCATGGACTGCGCCCTGGCTCTTAGACCACGGCAGTTGATCACCGTGATCGGCCACCAGGCCGACGCCGTCAGAGACGCACTGGACGGCGTCCCCACCGATTTCGTCCTTCAGAAGCACCAGCGCGGCACCGGCCACGCGGTGATCAAGGCGGTGGCGGGGCTGAAACTTCGCAGCCGGGGACAGCTCCTGATCCTGAACGGTGATCTGCCGACCCTGCGGCCGGCGACCCTGCGGTCCCTGCTGAGCCGGCACCGCCGGTCCGGCGCCGCCCTCACGGTGCTCACCGCCCGCCTCCCCGACGCAGCCGGTTACGGCCGGATCATCCGCGGGGAGCACGGCGGTATCCAGGGGATCGTTGAGGACCGGGACGCCACTTCGGAGCAGCGCCGGATCCGGGAAATCAATGTCGGCATCTACTGCGCCAATCCGGCTCGACTGTTGCCGGCGCTGTCCAAAATCAGACCCAACAACGCCCAGCGGGAGTACTACCTCACCGACGCGGTCCACAGGTTGATTCGGATGAATGAGAAGGTTGTGGCGGTTTGTCACAACGATACCGAAGAAGTTCTGGGCGTCAACAGCCGGGCGGAACTGGCTCAGGCGACCCGCACCGTGTACGGCCGCAAGAACGAAGCACTGCAGCGAGCCGGCGTCACCATCCTGGATCCGGACCGGACCTGGGTCGATCCCCGGGCCAAGATCGGTAAAGACACCGTGCTGTACCCGGATGTGCTCCTTGAGGGCTTTGTGGTTCTCGGCGAAGGTTGCACCGTGCGATCCGGGACCCGGATCGCAGACAGCCGGCTGGGCGGCTCCGTCACCGTCAAGGACCACTCGGTGATAACCGACAGCCAGATCGGCGACAACGTCCAGATAGGTCCGTTCGCCCATCTGCGACCCGGCACGCGGCTGGACAAAGGCGTGAAAGTGGGCAATTTCGTCGAAGTGAAGAAAGCCCGCCTGCATGATGGGGTCAAGGCGTCCCACCTGAGTTATCTCGGCGATGCCGACATCGGTGAGAACAGCAACATCGGTGCCGGCACGATCACCTGCAACTACGACGGCGTGGACAAACACCAGACCACCCTGGGCAAAAACGTGTTCATAGGCAGCGACAGCCAACTGGTCGCCCCGGTGAAGCTTGGTGACGGCGCTTACGTCGGCGCCGGATCCACTATCACCAAAGATGTACCGGCCGGCGCTCTGGCGGTGGGCCGGGGACGCCAGTTCAACAAGCTGGGCTGGGTCAAGAAGAATGCCGACAAGAAGAAATCGGGCTCGAAGGGTGGCGCCACAACGTCGAAGAAATAGCTTTTCTTACGGGGCGTACATCGGGGAGACGAGTATATGTGCGGAATCGTCGGCTATATCGGTCCGAAAGATACCACCGAGGTCCTGGTAGAGGGCCTGCGGCGACTTGAGTACCGGGGTTATGACTCCGCCGGTATCGCCGTAGTGGACGACGACGGGAAACTGGAGCTCCGCCGCGCCGCCGGTAAATTACGGGACCTGGAAAGGGTCCTGGCAGCCGATCCGGCCCACGGCAGTTTCGGCCTGGGGCACACTCGCTGGGCGACCCACGGACGCCCCACCGAAGAGAACGCCCATCCACACCGGGACTGCTCCGGCAAACTGGTGGTCATCCACAACGGCATCATCGAAAACTACCTTGAGTTGAAGAAAGAGTTGCAGCAGAGAGGCCACACCTTCGTCACCGAAACCGATACCGAAATCGTCGCCCACCTGATTGAAGACGAAATGAAGACTGCGGGAACCGACCTGGCTGTTTCGTTCACCGCCATCCTGGCCCGTCTCCGTGGGATCTACGTCCTGGTGGCGCTGCACACCGAGGCTCCCGACACCCTGGTGGCCGCCAGAGTCGGCCCCCCTCTGGTGATCGGGATCGGGGAAGAGCCGGGCGAGTATTTCGTGGCGTCGGACATCCCGGCGATCCTGCACCACACCAAGAACGTTATTTTCATGGATGACCACGAGGTCGTGGTCCTGACGCCAGGCGGGATGGAAATCAAAACCGCCGCCGGCAAACCGGTGGACAAACAGCCGACCCGGATCCCGTGGGACCCGATCATGGCGGAGAAGGGCGGTTACCGGCATTTCATGTTGAAGGAGATCCATGAACAGGCCCGTGCCGTTCGGGATACATTGCTGGGCCGGGTTTCTCTGGAATCCGAGGAGATCTTCCTGGAATTGGCGGAGACCGGCCTGACGGACGATGACCTGAGGGCCGCTGAACGGATGGCGATCATCGCCTGCGGCACCTCGTGGCATGCCGGGTTGGTGGGCAAGTTCCTGCTGGAGCGACTGGCCCGGATCCCGGTAGAGGTCGATTACGCCTCCGAATACCGCTATCGCAGCCCCCTGGTGGACGCCAGGACCCTTCCGGTGCTGATCAGCCAATCCGGCGAAACCGCCGATACCCTGGCCGGCCTGCGCGAGGCCAAGTCCAAGGGCGCCAAAACCATCGGGATCTGCAACGTGGTCGGATCGATGCTGACCCGGGAGGCGACAGGCACCATCTACACCCACGCAGGACCGGAGATCGGGGTCGCCTCCACCAAGGCGTTCACCAGCCAGCTGGTTGCCCTGACCCTGCTGGCCCTGAAAATCGGTCAGGCCCGCGGCGTACTGGAGAAGGAACAGTTCCTGACCATCGTGCGGCACCTGTACCACATCCCGGCCCAGATGGAGCGGTTCCTGGCCGACGACACCGAGATCCAGCAGATGGCCCAGGTGTTCCAGAACCACAGCGATTTCCTCTACCTCGGCCGGGGAGTGAACTACCCGATCGCCCTGGAAGGTGCGCTGAAGCTGAAGGAGATCTCCTACATCCACGCCGAAGGTTACCCGGCCGGGGAAATGAAACACGGCCCGATCGCCCTGATCGACGAGAACCTGCCTGTGGTTGCCATAATTCCCCACGACGCGGTGTTTGAAAAAATGTTGGCCAACATCGCCGAGGTCAAGGCCCGCTCCGGCATAGTCATCGCCGTCACGGATCAAGCCAACGAGGATCTGGACGATACGGCCGACGGCGTCATCGTCGTCCCGAAGACGCACGAACTTCTCTCGCCGCTCCTGATGGTGCTGCCGCTGCAGTTGATGGCGTACCATATCGCCCTCCTCAGAGGCTGCGACGTGGACCAACCACGCAACCTGGCGAAAAGCGTCACCGTGGAATGAACCTGCACTTTCGGGACCTGCGCCTGCGGCGGCGCGGGCGATGGATCCTCCTGAGCGCACTGATCGGTACGGTCTCCGGGTTCGGCGCCATCCTGTTCGATCTGATGTTCAAGTTTTCGGAACATTACCTTCTGGGGGGCATCGGTCGTTTTCGGCCCCCGGGCGCAGGCATGGAGGGTGGTCCGGGGCATGGTCCCGAGAACATCTGGCTCCTGCCGTTGGCCCTGGTGGTGGGCGGCCTGATCTCAGGCGCATTGGTGTTCCGTTTCGCGCCTGAAGCCGAGGGACACGGCACCGATGGTGTTTTGTACGCCTTCCACCACCTCAAGGGCAAGATCCGTAAGCGGGTACCGCTGGTGAAGGCTCTTGCGTCTGCGGTGACCATCGGATCCGGCGGCTCCGCCGGCCGCGAGGGGCCGATCGCCCAGATCGGCGCCGGCTTCGGGTCGTTCCTGGCCTCATTGCTGAAGCTGACCAATCACGACCGCCGCATCATGATGATGGCCGGCACCGCCGGCGGCATCGGCGCGATCTTCCGCGCCCCCCTGGGGGCGGCCTTCTTCTCCGCCGAGTGCCTCTACAGCAAGCCGGAATTCGAGTACGTCCTGTTCGACGTGCCGGACATCGAGTTCAGCCACCCGAGCCAGCTGCTGCTGTACGCCTTGCTGGGAGTGGTCTGCGCCCTGGTAGGCGCCATCTACCCGAAAATATTTTACGGCTTTCGGGACCGGATCTTCAAGCCGCTCCGGATGCCGGCCTGGTTGAAGCCTGCACTGGGCGGCCTGCTCCTCGGCGTGATCGCCATGGTGTTCCCACAGGCCCTGGGCATGGGTTACGGCTACATCCAGGAGGCGATCAGCGGAGCCCACACCATCGGTTTTCTCCTGGCGTTCGCCGGGATAAAAATCATCGCGACCACCCTGACCATAGCCAGCGGCGGCAGCGGCGGCGTGTTCGGCCCATCCCTGGTGATCGGTGGCGCTCTCGGCGCCGCATTCGGTCAGGCTGCAGTAGAGCTGTTGCCCGGCATGGCCCCGTCACCGGTAGCCTGTATCATGGTGGGAATGTGCGGCTTCGTCGCCGGCGTGGCCAAGGTGCCGTTCGCCTCGGTGATCATGGGGATGGAGTTGACCGGCTCCTACGGTCTGCTGGTGCCGTCCCTGCTGGTGGCGACCATCGCATACCTCGTGCTGCCGCTCACAGTCCGGCTGTACGAGAACCAGGTCGGTTCACGAAGTGACTCTCCAGCTCACCTGGGTTCCTTCGCCGTGGATATCCTGAACCATATCCGGGTGAATGACTACTGGATCCCGGAACCGGATGAGGTCCATATCGTCCGGGAGAGCGACACGCTGGCCGAACTGGTGGATTTGGCGTCTGGCACCGAGCAGGATCTGTTCCCGGTCACCGACCGGGACGGCCGCCTGACCGGCGAGTTGACCCTGGACGATATCCGCCGCGCCCTGCTCACGGACGTCCCGAAAGAGCTGGTGGTGGCCCGGGATCTGCAGCGCCCGCCGGTCGGTCCCCTGCTGCCGGATGACGACCTCACGGCGGCAGCCCGCCTGCTGGCCAGCCGCCGAACCGGGTCGGTGATTGTATGCGACGATCCGGAAGGCGGCCGTGTCCTGGGGGTTTTCGGACGCCGGGACCTGATGGTGGCCTACAGCCGAGAAATGGACCGCCTTAAAACGGAAAACGGCGCAGAGCTCCCCTCAGGCGACGAGCCGTTCTAGCCGGAGATTATGCGATTCACACGAACCATCCTGATGATCTTACTGCTGCCGGTCGGCTACGGCGCCTGGGCCTGCGCAGGTGAGGATCCGGCGATCCGGCCGAACGTGTCGTTCATCCTGGACCACGGCGACATCGCCTCCGGCGGCCTGGAAAACCGGGCCGTGACCCGCTGGCTGTTGGAAGCGGGGATCGCATGGGATCTGGAGCAGGGAGCCGGGCTCCCCGGCGCGGAACTGTTCGCGACGATCCAGGTTCAGCGCGGCGCCAACGGCTCACAATTCGCCGGGGACATCCAGGGCTTCTCCAACATCGACGCCGACAACATGGAACAGTTCGGTGAAACCGGCTTCTCCCAGACCCTCAAGGACGGCCTGCTGCAGTACAAACTCGGCCGTCTGGATGCGAATTCCGATTTTGCCGTAGTGCTGGCGGGAGGCGGGTTCATCAACTCCTCCGCCGGCTACACGCCGCCGATCCACACTTTCCCGTCTTACCCGAATCCGGTGTGGGCGGCCAACGTTACGGTTCAGCCTGTGAACTGGTTCGCGGCAGGAGCCGGCCTGTACGACAGCCTGCTTGAGGACGGACCGGACAACAACACCGCCGGCTTGTTCACCATCCTGGAAGCCCGGTTTTCCTGGGATGACAACGGCCGTCTGGTGCTGGGCGGCTGGCGGGACCATGGCCGGCTGCCGGGCTTCGACGGCAGCTCCCGCCATTCTCATGACGGCGTGTACGCCATACTGGAACAGCGCCTCCGCCCCGGCCTCGATCTGTTCCTGCAGGCCGGCTCCGCCGACGCGGCGGTTGCGGCAATCACAACGCACTACGCCGCCGGATTGGCGGTAACCGGCCCATTCAGGTCTCGCCCCGACGACACCGCCGGTTTCATGGCGACCCGGGCCGGTCTCAGTGAACTGAACGGGTACCAGGAAAACGAGACCGCCCTGGAACTGTTCTACGGGTTCAGAATCTGCCGAAACTTTGTCTTAAAACCGGATCTGCAGTACATCATCCACCCTTCCGGCGATCCGGCGGTGGCAGACGCCCTGGTGTTCACCCTGAGACTGGAATTCGGCTTCTGAACAGGAATAAACACGGACTTCAAGAGTAATCTGCTATGAACCCGGCCCGAACCGGGAGATAATTCCGTATGGAGGTGCACCATGTTCTGTCCCGTTTGCAAGTCGGAATACGTCGAGAAATACACCCGCTGTGAGCCGTGCAACGTGGAACTGGTGGCCGAACTGCCGACCGGCGAAAGCGACATGAAGGAGATGGTGCCGGTTCTACGGACCAACAACCAGCCGCTCCTGGCCATCTTCGAGGCCGCCCTGAACGCCAACAAAATCCCCCATTACATCCGGGGCGGCGAGGCGGCCAGCCTCATGCCGACCAATGCTGTTGTTGTGGTCCCGCCGGAATACCTGGACACCGCCCGCGGTATCCTGTTCGACGCCGAGAACAGCTACGACAAGGAAGAGCCTGAAGCTTGACGGCATGAATGTCCTCAACATACATCAGCGTGCGTTATCTGCACCGCCTGAACAGGTCGGCCGGCTCCTCGATTCCCTGTCCTCCGATTCCGACCTTCTATGGCCCCGTACGCTGTGGCCACGGATGAAGTTCGATCGGTCCCTGCAGGTCGGCGCCACCGGGGGTCATGGACCGATCCGTTATACCGTGGAAGCGTACCAGCCGGGACAGTCGATCCGCTTCCGGTTCACCGGTCCGGCAGGTTTCAACGGACACCACGGCTTCCATGCGGAGAGTAACGGGGAAAGCGGCCTGATCCTCCGAAACGTCCTGAAAATGAAAATCAGCGGTCGAGCCCTGCTGACCTGGCCGTTGCTGTACCGTCCCCTGCATGACGCCTTGATCGAGGATTCTCTCGCCAGGGCCCAGTCCGCGGTGGGTGAAGAGCCGGATGTGCGGCCCTGGTCGCTCTGGGTCCGTTTTCTGCGCCGGGTGCTGGGCGGGAGGAGAACCGAATCCGGTAAGCCGAGCGGATCATGATCCGGTTTCACGTTGTCGACGGTCAGAAGGACGTAGCATGATCCAGGCGTTACAGGCGGATATCACAACCCTGAACGTGGATGCCATCGTCAACGCCGCCAACGGCACGCTGCTGGGAGGTGGAGGAGTCGATGGCGCCATCCACCAGGCCGCAGGTCCCGGGTTGCTCGAAGAATGCCGCACCCTGGGCGGGTGCGAAACCGGCGACGCCAGGCTGACCATGGGGTACGACCTGCCGGCCCGATATGTGATCCACGCCGTGGGGCCGGTCTGGGAAGGAGGGCGCTCCGGTGAGCCGGGTCTCCTGGTCTCCTGCTACCGGAAATCGATGGAGATCGCCCTGGGCCGGCATTTCATGTCCATCGCATTTCCGGCCATCAGTACCGGGGTGTACGGCTACCCGGTGGAACCGGCGGCCCGGATCGCCGTGGAAGTCGTTCGGGATACCCTCAAGGCATCCGGAAAACCGATGGACGTGACGTTCTGCTGTCACTCCGAAGGCGACCTCTCGATCTACAAGGCTGTGCTGAATTCATGAGCGACGATGCCGCCATGGAGCGGAAAGAGATCGAGCTGTATCGCCGCTATTCCGATTATTATGGGTACCGGTTCTATATCCGACGAGTGGAATGAGGTGAAGCATGCTGACTGACCTGTTGCTGATCGTACTGGCGATTTTGCTTGTGAGCATCCTGGTTTCCGTCCACAAGGGCTTCAACGAAGTGATCAAGGGGCTGGAGGCCATCCACGGCAGGCTGAAAAAATGAGTTCCCCGCCACCGCGCTATACCGACCGGCCGTTGCCGGCGTACCGCTTCATCCCCGGACGCCGGCCCCACCCGACCCGGAGCCCCCGGGGGCACTCCTATCACGCCCTGGAGATTCCCGGAAAGCTGGATCCTGCCGAATGGGCCTCATGTGAAAACTACCTGTTCGCCGTCGACCTGTTCAACAACCATTACTTTTGGGAGGCCCACGAGGCGCTGGAGCCGCTGTGGCTGGACGTCGGGCGGGACTCCTCCACCGGCGTGTTTCTGCAGGGCCTCATCAAGGTATCCGCGGCCCTCTTGAAACACTCCATGGGGAACATGGAAGGGGCCTTGAGCCATGCCGCGAAAGGCGGTGCCATGCTTTGCGGCGCCCCCGGTGTTTTTCTCGGGATCGACGGCACCGACCTGGCAGCCCGAGTCATTGGATTCATCACCGGGAAGCTCGCTGATCCCCCCGGGATCTTCCTGCAGTCATGACCGATCTCGAAATACTGGTCGTTGCCGTCGGCCTGGCAATGGACGCTTTCGCCGTTTCCCTGGCTGCTGCGGCGGCGGGGTTCACCGCCGGCCGCCGCGCGACGTTCCGGCTGTCGTTTCATTTCGGCTTGTTCCAGGGGATCATGCCGGTGCTGGGATGGTCTCTGGGGCTGTCCGTTGCGCAGTACATCGCCCGTTACGACCACTGGGTGGCGTTCCGCCCGTAGGGGCGATCCCAGCCGGGGATGGACCCTGGTGATGCTGTCCACCGCCACCAGCATCGACGCCCTGGCTGTCGGCCTGACCCTGGCCGCCCTGAAAGTATCGGTGATCTACCCAGCCGTCGTCATCGGTCTGATCACCTGCGGTATGTGTGTCCTCGCAATCGTCGGCGGCCGTCGACTCGGCCCCGCCCTGGGAGACAAGGCCCAGATCGTCGGCGGCATGATCCTGTTCCTGGTCGGTATCCGTGTGCTGGTTTCCCACCTGACCTGACGGTTCCGGCTGCTAGAATGTCCCGTCAACCACCCCCGAGGAGTATCCGTGATCGGCCTGGACCATCTGAACCCTGCGCAGCGAGAGGCGGTCACCCACCCGGCCGGCCCGCTGCTGGTTCTGGCCGGCGCCGGATCCGGCAAGACCGGCGTCATCACCCACCGCATCGCCTGGCTGGTATCCGAGCTCGGTGTTCCGCCGTGGAACATCACCGCCGTGACCTTCACCAACAAGGCGGCCGGCGAGATGCGGGAGCGGGTGGAGAAAATGATGGGCGGCGACCTGGGCGGGGCGCGGATCGGCACATTCCATTCCATGTGCCTTAGGATTCTGCGCCAGGACGGGGACCGCATCGGCCTGCGACCCGGCTTCAACATCTATGATGCGACCGACCAGGTCTCCCTGGTGCGAAAGCTGTTGAAGGACGAGGAACTGGACGAGGGTTCTGCAGGCGCCCGGGCGATTCGGGCCAGAATCAGCCGTGCCAAGAACCGGCTGGAATCCCCGGAATCCATGGAGCGCAAAGCCTACTCCCCTGACATGAAACTGGCCGCACGGGTCTATCGGGATTACGACAAGGCTCTGCGCCGGGCCAATGCGGTGGACTTCGACGACATCCTCCTCAGGACACTGGAACTGTTTCGGGAGTATCCCGAGGTGCAGGAACAGTACGCCGGCCGCTGCCACCACCTGCTTGTGGACGAATATCAGGACACCAACAGGCCGCAGTACCTGCTGGTACGAGCACTCTCGAAGGTCCACGGCAACCTGTTCGTCGTCGGTGACGAAGACCAGAGCATCTACCGGTTCCGGGGAGCCGAAATCCGGAACATCCTGGATTTCGAGCAGGATCATCCCGGGGCAAAGCTGGTCCGGCTGGAACAGAACTATCGTTCCACCGGCACTATCCTGGCCGCAGCCGGGGCGGTGATCGAGAACAACATCAGCCGCAAAGGCAAAAAGCTCTGGACCGAGAACGACCACGGAGAGCGGCTGACCCTGTTCGAGGCTCCTGACGACCGGGCTGAAGCGGTCTGGGCCGCCGGCGCCGTCCGGCAGATGGCCGACTCCTGCGCTTTCGAGCAGATCGCCATCCTGTACCGCACCAACGCCCAGTCCCGCCAGCTGGAAGAGATCTTCCGCCGGGATCGCATCCCTTACCAGGTGGTTGGTTCCACCCAGTTCTATGAGCGCAAGGAGATCAAGGACCTCCTGGGGTATTTGAAACTTTCCGTCAATCCTGCAGACGACGTGTCGTTCCGCCGCATAGTCAACACGCCGCCCCGGGGCATCGGAAACACCACGTTGAACAGATTAGAGGACATGGCCCGGTCTCTGAACATTCCGATGCTGGAAGCGGCGCGGGAGGCGGTACACCAGGGTGTCCTCAAAAGCCGGGCCGCAACCTGTATCCGCGGATTCCTGGACCTGGCCGACTGGATGGCGACGAACGGCCCCGAACTGCCGGTAGCCGATCTCATGGACTCGGTGGTGCATCGCGCCGGGTTCGAGGCGTACATGGAGAAGGCCCATCCGGGCCAGGGCATCGAGCGCATGGAGAACCTGCGTGCCCTGGTTTCCGCCGCCGCAGAGTACACCGAGGAAGAAGACGACCCGACCCTGCTCGGTTTTCTGGACCGCTCGGCGCTGATCTCCGACGCCGACGATGTCGGTTGCCGTCCGGGCGTCTCCCTCATGACCATCCATTGTGCCAAAGGCCTGGAATTCGACAACGTATTCCTTCTCGGCCTTGAGGAGAATATATTCCCCCATTCGCGGTCCATCGGAATGGAAGAGGACGTGGAGGAGGAACGGCGGCTCTGCTACGTCGCCATGACCCGGGCCCGCAAACGTCTCCTGTTGTCCCGTGCCGGCCTGCGGCGATTCCAGGGAACATTCCTGCCCAACGGGCCTTCGCGGTTCCTGGAGGAGATCCCCGAAGAGCTGATCCTGAAGGTGTCGCCGGCGATCCCCGAATTCCGCTCCCGGGACCGGTTCGAGCGAAGCTCCGGCTCATCCGCCGCCAGCCCGGCGGCCCGGAAGTTCCCGCCGGCGAGGTCCGCTGTCGGCCGCACCTGTGAGGAAGCGACGCCGGACGGTTTCCGCCTGGGCTCCTCGGTGCTCCATCCCAAGTTCGGCAGCGGAAAGATAGTCGCGAGGGAAGGGACGGGAAAAACGCTGAAACTGACCATCCGGTTCGAAGCCCACGGCCAGAAGAAAATCCTGCCGTCCTACACCAGCCTGAAGCTCAGGGCCTGACAGGAAGGATCTGAAACGGTATAGTGTGCGGTCGTTTCAACGGCTGGAGATTTAAGCATGAGAGCAACGAATATCCGTAAGGGCCAGATCCTCATCGTCAACGGGACCTTGTTCCGGGTCATGAACATGGATCATGTCACACCCGGCAAGGGCAGGGCCCATATCCAGACCAAGCTGCGCAACATTGTAGACGGCAACCAGACCGAAGTCCGGTTCCGGTCCGACGAAAACGTGGAGCGGGCGGTCCTGGAGCAGCGGGAGATGCAATACCTCTACGCCGACGCCGACGGCCACCACTTCATGGACCTGCAGAGCTACGACCAGTTCGCCATGCCGAGCGACATTCTGGCCGACGTTATCCAGTTCATCGTTCCCGAGTCCACCATCATCGTGGAGACCCACAACGGCAACCCGATCGGGGTACAGTTGCCCCCGGCGGTGGTGCTGGAGGTTGCGGAATGTCCTCCTGCGGTGAAAGACGCCACCGCATCGGCTCAGCGCAAGCCGGCCACCTGCAACACCGGCCTGGTGGTTCAGGTCCCCGCCTTCATCAACGAGGGTGAATCGATCAAGGTCAGCACCGCCGACGGCTCCTACATGGAGCGGGCCAAATAGGCCCCAACCGGACTCCTACAGCGAGTACGATCCTCCAGGGGCCACCACCGCCGCTTTACCGCCGTTGGCCTCGACCTTGCCGGTGAACTCTTCCGGGTCGGCGGCGATCAGGTCGAAGGTGGAATAGTGCATAGGGATGGTCAGCCCGGCGCCGAGCAGTTCCGCCGCCTTCACCGCATCGTCGATCCCCATGGTGAAATTGTCGCCGATCGGCAGCAGCGCCGCGTCCAGCGGCCCGTTCATCTCGGCGATCAGCTTCATGTCGTAAAACAGGCCGGTATCGCCTGCGTGGTAGACCTTCTGCCTGTCCATGGTCAGCACCACCCCCATCGGGTTCCCCAGCGGTTCACCATCCGGTCCGGTTGAGCCGTGGTGTGCGATGGTGAACTTGACGTGGCCGAACGGGAAGGTATGACCGCCGCCGATATGCATCGGATGGGCCTCACAGCCCTTGGCGATGAAGTAGTTCGCGATCTCGAAGTTGCTGACGATCAAGGCGCCGGTATTCTTCGCGATCGTTTCGGCGTCACCGGTGTGATCACCGTGACCATGGGTCACGATGATGGCGTCCAGTTCCTTGAACGCTTCCGGACCGACATCTGCCAGAGGGTTCCCCGTCAGGAACGGATCGATGAGGACGGAGTGGTTGGCGCTGGAGACCTGCCAGCATGAATGTCCGTGGAACTGCAGCTTCACCATGGTGTTGTCCTCCTGTTCTGTTTCCCTAGGTCATCTCTCCGAACGTCTCACGGGCCGCCTTGAGGGTCGCCTCCAGTTCGGCGTCGCCGTGTAGTGACGAAACGAACGCCGCTTCGAACTGGGATGGGGCAACATAGACACCCCGTTTCAGCATGCCGTGGAAGTACTTTGCATACAGCCCGGTGTCCGATTGCGTGGCGGAGTCGAAGTCGGTCACCGGTCCGGCGGTGAAAAACATCGTCATCATCGAGCCGACCCTGTTTGCGGTGACCGTAAGGCCGGCGGCCGTCGCCGCCTGCGTCAACCCGGCTTGAAGGGCGCCGGAAACCTCTTCCATCCGCCGGTAGGTGCCGTCCTCCGCCAGAATATCCAGGGTCTCGATGCCGGCCCGCATCGCCAGCGGGTTCCCGGAGAGGGTGCCGGCCTGATAAACCGGGCCTACCGGCGCCAGTTGGTCCATGAGATCGGCACGGCCGCCGAACGCGCCGACAGGCAGCCCGCCGCCGATAACCTTGCCGAAGCAGGACAGGTCCGGCTTGATGCCGAACAAGGTCTGGGCGCCGCCGGCGTGGACCCGGAACCCGGTCATGACCTCGTCCAGGATCATCAGCACGCCGTGCTCGCGGGTCAGTTCCCTGACCTTTTTCAGGTACTTTGCCGCCGGCGGGATCACCCCCATGTTGCCGGCTACCGGCTCCAGGATGATGCACGCGATCTCGGAGCCCTTCTCCACCAGCAGACGCTCCAGCGCGGCGGGATCGTTGTACGGAATGACATGGGTCAAAGCGGCCAGGGCGTCAGGCACCCCGGGGCTGCCCGGCAGGCTCAGGGTCAGGACTCCGGATCCGGCGGAGACCAGCAGGGAATCGACGTGGCCGTGATAGCATCCGGCCACTTTGACCACACCCTGCCGTCCGGTGACCCCCCGGGCCAGCCGGATCGCAGACATGGTCGCCTCGGTGCCGGAGGACACGAACCGAACCTTCTCGCAGGCCGGCACCAGGCCGCACACCCTGCGGGCCAGGTCGGTCTCCAGTTCAGAGGGCGCCCCGAACGAGGTCCCCTTGCCGGCCTGGTCCCGGATCGCCGCCACTACCCGCGGGTGGGCGTGGCCTACAATCAGCGGACCCCAGGAGCCCAGGTAATCTATGTACTCCTTGCCGTCGGTGTCGTAGACCCGGGCGCCGCTGCCCCGCTCCATGAACACCGGGGTGCCGCCGACACCGCCGAACGCCCGCACCGGGCTGTCCACCCCGCCTGGGATGAACCGGTTCGCCTCGGCAAACAGTTTCTCCATGCTCATCCCGTCTCCTCCAGGTCGAACAGCAGGCGCTGCACCGGAACCGATCCCTTTCGTACCGGTCCCGGCCGGTAGTAACCCAGCCGTCGCGCCTCGTTCAATATCTTGCGATAGTAACGCCAGAAGGCGTCCGAATGGTCGAAGTGCCGCAGATGGCCCAGTTCGTGGCACAAGGTGTCCACCAGACTGGATTCCTTCAACAGTTTGCCGGTGACGGCGTGGCGCAGACGGATTCGGATCAGGCCGTCCTGGTAGCAGATCCCGAAGTGGCCGTTCTGCCCTTCTCTTTCCGCTTCGATCCCCACCGGACGCAGGCCGAACCGCCGGGCCAGCTCCCGCCCCCAGCGAGTGATCCGCTCCATGACCTCCCGGTTCTCGTCTTCCCGGCGCTCTCTTGGTGTCGGCACCCGGGGCGTGATCGCCGCCAGCCGTTTCAGCCGTACGACAGGCGCCGGAGCGGCCTTGAGGGCGTCACCGCCAAACAGCTTCAATTGGGCCGGCCGGCTCAACCAAGCAACCTGGCCGCCTCGCGGGCGTGGTAGGTCAGGATCAGGTCGGTGCCGGCGCGCTTGATACAGGTCAGGACCTCAAGGATCATCCGCTCCCGGTCGATCCAGCCGTTCTGCACGCCGGCCATGACCATGGAGAACTCGCCGCTGACGTTGTATGCCGCCACCGGAACCTGGAAGGTATCTTTCACTCTGCGGACGATGTCGAGGTACGCCATAGCCGGCTTGACCATGACGATGTCGGCCCCTTCCTCCAGGTCCAGCTGCACCTCGGTAAGCGCCTCGTCACTGTTGGCCGGATCCATCTGGTAGCTGCTGCGGTCGCCGAACTGGGGAGCCGAGTCGGCGGCGTCCCGGAACGGGCCGTAGAACGCCGAGGCGTACTTGGCGGCGTACGCCATGATCGCGATGTCGCTGAACCCGGCTTCGTCCAGGCTGGTCCGGATTGCGCCGACCCGGCCGTCCATCATGTCCGAGGGCGCCACGATGTCGGCGCCGGCCCGGGCGTGGGAGACCGCCGCCTTCGAGAGAAGCGCGAGAGTCGGGTCGTTATCGACATCGTTGTCCTTGATGACGCCGCAGTGGCCGTGGCTGGTGTACTCGCACATGCAGACATCGGTAATCACCAGCAGCCCGGGGTAGTTTTCCTTCAGCGCCCGGACCGACATCTGCACCGCCGCTTCGTCGTCGAACGCCTCGGATCCGATGTCGTCCTTCGCCTCCGGCAGACCGAACAGGATCACCGACCGCACACCCTCTTCCCAGGCCTGGCCGACCTCGTCCACCACCGTGTCCACCGAAAACTGGTAATTTCCCGGCATGGACATGATCTCGTTTTTGACGCCCTTGCCGTGGCGAACGAACAGCGGGTAGATCAGGTCACTCTTGTCGAGCCGGGTCTCGCGAACCATGTCCCGCAGGACGCCGGTTCGCCGCAGCCGCCTCGGCCTGTTGGTGGGAAACATCTCAATCCTCCGAATCGTCAAAGAAGAAATATTCGCCGCAGCGCTTGCTGCAGAATTTCCGTCCGCTCTGCACCGCGGCGTGATCCTCGCAGTACCAGCGGAAACAGATGACGCAGCGATTCAGCCGCACCAGTTCACCTTCGGCATCCGGGCCTGCCTTCTTCCCGCAATCGTGACAGACCGTCTCTTTTTCCATGCGACGCGCTCCCCGTTCCCTTTCGACCCCGTTCGGTCCTGGTCGATCATTATAGCCCCGGGAACGGCGGCATTTCCCCTTTCCGGGGAAGATCCCGATTCTTGCGATCCAACCGCTTTCCCGCTACATTACCGTGATCCTGAAGTGTGCGGCGGCGTAGCTCAGTTGGTTAGAGCGATGGACTCATAACCCATAGGTCAGTGGTTCAACTCCACTCGCCGCTACCACTCTTCGGGGACCCATCCACCGGTCGTCCAGTCCCGGAAGGCCCTGTTCCCCGGGAGACAAAGCATGAAAAGGGTCCGGTTTGTGTTCACAGCGGTGATCGTCCTGGCCCTTTTCTGGGCGCTGGGCCGACCCTGGCCGGTTGCCGGCGCCCGCATCCCTCCGGCCGGGAAGTTCCTGAGCCCGTTCGCCGGTTTCTGGGTCAGTGGCAGGGCCCTGGACGAACTTCCCGGTGATCTGACTCTCTCCGGCCTCGATGGCGAAGTCGCGGTGCTATGGGACGATCGCCGGGTGCCCCACATATTCGCGGGAAACGACTATGACGCCTGGTTCATGCAGGGCTGGCTCACAGCCCGGGACCGGCTGTGGCAGATGGAGTTCCAGACCGATGTGGCCGCCGGCCGACTGGCGGAGATCATCGGGTCCGATGGTCTGGACCTGGACCGCTACCACCGGCGCATCGGCCTGCCGCTGGCGGCGAAAAACGCCTTGGAGGCGACCTCGGAGCATCCGGCCTCCCTTACGGCTGTCACGGCCTACGCCGCCGGGGTGAACGCCTGGATCAATTCCCTCTCCCCCGCCGACCTGCCGCTGGAATACAAAATCCTGGACTACTCCCCGGAGCCGTGGACCCCGATCAAAACCGCCTTGCTGATGAAATCGATGGCCCTGACATTGAGCGGAAACAATGCGGAACGGGGCATGACGCTGACCAGGGAGATCCTGGGCCGGGACGCAAGCAACAGGTTATTCCCGGCCCATCGTCCGTTCACCGAACCGATCGTTCCGAAAGAGACACCATGGGCGATCCCGGAACTCGTTCACCGGGTGCCTCCGGACAAACTGCCGACTTTAACCGAATGGGAATTCACACCGGTAGTGGAGACCGAACCGAAGGAGACCGAGCACGCCACCGGCAGCAATCACTGGGCGGTGAACGGCAGCCGCACCGCCAGCCGCAAGCCGATTCTGGCCGGCGACCCCCACCTGCCCCTCTCCCTGCCGTCGATCTGGTACGAAATCCAGATCACCACGCCGGAGTACTCGGCCTACGGGGTCTCTCTTCCCGGCGCCCCCGGGATTCTCATAGGGTTCAACCGGGATATCGCCTGGTCGGAAACCAATGGCGAGTCAGACGCCCTGGATCAGTACCTGCTGAAATTCCGCAACGGTGACTTTGAACATTATTTCCACGACGGCGATTGGAAACCGGTTTCGTGGATAACGGAAGAATACCGGGTTCGGGACGGGAAAAACCTGAAGGAGAAAATCGCCTGGACCCACCACGGTCCGGTGCCGTATCTCCCCGGTGAAAAACCGTTCAGCCCCCAACTGGTCCCCGGCGCCGCCATGCGCTGGACCGCTCACGACCGCTCCAACGAGATTCGGGCGTTCCTCGAACTGAACCGGGCCTCAGACTACAACGGCTTCCGGTCCGCCATCGCCCATTTCGACAATCCGCTGCAGAACTTCCTGTTCGCGTCACAGGACGGCGACATCGCCATCCATCACGAGGGCAAATTGCCCGTGCGACGCGAAGGCCAGGGCGTCTACCTGTCCGACGGCACCGACTCCGCCGATGACTGGCCGGGCTGGATTCCGCGGGGACAGATGCCCCGGGTTCTGAATCCGTCCCGAGGCTACCTGGGATCGGCCAACCAGAACCCGGTCTCTTCCTCCTACCCGTACTTCCTGGGTAACGACTTCGCACCCTGGGAACGATCGGCCCGGATCTTCCATCTGCTGGACGTGATGGAGGCGATCACCCCGGAGCGGATGCTGGCGATGCAGAACGACACCGTCGGCCTGTATGCCCGCAAGCTGCTGCCGGAACTGCTGGCTGCGCTGGAGGGCTACGAAGGCACCGAACAGGAAATGCAGGGACTCAAGATCCTGAGGAACTGGAACCACGCCTACGACGCCGACGCCATCGGTCCAACCCTGTTCGACCGCTGGCAGCGGGAACTGCTGAACCTTACCTGGACGGATGAGATCACCCAGGGTGGCTTTTCGGGTCGCCGGCCCAAACGGGACACTACACTGCAGTTGATCCTGGACGATCCGGGCAGCGCCTGGTTCGACGACCGGGACACGGAGCAGATCGAGACCTTCACCGATCTCGCCCTGGCCTCGTTTCAGGCAACGGTCTCCGGCCTCGCGGAACGGCTCGGCGAGCCGGGGGAAGCTTGGCGCTGGTCTGCGTTTCGCCCCAGCCGCCTGGCCCACCTGGGCCGCATCCCCGGACTGGGCCGCACCGGCCTTCACACCTCCGGCCAGTACGGCGTGATCCGGGCCACTACCTCGACCTCCGGGCAGTCCTGGCGGATGGTGGTCGCCCTGGGAGAGAAGCCGGAAGCCTGGGGGCTGTACCCGGGTGGCCAGTCCGGCCATCCCGGATCCCGGCATTACGACGACTTCGTGGACGACTGGGTCCGGGGTGAGGCTTACCCGCTGCTGTTCCTGGATTCACCGGAAGATCCGGTCCATGGTCTCGCAGGCCGAGCCACATTCAGGGGGCAATGATGCTGTCGATCATGCTCGCGTTCATCCTGCTGTACGGCATCCAGTTGCTCCACCCGGCATGGTGGTGGGTGTTCCTCGCCCCGGCAGTGGTGGGGGCGGTTACCGCCCGTTCAGGCTGGTCCGGGTTCTTCGGATGCGGACTGGGGGCCGGGCTGGCCTGGTCCCTGGCGGCGATCCTGGAATTGGCCGGCGACGGCTCCATCGTTTCCGGCCGGGTCGCTGCCATGCTCCAGGTGGGCAGGCCCTGGTTGCTGGTGCTCCTGACTTTCGCGGTGGCGTTCCTGTGCGGAGGCTTCGCCGGAATGGCCGGATACTACCTCACCGGTGGTCGCGGCAAGAAAGCGCAGCGTTAGCTTTCCAGGAACGCAAAAGCCGAGTCGGCGCCGTCCAGGGCTGCGCTCATGATCCCCCCGGCATAGCCGGCCCCTTCCCCCACCGGGTACAGATTGGAGAACCCCCGTGCCGTGCGGGTGTCCGGCTCCCTGACGACCCGCACCGGGCCTGAGCTCCTGGATTCCAGGCCGACCAGGATGCCTTCAGGCCCGGCAAAACCGGGGATGGTCCGATCAAACCGGACCAGCGCCGCCGCGATAGCGTCCCTGGCCCGTTGCGGCAGCAATTCATCGATCCTCCCCGAACAGACACCGAAGGTATAGGTCGTCCGTCCCGGATCCGGCGTCTCCCGCCGTGCCAGGAAGTCGGAGGCTGTCTGCGCCGGCGCGGTGTAGTCCGAACCGCCGGCCTCGAAGAAGCTCTTCTCCAGCCCGCGCTGGAACAGAACGCCGTCCAGTGCTCCATCTCCGAACTCCCGGGGACCGAAGGTGGTGACGATGGCCGCGTTGGCCCGTCCCGAGGAGTGGGCGGCGTTGCTCATGCCGTTGGTGCACAGTTCCCCGGCCTGGTTGATGCTGGCGACAATCCTTCCCCCGGGACACATACAAAACGAATGGGCCGGGGCACAACCGGAGCCACCTTTGAACACGAGATTGTAGGCGGAAACGCCGAGCTGCTTCGCCAGGGCGACATCACCGTAACGTCCCCGGTCGATCAATTCCTGGGGATGCTCGATACGAACCCCGAGCTGGAACGGCTTGGCCTGCAGCTCCACCCCGTCCCGGAGCAACCGTTCCCAGGTATCCCGGGCGCTGTGGCCGGGAGCCATCAGGACCGCGTCACAGGGCAGATGGCCCAGCGATGTCCGCACCGCCGTGACCCTCGCCGGAGCACCGGGGTCGATCTCCAGCCCTTCCATCCTGCAGTTCCAGTGGAACCGGACGCCGTGCTCCGCCAATCGCTCCCTGAACAGCGGCAGGATGCGGTGCAACCGGTCGGTGCCGATGTGGGCCCGGGAGTCATAGACGATCTCGGCTGGAGCGCCACACTCGACCAGCTCCTCGAGGCAGGCCACCTCAAGCGGATGATCGACCCGGCTGTAGAGCTTGCCGTCGGAGTAGGTCCCGGCCCCGCCCTCGCCGAACAGCAGGTTGGACTCGGGATTGGGAGCGCGGGTGCGATGGAACGCCACCAGATCGGTGCCGCGGCTCTCCAGCGACCCGCCCCGGTCCACGAGATCGACCTGCACACCGGCGCGGGACAGCACAGTTGCCGCGTACATGCCTCCAGGCCCGGCGCCGACTACAACAACACGAAGTCCGGAACGGTGCGGCAATTTCTCAACGTCCAGGCTGCCGGTCTCCGGCGCCTCCCGAACCTTGCCGGACCGCACTGCCGACTCGAAAACGACAGAAGAAAACCGGCCTTCCACCACCAGATCCACGTGGTACACGAACCGCAGCCGCCGCTCCCCGCCCCGCCTCCTGGCGTCCAGGGATTTCCTGGCGATCCGCATCCCGCGGAGCGCGTCCCGATCGATTCCGGCAACCCTGCAGGCAGCCGCCCGCAGAGCCGATTCCGGCTCGTCAATCTTTATTTCCAGGTTCAGGACCCGCCAGGTGCGGGTTTCGGGCGTTTTTTCCAAAGCAGCTTCCGGATGAAGAAATGAATGAGATTCAGGCGTACAATTATAAGTAGTCGTTGCTTTTATGCAGCACGATCGGTCAGCGTGCCGATTAGCAGGTTGCGGTATCGGCACGGTGACGGTACAGGAATACCATGATCCATGGAAATGCCAGGATCGTGAGGATGGGTGCAGCCGTATGCGCGGCTGCCGTGTTGGTTTCCGTGTGTGCCGCCCAGGAGCGGCCTGACCTGAAGCTGCCCGACCTCCATCTGAGACTGTCAAACTCTCAAGCTGCGCCATTCACACTTAAGGCAACCGCTTCCCCGAGTCCCCGGGTCACTGCGACGCCGTCCCGCTCGTTCTACAAGGGCTACCTGATCCCGGGCCTGGAGAAACAGCTGTCCCGTGTCGGCGTCCTGCACACCTGGGTCCTGGACCGCCCCGACCTGGGCCAGTACGACAACCATGACGACCTGGCGGGGATCTCCGAGAGGATGTTCGAGAAGGGCGCCAGCCGCGCACTGCGGTCGTACCTGTCGGAGATCACCGGTCTCGACACCCTCGTTCTGAACCTGGCCGGCCGGAAAGGGCTGCTGTCCGACGGTGACGGAGCCTCCCGCTTCAACCTGGGCATCGGTGTCTCCAGCGCCCTGCCCCGGGTCGACCTCGGCTACCGCATCGGCGACGCCGGCAACTTCCGCCTCAGCCTCTGCGCCGACGGCGCCGTAGACCTGAACTACGGCCGCTACGGCCGCCTGGCCTCAACCCGGTTCTACGCCGGGTACGATACGAGGGCAAGGACGGCGGACATGGGACTGCGAGTCAGCTTCTGACTCCCCTCTCGTCTATGCAACACAACAGGTTATTCTGCGTCTCTGATTGCTGGATCCAAGAATAAGAACGCCACAAGCGGGTAGATATAGATGCGTCAAGGACACTAAATCAGCTATTAGCCTGCAGCAGGGCGGAATACGAGGTATCGATGAACTTTTCACTATTGGGCGGCGTTATCGTCATCGGTCTGGTCGCGATCTGCCTGTTGGTGTTCGGTGCCAAAGCGATGACGAAACGACAATAGCGCGCGCCTTCACGGACACCGTGTAAACTCGAGGGTATGAATAATACAATTCGTTTCCTGCTACTTCTTATTTTCCTCTCGGCTTCCGACATCCTGTTCGCCGAAGTGCACCCCACCAGCTTCACCAGCGGCGGCGTGGAGCTGAAAGCGTTTCTTTACGAGGCGGAAGTCGAAGGCTCCGGACCGGTGTTCATTTACCTCCACGGCAACCCGGGCAGCCCGATTACCGGCAACTTCGCTCTGGCGGAGACCATGAGCGGTTTGGGGGTCCACGTTTTCCGGTTCAACTACCGGGGCGTTTGGGGCAACGACGGTGAGTTCAATCTAGGGAATGCGATCGAAGACATGTCCAACGCCATTTCGTTCCTGAGCCGGGAGGAGAATGCCGGGCGGTTCCGGATCGACCCGGCCCGGATCACCGTCGGCGGGAGCAGCTTCGGGTCGGCCGCAGCATTCAGCGGCGCCCTGCTGGACACGCGGGTCGGAGAGGCGATCGGCTGGGCGCTTTGCGACCACAGCTACTTCGGAAGGCAGACCATGGACCCGTACTCGCCGATCCGACCGTTCCTGGAGGAGGCGACTGCGGCGCTGTTCGGTCCCTTGGGGCCGATCCCCGGCGGCGCCGATTCGTTTTTCGGCGATCTGCGGGACAATATCCACAAGTACGACTTCGTAGCCAATGCGGAACGGCTGATGGATCGCAGGCTGTACCTCCTGGTCGGCCTGGACGACATGATCTGCCCGATGGAAGACCACTTCATGCCGCTGTACCGCAAGCTCAGGGCGAATGAACATCCGAATTTGAAGGTGGATGTCTTCCTCTTGGACCACAACTTTTCCGGAATGCCCGAGGAGGAAGTCGGCAAGCTGTTTGCGGAGTGGCTACTGGCAGAACACTGAAGCCGGGTGAACAAAGGAGACGGCCATGGCAACCAGGGGTCCTGGTCTGTTGAAACTTAGTTTCCTGATCGGCGGTGCGCCGATACACTGGCAGCCGTCAACCGGATGCTCATCGCCTCAGGCTCCGCAACCCCCAATCCGCTGTGCGGCTTCATCGGTTCCGGTGCAGCGTACCGCTTTGCAATGTACATCGCAGCGCTTTTCCTGGCCGGTTGGTCCGTCATCCTGTTCTGGGGATGGTTCCAACCCTATGAGCGCAAAGGTCTGTTGCTGATAACTTCGATACTGCTTCTGATATCGATCGATCCTTGAAGGCCCGATGTTCATCATCGGCAACGGCGTACGGCTCGCATTGATCGCGAAGTTCTCCGCGAGGTACATCTATGCACGCACCGCCGGGGAGGACCGATCCGCTACTTTTTGGGTGCCGCTATAAATCTTCGCTTTCCACGCAACAAATCGTGAGATAATTGTCATAGAACCATTGTCCTTCCAGACTCAATCCGGCGACTGGTCCGTTGGATAGACCGGCCGACCAATGGGAGGTATTCGGTGATCGTAGTAGGGGTTCTCGGTACGTCAGTCGCTCTGCAATTCGCGGCGGCCGTCCTGGCGCTCAGGCTGATTCGAGTCACCGGCCGAAAAATGGCCTGGGTTGCCGTTGCAACCGCGGTGATGCTCATGGCGGTCCGTCGCGCGTCAACCTTGCTTGCCCTCATCCGCTCACCGGACCTCGCTCAAAACCACACTCTTACAGTGGAACTCATCGCACTGATGATCTCGGTCCTGCTCGTATTCGGCCTGGCGTCCATTGGGCCGATGTTCAAGCAAATCCGCCGCACAGAAGAACTCGAGGAGGGATTCGGACGGGTCATCGAGTCCTCGCTGAACGAAATCTACATTTTCGCCAACGACGACTTCCGTTTACTTCGGGTCAATCGGGGTGCAAAGGAGAATCTCGGATACTCGGAGCAGGAGCTTTCGATCCTCACCCTGCTGGATCTGATCCCGGACTTCGACGAACGCATGTTGCGAGGTACCCTCGGCCCGCTGAGAGCAACCCAAGTACCACGGGTGCGATTCCAAACGCGGAATCGACGGAAAAACGGCAGCCACTACCCGATAGATGTCGATCTCCAGGCGACCCGGTTCGAGGATCAGGCCGCCTATATCGCCGTCGTTCAAGACACCACCGAGAGGATCGCCGCCGAGCAGGCGCTGCGGGAGAGCGAGGAGCATTTTCGGTCGCTGATCGAGCACTCGCTGGATCTCACCGTTGTCATGGACCGGGAAATGAGGGTGGTGTATCAATCACCATCGATCACCCAGATCCTCGGTGTGGATCCTGCCGATCGGGTCGGAAAATCGGCAATCGACTTCATACATCCGGACGATCGCAAGCTGGTCGGCGAAGTACTGGCTGGGGGGGTTGCAGGATTGCTTACGGATCGCCCACTCGTCTATCGCCTTCTGCATGCCGACGGCAGCTGGAGGAGCATGGAAGGTGTCGGGAGCATCCGTAATACACCCAACGGAGAACAACAGTTCGTAATCAACCAGCGAGACATCACCGATCGCGAGGAAGCTATTCTCGATAAACACCGGGCCGAAGCCCTGCTGCAACACGCACAAAGACTGGAAACCATCGGTGAGCTTGCCGGCGGGATCGCACACGACTTCAACAACCTGCTCACGCCGATCGTAGGATACGCAAATCTCCTGGCTGAAGAACTGGGGGATCAGCCTGAGGCCCACAAGGATGTTCTCGCGATTATCA
>CALZKF010000045.1:0-10812 GCA_945787955.1 uncultured Acidobacteriota bacterium | reverse complement strand
AGCCGTCGCCGTTGAGGATGTGGTCCGGGAAGTCATGGGGTTGATTCGCATCGCCGCCCCGACCTCGCTTGAATTGACGCAACACCTCGATGCTGCAGGGGAGGCGGTGCTGGCGGATTCAATCCAGTTGCACCAGGTATTGATGAATCTGTGCACGAACGCCATCGACGCCATGCACGGCAGGCCCGGAAAGCTCACGGTAACGCTAACCCGTGTCGATGAGTGCCCGGCGCACCTCGGGCCGCCGGGTTCACCGAGGAAAGGCGAATTCGTGCGGCTGTCCGTGGCGGACAGCGGTGACGGCATGGATGCGGCGACCATCGAACGGCTGTTCGACCCGTTCTTCACTACGAAGACATACGGAAAAGGTACAGGACTCGGGTTGGCGGTCGTCCACGGCATCGTGCTCAATCATGGCGGCGCCATAACGGTGTCCAGCACTCCCGGATCCGGCTCAACCTTCAATGTCTACCTGCCTGCACTGGGTCCTCAGGCGAATTTCCGGGAACTGCAATCACCCCCTCAACTGTTCGGGCGGGAACATGTGCTGGTTATCGATGATGAGGAGGCTGTGGCACAGGTCGTCAAACGACTGCTGGAACCGTACGGCTATCTGGTCAGCGTAACCGGAGATCCATCGGAGGTAGTCGCTCGCGTTCGGGACGGCAACACGACGGTGGACCTTCTCGTTACCGACTACGATATGCCGCTGATGAACGGTTTGGACCTGGCCGGGGCGGTAGCCGCCGTCAGGCCGGATCTGCCGATTTTGCTCATAACCGGACTCAGCGACGACGCCACGCCGAAGCGTATGAACGAAGTCGGTGTTGTCGCCATGATTTCCAAGCCATTTACAGGATCCGACCTGGTTGGTTCCGTGCGGAGTGCATTGGACAAGAAAACATCCTGATCAGGGACGCCATCATGTCAGCCTTCCATACAGCCGACGAACACTACCGCAAGCTGGAGCGGACCTATGCTTCCGCCCCGATCAATCTTTTCTATGCCCCAACGCTGCTGATTTCCGAAGGTAAGGCGGTCATCACTTTCGACGTTGATCCGAAAATGCACCATGCCGCCGGCGCCGTGCACGGCTCGGTATACTTCAAGGCGCTGGACGATGCGGCGTTCTTTGCCGCCAACTCCCTGGTTGAAGACGTTTTCATCCTGACGGTTTCGTTTAACGTCCACATGTTCCGACCGGTCACCGCAGGCAGATTAACGGCCAGTGGGTGGCTCACCCACCGGACCGGCCGTCTGTTCTTCGCAGAATCCGAACTCAGCGACCAGGACGGCACTCAGATCGCCAGGGGCAGCGGAACCTTCATGAAAAGCGGCATTTACCTTACGCGGGAGATCGGGTATAAACTTTAGAATATCGGCTGGACAGGAGATCCGGTATTGGTTGAACCAGGAGGTCAATCGCAGGACTTGAGACCCGCAAACTCAATTACGGATGCAACCTGTCTGTTTTCATGTATTTGCAACGATGCGTCATGACATGATGATCAAGATGGGGTAAATAGAAAACGCTGGCTGTGGCTGCTTGTGGCCGTCACCTTGATCGGAGCGGCAGCCCCGTCGTATGTTCGAGCCTACCGTGTCGATGGCTCGTCGGACGCCCCTTCATTCCTGGTGGGAGATCGAATCCTGGTACTCAAGGCGGCTTACGATTTCCGGCTGCCTTACAGGGACACGGTGTTGTTCACCCATTCCCGTCCCCGTCCGGGCGACGTGATCCTGTACCAGCCTCCAGCGCAGGATATCCTCGTGTTCAAACGAGTAGTCGGATGCCCCGGCGATACTGTCGCCATGCGGGACAATCGTCTGGAAATCAACGGTGAGCCCCTGACGTATGAGGTGGTTGACGGAGAGCAATACCAGGCGATTGCGGAAGAGAACAACCTGGGCGCAATAATCGAGAAAGAGTCCGGTTTAGGGCCTCCCCACCTGATGACGCACTCCCCCGGGGCAGGCACTCACGGGTCATTCGAACCGGTTCAAGTGCCGGACGGACATTATTTCGTCATGGGCGACAACAGGGACAACAGCCTGGACTCGCGAATGTACGGTCCGGTACGACGGCGTTCGATTTTCGGTAAAGTGATCTCTTCGCCGAATCGGCCATGAAGGATGCCGGTTATCCAAAAGCGGATGGAACTGAAGATTCCCCCGGCCGCCCTGGCCCTCGTTTTCTCCGTTATAATGTGGCTTGTTGCCCGGGTGATGCCGGTTGCCGACATCGCTTTGGAATATCGCCTCGGCGCAGGGGCAGCCTTGGCAGCGGCCGGCTTCATAATAGCGCTTGCCGGGATAATCACCTTTCGACGGGCAGGGACAACCATCCACCCCACCCGCCCTCACACCGCCTCCGCCCTGGTCACCACCGGGATATACCGCCATACACGCAACCCGATGTACCTGGGGATTCTTCTTGGCCTGTCGGGGTGGGGTGTCTTCCTTGCGAGTTTGCCGGCGCTGTTCGTCCTGCCGCTGTTCGTGGCATATATGACCCGCTTCCAGATCCTGCCGGAAGAGAGATCGATGACAGCTCTGTTCGGCGCCGAATTCACGGCATACAGTCGGGATGTTCGGCGTTGGATCTGATCCAGCCGATCGCCGTACAATAGCCGGTATCCCTGACGGCGGGAAAATTTCTTGAAAAAAGAGGAGAAGACATGCCCAAGGCACGTATTGTCGACCGTAAGCCGATAAAGACCGAACTGGACGCCGGCGAACATTACTGGTGCGCCTGCGGCAAATCCGACAATCAGCCGTTCTGCGACGGCTCCCACAAAGGGACCGGTATCACGCCGGTGAAGTTCACCGTGAACGAGAAACTGGACGGCTTCATCTGTCTCTGCAAGCAGACGGGGAGCCCCCCTCACTGCGACGGCACCCACAAGTCGGTTCCGTCCGATGTCACTGAGATGGAGTACCCGCCCAACTCCAAATCCGGCATGCCGTCGCCGTCCAACACCGCCGAAGAACCGTCGGTGGAGCTGATCCACGCCCTGGCCAGGGACGGCCTCGAAAAGTTTGGACATCATGGCGAGATGGGCGCCATGGGCGTTCCGCGGAAGGAGCTGCCGTCCTGGGACGACATCCAGATCCTGACTGCCCAGCTATACCGAAAACCGCTGCTGGAAGACGCTGCCGTCGGAACCGAGCTGGTGATAGGGCCCGGGGCGAACAAACCGGTCCGGCTCGATATCCCGATCTTCGTGTCGGACATGAGCTTCGGAGCACTGTCCGAGGAAGCCAAGACCGCCATGGCGAAAGGGGCCGAACTGGCCGGGACCGGGATCTGCTCCGGTGAAGGCGGCATGCTGCCGGAAGAGCAGCAGGCCAATTCACGGTACTTCTACGAACTCGCCTCGGCGAAATTCGGCTACGAGGAATCGCTGCTGAGCCGCGTACAGGCGTTCCACTTCAAGGCCGGACAGGCGGCCAAGACCGGGACCGGGGGGCATTTGCCGGGCGCCAAAGTCACCGGAAAAATCGCGGCAGTCCGGAAGCTGCCGGAGGGCAAGTCGGCCATTTCCCCTTCCACCTTCAGCGAGTTCGAGACGGCGGAGAATTATCGGGATTTTGCCGGGCGTGTCCGGGAGCTGGCCGGAGGGATACCGATCGGGTTCAAGATGTCGGCGCAGCACATCGAAAAGGATATCGATTTTGCCCTCGAGTCAGGGGCCGACTACATCATCCTGGACGGCCGTGGCGGAGCCACCGGTGCCGCTCCCCTGCTGTTCCGGGACAACATCTCGGTCCCGACGATCCCGGCTCTTGCCCGGGCGCGGAGGTATCTGGACAGCTGCGACCGCAAAGACGTCACCTTGATCATCACAGGCGGGGTTCGCACACCCTCCGATTTCATCAAGGCGTTATGCCTGGGAGCTGACGGCATCGCCGTGGCCAACAGCGCCATGCAGGCGATCGGCTGCATCGCGGCCCGTATCTGCAATACGAACAACTGCCCTGCCGGCATTGCAACCCAGAAGGAAGAGCTGCGGGCCAGACTGCAGGTCGATGTGGCGGCGGAACGACTGGCCCGGTTCCTGAAGGCTTCAGTGGAACTCATGCAGATCATGGCCCGGGCCTGCGGCCACGGCCACCTTCGCGAGTTCAACCCGGACGACCTCACCGCCTGGAAGAAGCCGATGGCAGATCTGGCCGGGATCCGGTTTGGGGGAGTATAGTTCGGCCATGCGAAATACAATCGTGTATCCCACCTTGTTGATCCTCCTTGTGGCGCTGGTCACCGGTTGCACGACCCCGGTGGATCTGGGACCGATCCGGCAGGCCGAACACAACCGGGAGGCCGACTCCCCTGTTCTCAAGGATGCGCTGGCAGGCGGGTCCGTCGAAGAAAAGCTCGCGGCCGCCGTCGCCATGGGCAGGATCCAGTCCGCCGCCTATGCCGCTCCTTTGGCGGCTGCGCTGCATGACCCCGGTCCCGGTGTCCGGGATGCGGCGATTTTCGCCCTTGGGCAGTTCGGGATGGTGGAGAACGTTCCGGAAGAGGCGGTGGCCGCGGTCAAGGGAGTGCTGGCCTCGGAGGAGATCGTCGAGCTTGCACTTGCTGTAGAAGCGCTGGGGAAGCTGGCCCCGGCCGACGGTCCGGAGCTTCTGGCGCCACTGCTGACCCATGATGCGGCCCGGGTCCGGGAAAAGGCGGCCCACGCCATGATGCGCTGGCGGTTCACCCCGGTCTGGCGGGGGGAGGCGGAGGAACCGGCTCCATGGCCGGATGAAGCCTCTGCGTTTCTGGCCACGGCGCTGGGTGATCCGAAGCCGGAAGTCCGGATTGCGGCGGCCCACGCGTTCTCCCGGTACGGCGATCCCCGGGCGTTGAGTTTCCTGGCTGGGCTTGAAAGCGATGACACTGCCCTGGTTCGCCTGTTTGCAATTCGGGGCGTCGGTCGATCCGGAGAGCCGTCGGCTGCCGAGAGCATCGTCTGGGGACTCACCGATACCGATCCCGGGGTGCGGGCGGAAACGGTTCAGGCTATGGGGACACTGGAGCGTCAGGAGTTGTTGACCATCGCACTTGCTGATGACGCTTCCTTCCATGTCCGGGCCAACCTGGCCCGTGTGCTGGGCACTGCCGGGGGAGCGGCATCCCTGGACATTCTGCGGAAGCTGGAGGACGACCGGTCCACATCGGTGCAGACCGCTGCCATCGGTTCGGTCTCGACCCGGCTCGGCGTCGGGTACCGCATGCTGCTGGAACAGTACCTCAAGGATGACCGCTGGCCGGTGCGTGCGGCGGCGGCGGCAGCCGGAGGGTTCGCATCCGCGGTTTCGGACGAAGATCCCCGGGTGGCGGCAGCGGCTCTTTCCGGAATGAAAGAGAAGCTGCACGATCCCGAAGCTGCCGCTGCGGTCCGGCTGGCGCTGGCGTCGGAGGATCTGGCGGTCCGGGGTAACGCCGCCGGCCTGCTTGAGGAGTGGCCGTATCCGGACAAGGTGGAACTGCTGCAACAGGTGCTGGCCGGTTCCGCCGGTGTGCGCTGGATCGAACTGCGGGAGCAGGCCCGGAATCTTCTGACGAAACTCGGAGAGGATGTTCCGGATGAAGAGGGATCCGACGCGGCTGTCGAATATTACTCCAGGGAGTTCAAGTCCAACCCGGTCGTTGTGCTGGAAACCAGCAAGGGTGTCATGGAGATCGAGTGCTTCCACGAGGATGCACCGGTGCATGTGGCCAACTTCGTCAAGCTGGTCGAAGAAGGCCTGTACGACGGGCTGATCTGGCACCGGGTGGTGCCGAACTTCGTGATTCAGGGCGGCGATCCGGAAGGGAACGGCTGGGGTGGCCCGGGGTACACGATTCCCGATGAGATCAACCGGCGCCTGTACGACCGGGGGACGGTCGGTATGCCCAAACTGGGCAAGGATACCGGCGGTTGCCAGCTGTTTATCACCCACATCCCCACACCCCACCTGGACGGCAACTACACCGTTTTCGGGCAGGTGATATCCGGGATGGCGGTCATCGACAGCATCGAGGTCGGCGACCTCATCGTTAAGGCGACCCTCAAATAATTTCGGGGACAGGCACTTTAACTGGGTTAAGGTGCCTGTCCCCGAAACTCATTCCGCGCCGCCGCCGTTTTCTGCGGTGACCAGGAAGTACACAATACCGGGCAGGGACGCTTCGCCGCCCTCCACGTGCCAGGTTTCGGTGGACATGCCGCCCGGAGTGAAACCGGCTGCCGGATCCACGGAGCGGTGGACCCGGTACAGGGTCGCCGGGTCGTGGCCGGCGTCCGCCGCCGGGGCGGTCCAGTCCAGCCGGACGTTCTCGCCGTCGTGGTCCAGCACCAGGCTGTCTCCCACTCCGTTGGGCGGACTCACGACCGGAGGCGTGAACATGTCGCACTCGATCCGTGTCCCGGCAAGGCTGACGTCGTCCACCAGCAGTTCGATCACCGGATCGTTGATTCCGCTGGTCGATTCCTCCGCCCTGAAACGGACTCTCAGACCGGGGCTGAAGGCAGACGGAGGCAATGGCACGCTGGTTGAGGTCCAGGCAGGCTCCGCGCCACTCAATTCCTCGATGTTGGACCAGTTCACCCCGTCGGTGGACCACTGCACCTGCATGAAATTGCTGGGCGGAATCGTACCGGGGAAGGCGTAGTACCACCGGGAGTAGGACAGGTTCAAACTGTCCAGGTTGCTGCCGTCCAGCACAGCGGACTGCACCCAGGCATCGCCGTCGTCCACATCGTCGCTGCCGTTCGGCCCGGCGGCGTTCCCCGTGACCCAGGCCAGCGTTCCGGGGTCCGGAGTCACATCGTCCCCGGGCTGCGAGATCCCGTTGAAATCGTCTTCGACCTCACGAGGGTCTTCCCGGACGAACATGCCGTCGGTGGCGGTTCCCCCGACGGTCCAGCCCTGGTCGGCCTCGAAGTCGTCCACCAGCAGAACGATCGGGAACGGCGTACCGACCCGCAGCGAGAACCGGGCGCTGGACACCCGGTCGTTGTACGCCAGTTCAAGGATGAAATCGATCGGGTAGTTGCAGCCTGCGTCGATTCGAACCGAAAAATGGGGCGCCGCCGTCTGGGCCGCTCCCAGAGGCGGGACATCGGGCCAGGTGGCGTAATCGTGCACCAGGGTCACCCCCGGAGTGGTGGTGGACAGGCTGCCCCTGACGTTCACCGCAGTGGTGTCATCCCACTGGCTCTCGATATTCACCGCCACGGTGACGATCTCACCGGTGTCGATTCCGCCGTCGCCGTTACCGTAGTCCGGGCCGGTCTCCATCAACTCGGCGCCGGCAAACGACAGCCCGAACACCGCATCAACCGCCGCAAAGGCGTCTACCCGGCCCTGGCCGTAATGGTTGTCCTTTCCTGCAACACCCAGGTCGATGGAGGTGTCCATAAGGACCTGCTTGATCTCGTCGTGGGTCAGCCTTGGGTTGGCCTCCATCATCAGCGCCACCGCCCCGGCCACGTGAGGTGTGGCCATGGATGTACCGCTCTTGGTGGAGTAACCGCTGCAGAAGTTGTGGCTCCTGGTGCTGACGCCCGGGCCGGCAACGTCCGGCTTCACCAGGCCGGGCGGGTACGGCCAGTCGCCGAATTCGGGAACATCCTGCCAGGTCACCGGTCCCCGGCTGCTGAACGAGGCGATGTTGTCGTTGCAGTCGGTGGCGGCCACCGTGATGATCCGGGGCACGTCACCGGGAGTGCGGATATTGTCCGGTTCGCTGCCCTGGCCTTCGTTCCCGGCGGCGACCACCATGGCGGTGCCGGCCTCGATGGTGTTCTCCGAGTTCTGGCGCCATGTGGAGCGGTCCGGGTTCTGGTTGTGCGGCCAGCCCAGGCTCATGGAGATGGAGTCGGCTCCGTTTTCCGCGGCGTACTGCATGCCGGCCCAGACCGAGACTTCATCGCTGAATTGCAGGCCGACCCGGACCACCATGATGGAGGCGTCGGGGGCCACCCCCGCCTCTGTCCCGGAACTGCCGTCTCCGGCCACCGTGCCGGCGCAGTGGGAGCCGTGGGAGTTGTCGTCGTCAGGATCATTGTCGTTCTGATCGAAGTCCCAGCCGACGAAATCGTCGACGTGGCCGTTACCGTCGTCATCCACCCCGTTGGCATCGTCCAGGTCGAACACCGCGCCGTCACCGTCCAGGTCTTCTCCGGGGTTGACCCAGATCTGGTTGATGATGTCCGGATGGGTGTAGCACACGCCGGAATCGACCACGGCGATGACGGCGCCGCCGCCGGTGATCCCCAACTCGTTCCAGACCCTGGGAGCATCCATGAGGTTGGTGCCGCATTCGACCTCCGCCGGCGCACCGCCTTGCGGCAGTTCGATATCCGGCGCGAGGTTGTCCGGCCGCAGCAGGGTGACATCCACCTTGGGGTTGTGGTTGACCCAGGCGACTTCCGGTCGTGCGGCGATCCTGCGGATCAATTCCGGGGTCATCTCGGCGCCGACAACATTGCCGATCCAGAGCGGCCGGATGTTGGTTACCCGGGGATCTCCCCTGAGGGCCTGCACCAACGGGCCCTGGGTGCCTGCGGCGATCGCCTTGAGCCGCCGGATAACCGCCTGCCGCCTTGCCGTCCGTTCCAGCCCGGCGCCGACCAGCCGCAGCTGCTCCCGGCCGGCCTGCTCCCGAAGCACGATACTGACCGGAATCGTGTCATCCGGACCTGCGGCGTCCACAACCTCCCCTAGAGGAGGGCGCAGGCCTTCCGGATAGGTCGATCCACCACCGAACACCAGGGCGGGAAACAGCAGGCAGGCAATAATAATCGGCAGGCACAGGCTTTTCATGGAACCTCCAGCAGTTCGAGACGGTCAGGCGGGGGGATCGGCCACTCTTTTTATACGCGGATGCACCGCCGCTGTAAAGCGGCGACCCGGTCCTTTTATTACGCCATCTCAGGGATTCCCTGATTGCCCGGGATCCGTTATAAGGATACTTAATGGTTCTCCCGGCCGGGAATGACATTCGTTCCGCACCGGATATCGATCCGAGGTGACCCGATGCGCCAGATGCACAGACCTGGAACCGCCGTTCTCACACTCTTGATTTTCCTGACCGGCACCGCCCTCCTGGCAGCCGGGAAAAAGAGCGAGACCGGCAGGTTCGATGACCAGGTGCGAACGCCGAAAGGGGGCCCCATTGCTGTTGCACCCAGAGGGATCGACAGCCTGGATCACGGCGACACCCTGCGCCAGGGCTGGTCCGAATTCCGGTCCCGCCACGGGGCGGGCTGGAAGGTCTATCTCGATGAGCGCAGCGGAATGCCGACCCTGGTCTCCGGCGGCGGCATCGATCTGTTCGCCGGTGAACCGTTCGAGGAGGCGACCCTGAACGACGTTGACGGCCGGGTCCGGTCTTTCCTCACGGACAACCTTCGGGTCCTTGGGAACTGGGACAAAGTACTGGAGCTGAACCGGCCGGCCAGCGGCGAACTTCGTGACGACCAGTGGCAGATCGTGTATCGCATCGTGGTGGACGGCGTGCCGGTGGAGAACGCCCGATTCGATTTCCATGTCGTTCGCGGCAAGCTCACGATGTTCGGGGCGTCCAACTGGGCGGCTCCTGCCGTCCGGGGAGTTCCAACCGTCACTGCAGGGGATGCACTGGCATTTCTCGAAGCCTACCTTGGAACGTCCACCGCCGGATTCGAAGCGGCAGGCGAGCCGGAACTGGTCCTCATCGCCCTGGCCGCCAACCCGACCCCCGGCCGGGCCCAACGCTGGTCCGGGCCCCGAGGCGCCGGCCTGACCCACGCATTGATCTGGCGGCTGCAGTTCCAGGATCCGGACAGCCCGGCCTTGTGGATCGGTGAAATCGATGCCAACAGCGGTGCAGTAACGGCATTTTATGACGGTGCGCACTACGCCGCTGTTCGGGGCGGTGTATTTCCCGAGTCGGTGGGTACCGGATGCGTTTCGGGAAGCTGTGAGATCGATGGTTTCCCGATGCCGTACGCCGACTGGACCGAGAGCGGACAGGCCGCCGCCACATCCGACGGCTACGGCAACCTGACATGCGGCGATCCGGTTTCCGCTTTCACAACCTCCCTCAACGGTCCGTACGCAGAGATTATCGACAACTGCGGACCGGTCCTTGAGAGCGGCGAATGCGACGGCGGCCTCAACCTGGGCCTGAAGGCCGGCGAGAACTGCGATGTAGCTCCGGGCGCCTCCCAGGGAAACACGGCGGCAGCGCGCACCGCCTATTACCACATCAACCGGGTGGCGGAAGTGGCCCGTTATTACAATCCCGGCAACGCCTTCCTCAACGGTAAATTAAAAATTTACTCCAACTGGAACCAGGTCTGCAATGCGGTCTACGGAGCGAATTCGGTCTACTTCTACCGTTCCGGAACCAGTTGGGCCGAATGCGCCAACAGCGGTGAGAACCAGGGCATCGTTGTCCATGAATGGGGCCACGGATACGACCACAACGACGGCGGCGGCGCGGACAACACCTCGGAGGCTTACGGCGACGTGGCGTCGATGCTGGCGGCCAGGGCTTCGTGCTTCGGCCCCGGCCTGTTCACCGACGGCCGGACCTGCTCCGGTTACGGCGACACCTGCCTGACCTGCACCGGATTCCGGGACCTTGACTGGGCGGCGCGAACGGCGAACACACCGGCAACACCCCAGGATTTCGTATTGAACAACTGCGGCACCGGCACCGGCCCCTGCGGCGGAGAGACGCACTGCGAGTCACACCCGATTTCGGAGTCGATTTTCGACCTGGCCACACGGGACCTGCCGGCGGCGGGAATGGATATCGACAGCGCATGGCAACTGGTGGAACGGCTGTGG
>CALZKF010000044.1 GCA_945787955.1 uncultured Acidobacteriota bacterium | reverse complement strand
CATCCCGTTCAAGTCGTTGCGGTTCCCCGACAACGAGGAGCAGCGCTGGGGGTTCCTGCTGGTTCGGGACATCCCTCGAAACAACGAGTCGTCGTTCTACCCGCAGATGACCAAGCGAGTCCAGAGCCGCCTGTCCCAGGAAGGGGTGCTGGGAGGGATCAGGGGCATCTCTCCCGGCCGCAACGCCCAGATCAACCCGTACGTCACCGGCAGGAGTTTCCGCCTGGCCGACGGGGAGAACTCGGTCATTGGCGACTTCATCCGGGACCAGGAGTTCGACGCAGGCCTGGACGCCAAGATGGTGTTCAAGGATGCGCTGGTCCTGGACTTCACCGCCAATCCGGATTTCAGCCAGGTGGAGTCGGATGAGCCCCAAATCACCGTCAACGAACGTTTCGAGCTGTTCTTCCCGGAAAAAAGGCCGTTTTTTCTGGAGAATGCAGATTATTTCCGGACACCGATCAACCTGTTGTTCACCCGGCGGATCGCGGATCCCCGGGCCGGCGTTCGGCTGACCGGCAAGACCGGCCGGAACAACCTCGGCCTGCTGTTCATCGACGATGAGGCGCCTGGAAAGGTCGATCGCTCCGGCGATACCGCCACCATCGGGACTGTTCGTTACAGCCGGGACCTGTTCCGCCAGTCCAGTGTCGGTGTTCTTCTTACGGACCGGGAACTCGGTGACGGCTACAACCGGGTGGCCAGCGTGGACACACGGCTGCGGATGGGACCCAAATGGGTGTTCTCAGGGCAGGCGGCGGAGAGCCGCACCCGGGAACCTGCCGGGACTGTCACCTCCGGGTCGATGTTCGACGTCAAGGCGGACGGCTCCGGAAGGCATTTCGGGAACCATTCCCACGTAACCTGGTCCGACCCCGGATTCCGGACCGACCTGGGATTCGTCACCCGCACCGGCATCATGAACGCCCACCACCGTAACGGTTGGACCTTCTGGCCCGAAGGCAAGCGGCTGATCTCGTGGACGCCTGCCGTGTTTCTCATGACCGTAGAAGACACCGCCGGCTTGCGTCTGGACAACCACGCCGAGGCGGAAGTCGATTTCCAGTTCAGGCATCAGACCGATCTGGAATTGAACTGCAGCACCGGAAGGCAACGGCTGAGGGCTGAGGATCATGGCGAGCTTTCCCGGGACAGGGACTACCCGGTAGACAACTGCCGGGTGGAGTTCGGTACACGGTTCAGCCCCAGGTTCAATGCGGAACTTTCCTATAACGACGGACAAGTGGTGAACTTCGCCCCTCCGGCCGGTGTCGAGCCGTTTTCAGCGGACAGTCACGGCTGGGAACTGGAAGTGACTCTTCTGCCGGTCTCCCCGCTGAGGATCGAACTCACCGTCATCACCCGGCAGTTGGACGACGACGCCGGCCGGGGTGAGATCGTGGACAATCGCATCAGCCGGATGAGGATCAACTGGCAATTCTCCCGGCGGTCCTCCCTGCGCGCCATCGTGCAGCACGACAACATCAGCGCCAACCCGGCGCTGACCGCGAGGGAGTCGGGAAAAAACCTGAACGGCGACCTGTTGTTCACCTGGCAGCTGAATCCCTGGACTGCGTTCTACGCCGGCTACAACAGCAACTGGGCCGGCTTGATGTTCGAAGGGGACGGAATCGACCGGGAACTGGTCCCCACAGATCATCTGGACTTGAACGACGGGCGCCAGCTGTTCGTGAAGTACTCCTACCTGTACCGCTTCTGAATTCAGTCGATTAGACCCGGTACCTGAACGATGCGGTCGCTGTCCTGGCACCAGGCGGTCAGCCTGCCGCCGTAGACACAGCCGGAGTCCAGGCCGAGAACGGTTTCGGTGCGGTAGTGCCCCCGCCTCCCCCAGTGGCCGTGGACAACCAGGCTGCGGCCTTCGTAGTAGTCGTCCCAGGGCCGGGTGCCTTTCGGACAGTCTCCCGGGTCGCCGGTGAACCGGTCGTAACCGCCCTCCGGCGTGCAGCACCGTGCGAATGCGGCGAACATCAACTCGTCGGACCGGAACGCATCCAACGGCCTGGGAACCAGGTTTAACCGGGCGGCCACCGCCGTCAGGTCGCACCACCCCGGCCGGATGCCGCCGTGGACCAGCCAGGCATCCCGGACACCGCGCTCCGTTGTCAGGTGCACCAGCACCGGCAGGTCCCGAATCCAGCGGAACAGATCGTCCGCATCGGTTGCGGCGTACAGCGGATCCAGCGGCAGGGAGCGTTTCTCCCGCAGGCCGGCCCAGGTCATGAAGGCCCCTATTTCGTGGTTGCCCAGCACCGCCCGCCCGCCCAGTTCCCGGATCCGGCGCAGCACGCCGGCCGGGTCCGGCCCCCGCCCGATCATGTCCCCGGCGGACCACAACTCGTCCTCGCCGGGCCGAAAGCCGACGGTCTCAAGCAGCCGGTCCAACTGTTCCAGGCAGCCGTGGATATCTCCGACGATCCAGCGCAAAACCAGCCCCTCCGGAAGCGGGAAGCGGTAGATTACCAGACCCGAATGCCCCAAGCGGTCCGGGAGGCTACAATATCCGAATGAAAATTATGACTGTTCTGCTGCTTCTTGCATCGACCCTGGCGGCAACACCGGCGCCTGCCGGTGACGGCCTGGTCACGGTTACCATCGATCGTGGCGCGGTCTCCGGCCTTGTGCGGGCCGGACTGCCACGGATCAATCAGATCAACCTGCCGGCCTTTGGAGAAATCAGGCTCATGCTGGTTCCGCCGGAACAGGTGCAGTTCCAGAGCGGCGCCATCGTGGCACGGATCGGTTACTACCTGGCACCATCAGGTCTCGAAGGGACCTTGGTCACCAAGTATGCCCCGGTGGCCAACAAGGACGGTTCGATCTCCCTGCGTGCGAAATCGGTTGTGCCGGAGGGCAAATACTCGGTGCCGGTGGACCTGGCTCCATTCCTTCCGGAAGTCCGGCTGCCGGAGCAGTTCCGCTGGATAGCCGGGGACCTGGAAACCCAGGCGGTGGACATGACTGCCGGTCTCGACGCCATCGAGGTCCAGTCCGAGCAACTGGTGATCCGCCTCGACCTGACCAGCCGGTCGTTCAAGCAGTCTGCTTCGAACCCTTAGCTTGCCTCTTGCGGGCCTGCTCCCGCTGCTGGGCGTTCATGACCAGTTTCCGCACCCGGATCGATCCCGGAGTGATCTCCACCAACTCGTCCTCGGCGATGAACTCGATCGCCTGGTCCAAGTCCAGGGTTCTGGGGGGCCGCAGGGTAACCAGGATGTCGGAGGTGCTGGTGCGCATGTTGGTCAGCTTCTTCTCCCTGACGATGTTCACGTCCAGGTCCCCTACCCGGTTCCGCTCCCCGACGACCATGCCCTCGTAGACCTCGGTGGTGGGGGGAAGGAACAGGAACCCACGTTCCTCCAGACCGAAGCTTGCGTAGGCTGTGATCTTGCCTTTGCGATCCGCAACCAGGGCGCCGCTGGTGCGTTGGGGTATCGGGCCGGCCCAGGTATCGTAACCGTCCATCAGGGAGTTCATCACACCGGTCCCTTTGGTGTCGGTAAGCAGTTCGCCACGATAGCCGATCAGGCCTCGGGACGGGATGCGGAACTCCAGGTTCACCCGACCGGTGCCGTGGTTGGTCAGGTTGATCATCCGGCCCTTCCGGATTGAGAGTTTCTCCGTCACCACCCCGACGAATTCTTCAGGCACGTCCAGGTACAGGTGCTCCATCGGCTCCTGCTTGACCCCGTCGCGGATCCGGGTCAGGACCTGGGGTCGTGATACCAGGAACTCGTACCCTTCCCGGCGCATCGTTTCAATGAGGATCGCCATCTGCAGTTCACCCCGACCCCGAACTTCGAACGCGTCGGTGCGATCGGTTTCCGATACCGACAGGGCAACGTTCCCCAGGGCCTCCCGCTCCAGGCGGCTCATGATCTGCCTGGAGGTCAGGTACTTGCCGTCTCTTCCCGCAAACGGGCCGTCGTTGACCATGAACAGCATGGAGACCGTCGGCTCGTCCACGTGGATCCGGGGGAGCGGCTGCGGATCGTCCAGGTCGGTGATGGTATCGCCTATGACGACATTATCCACACCGGCGATGCAGACGATCTCGCCGGCTTCCACCGTTTCCATACGTTCGCGCCCCAGACCCTCGTAGGTGTATAGCGAGGTGAATTTTACCGATCGTGTCACGCCGGCCCGCTGGCACAGGGTGTACGACTTCCCGGCGGACAGCGTGCCCTGAAACAGCCGCCCCAGGGCGAGCTGCCCGACATACGGATCGTAATCCAGATTGGTGATCAGCAATTGGGGAAGGGCGTCGTCGTCCGCCTTCGGGCCCGGCACCGAATCCACTACCGTCTCGAACAGCGGCAACAGATTGGTTGAACCGTCCGATAGATCCCGGTGGGCTATGCCCTCCCTGGCATTGGTGTACAGTATCGGGAACTCCAGCTGGCTTTCGTCTGCATCCAGGTCGATGAACAGGTCGTAGACCTCGTTGACCACCTCCTGGATGCGCTCGTCCTTGCGGTCGATCTTGTTCACAACCAGAAGGATCGGCAGCCGGGCCTCCAGCGCTTTTCGTAATACGAACCGGGTCTGAGGCAGCGGCCCTTCACTGGAATCCACCAGCAGCAGGGCGCCGTCCACCATGTGCAACGCCCGCTCCACTTCCCCGCCGAAGTCGGCGTGCCCCGGTGTGTCCACGATGTTGATCTTGATATCCCTGAATCGGATCGCCGTGTTCTTGGCCAGGATTGTGATCCCGCGCTCCCGCTCCAGGTCCATGCTGTCCATGATGCGGTCGTCGGTCACCTGGCGTTCGTGGAACGTCCCGCTCTGTCTCAGAAGGCCGTCCACCAGAGTGGTTTTGCCGTGATCGACATGGGCGATAATAGCTATATTCCGAATATTTTCCTTCGATTCCATCGATCCTTCTCCCGCCGCGCCGTTTCGGAGTCGGCATCATCCCGGGACAGGAGTAGCGGACATCCTGCGAAACCACAAGACCGGCCGGTTCTTTGGTAGACTCTGGCCTTGAAGGAGGACCCATGAAAATCGTGAAATGGCTGGCGATCATCATCGCCGTTGTCGTGGTGATGTTTGTCCTGATCGGCTTCATGCTGCCGAAGGGCTACAGCGTGGAACGTTCCGTGGTGATCGAGGCGGATCCTGCGGCGATACACACCCTGGTTGGCGATCTCCGGGCATGGGAGCAGTGGACACCCTGGCTGGAAGCGGACCCGACCATAGAAACCACCTTCGGCGAAACCACCAGCGGTGTCGGCGCCAGTCAGACCTGGACCGATAAATCGGGAGGCGGCGAACTGATCTTCACCCAGAGTTCGGCGGATTCCGGCGTGATCTATGACATGTCGTTCGACCAGGGCAATTACACCAGCACAGGCGCCGTGGACTACAAGCTTGTGGACGGCGGTACCGAGGTGACCTGGCGGATGACCGGAGAGATGGGCGGCAATCCGATCAAACGGTATTTCGGCCTCATGATGGACAGCGTAGTCGGCCCGATGTTCGAGAAAGGCCTGCACAAGCTCAAGACCGCGGCAGAGGGGCTGCCCCCCATGGAGCAGGAGATTTCCGCCGTAGATCCTGCCGCGTGACCACCGGATCGGAATACGCCCGGCACTGGACCCTGGACCCGGACGTGGTGTTCTTGAACCACGGTTCCTTCGGAGCCTGCCCGTCCCACCTGCTGGAGTACCAGTCGGAGCTTACCGCCCGAATGGAACGCGAACCGATGCGGTTCTTCGTCATGGAACTCCCAGGCCTGCTGGAGGAGGCGCTGGCCGATCTGGGCCGGTTCATCGGCGCCGATCCCGCCGGCCTCACGTTCGTGAACAACGCCAGTTCCGCCGTCTCGGCGGTGCTGCGCTCCCTGCCGTTCCGGGCCGGGGACGGGCTGCTGATCACCGACCACGCCTACCCTGCCTGCCGCAACGCCCTGGACTTCGTGGCGGAGCGCACCGGCCTTGAGGTGATCGTGGCCCGTGTGCCGTTCCCGGCATCAAGCCTCGGCCAGGTTTTCGACGCGGTGATGGAATCCTGGCGGCCGGGCATCCGTCTCGCGCTCCTGGATCACATCACCAGCCCGACCGGCCTGCTGTTCCCGATCCAGCGCCTGGTGGAAGAGTTGCAAAGCCGGGGAACCGACGTCCTGGTGGACGGTGCCCATGCACCGGGGATGCTGGACCTGAACCTGGACCTGCTGGGGGCGGCGTATTACACCGGCAACTGCCACAAGTGGATGTGCACGCCGAAAGGATCGGCCTTCCTTCACGTCCGATCCGACCGGCGGGACGCCATACGCCCCCTGACCATCAGCCATGGCGCCACGGCACCTACCGACGTCCACAGCCGTTTCCGCAACGAGTTCGACTGGACCGGCACCGATGACCCGACCCCGTGGCTCACTGTGCCCGAGTCGATACGGTTTTTCCGCAATCTGGTCCCCGGCGGCTGGCCGGCCATGCGGGAGCGCAACCGGGCACTGCTGACCCGGGCGGTGGAGGAAATGACCGGGGTCGCCGGCCTGGTTACACCCGGTCCGGCTGAAATGCTCTTGAACCTGGCGGCGTTCCAGCTCCCTGACGATCCCCGGGCCGATGACAAAGATGCCTTCGGTTTCAGCGCCATTCGCAGGAAGCTGCTGGCCGATTATCGGATTCAGATCCCGGTATTCACCTGGCCCCGCGTTCCCGGGAGGGTAGTGCGACTTTCGGTTCAGCTGTACAACGACCTGGCCCAATACCGCTACCTGGCCACCGCCTTGAAGGAGCTGTTGCCGGCAGAGGTTTGAGGAAGGTCAGCGGCTGGGGATAATCACCGGCAACACCACCTCCGCCGTCGCCGAACCGGATCGCACCTCAATGGTCAGCATCGCTCTCTCGACCCCGGTGAGCGGCACGGCAAGAGCGGCCAGGCCGATGCCACGGTCGTCGGTATTCCCCTGGTGGATCAACTGGTAGTCCTCTACTTCCTCGGAGTACAGAATCCGGATTTCGGCTCCGACGATCGGACGACAGGTATGGGCGCCCCGGGCCAGAATCATCAGGTTGGCGGTTTGACCGGCCAGTACCGGTTCCACATCGGAAATCATAAGGTCGATCGGCTCCGTTGCAGGACCCGGGTCGGCATGTTCCAGCCAAGCCTCGTGGGACGGTGCCACCGGGATCGCCGCCCGGGCGATGACATCGCCGGCTCCTGCGGTCAGGTGCAGGGACAGCTCGGTTCCCGTTGTCTCGGGAATCGGAACTTCCGCCAGGTGGAACCCCTTGGCATCGGTCCGGCCGGTGTACAGGTCGGTTTCCTCACCCACCTCGTTCCGGAACCGGACTCGGATTTCAGCGCCGGCCAGTGGCTGGAACGACCTGGCCCCGCGTAGAAGGATCAACAGGCTCACCGGCCGGCCGACCCGGGGCATTTCCAGGGGGCTGACCACCAGGGCAGGCTGCTCCACCGCCGGCGCCGACGCAGGCTCAGCCTCGATGCGGCCGCGGATTATCGCCTGAATCGCCGCGCGGTGCTGGCGGAGCAACCGCGCACGGACCTCACCGCTGTTTCCCGGGGAAAGATCGGGATGACTTTTGTCGATACACTTCAGGATCCGACCGGCCTGGTAGACCAGGGTCTTGATTCTGACCGGCTCCCCGCCCAGATCCTCCGTCTGGACATGTAGAGCCGAAGCCCCCTGCCGGACGTCCGTGTTCATTCCGGTTTCCATGCCCTTATATATAAATCAAATTTTAATTCTTTACATCCCTGAATACCTAAAAATACGTCTATTTTCTCGGTATTGGACATTTGCATAATTACGATACTTGCATATGTGATCTCGTTTCCTATATTCGACTTTCGAGGCTGTTATCCGCCCAAGGAGAGTATTTATATGAGCAATGAGCAGTCGGACCGGCCGGTTCGGACGGCAGCGGTGGGCCAGGTGCTGGAGGCGGTAACCGCCGAACGCAAGGCTTTGAGGGCATTGCTCAGGGAACACCGTGACATGCAGGCATTGAACTCGGAGCTGATGCAGGCGCTGGAGGACAAGCAGGCGCCAGGACCGGGGGCAGCCTCCGGAACGGACGCCATCCGCTTCGGCCTCCTGGAGGCCGAGAACACCGAGTTGACCACCAGCTACCAAAAGCTGCTGCAGGAAAACAACAACCTGTTCAAGCTGTATATCGCCTCACACCGGCTGCACTCCAGCCTGGCGCTGGGCGAGGTGCTGGATGTGATCTCCGAGATCATCCTGAACCTCGTAGGGGCCGACGCCTATTCGATCCAGTTCTTCGACGAGCCGTCGGGTCAACTGATTCCGGTTGTGGTGCGTGGGATTGAGCGGGATCAGGTCAAGCCGGTTAAAATCGGCGAGGGTGTTATTGGTACTGCCGTGACGTCACACCAGAGTTATGCCCTGAACGGAGTTTCCCGGGAAGATCCTCCTGATGCCGACAACCCCCTGGCGGTGATCCCGCTGCGAACCAACCGGTCTCTGGTGGGGGCGGTTGCTTTGTACCGGCTGCTGTCCCACAAGCTGGAGCTGCGGGATGTGGATTTCCAGCTGTTCGACTACATGGGAACCCACGCCGCAATGGCGCTGAACTCCGCCCAGTTGTACACCGCATCGGAACGCAAGGTCTCCAAGATGAAGGAGTTCCTCAGCCTGATGCAACCCCAGGGCCCGGAGCCGCAGTCCGGCCGGAACCCGGCCGGCGGGAGCAAGCGCTGATATGGCCTGTGAGTTATCAGGAAGGATCCAGGATATCCCGGTGCGGACCCTGCTGAAATGGATCCGGCACTCCACCAGGACCGGTCGGTTATTGCTTACGGAGGGGTCCGCCGACAGTGCCATCGATTTCCTGGACGGCGAGATCGTTTCCGCACAAACCGGCGCCGGATTCAGCGACCTCGGAACGATCCTCCTTGAAAGCAAGGTCATCAGCATCGAACAACTGCTACAGGCCGTGGACCTGCAACGCCGGTCCCGGAATCCCGCCCCCCTGGGCCGCACCCTCATCAAGATGGGGTGCGCCACAACAACCGACATCCGCAAGGCGATGAGGCTACAGGTGGACCAGGTCATCGAACCACTTCTCGCCCTGACGCAGGGCTGTTTCAAGTTTCACGCCGCCCCCGACGGCGCGGACGACATAACACAAAATGTGTCGGATGTGGTTCGGGAGGCCGACGTGCGAAGGATGTATACGCCATGAACAAGATGGAGAGCAATATGTCGCAGAAAATTCTGGTCGTAGACGACTCGTCATTCATGCACAGCATGTATGACATGGTCCTGCGCAGTTGCAGCAACTGCGAAATCGTTCACGCCATGAACGGGCAGGAGGCACTCAACGAGCTGGGCCAATGCAGCGAATTCGGCCTGATCATCCTGGACATCAACATGCCCGAGATGAGCGGGCTGGAGTTCATGGAGAAATACAGGTCCAGCGGCTTGCCGGCCTCGGTGCCGATCATCATCGCCAGCACCGAGGGCACCGAGGACGACACCCAGCGCGGGCTCGACGCCGGCGCCATGGCGTACCTCAAGAAACCGTTCCAGCCCAGCGACCTGCAACAACTGGTGAGCGGTGTGCTGGGAGGCGGCCGGGATCAGAAGGCCGTATGACCGATGAACGATGACTTCGTGCAGGCGCTGATCCACGATTTCGTGGAAGAGGCCAGACCGATGACCGAGCGGCTTGGGGATGCGTTTCTGCGCATGGAACGTTGCTGGTCGGAAGGCACCGGCACGGGGCACATCCTTCCTCAGGTCAAGTCGGACCTGCACACCCTCAAGGGAAACTCGGGACTCATGGGGTTGACCGCGATCCAGTCCCTGACCCACGCCATGGAGGACTTGTGCGGCATCCTCGCCGGGAACGAACAGACCGCCGGGCCTGAAATCGCCGACCTCCTCGTTGAAGGCGGCGACCGGCTGGGCGAGATGGTGGAACTGTCGAGCCGTGGTGAGCTGGTGGACGACCATGCCGCCGCCATCCTCCAGCGCCTGGAAAGCGCCGTGGCCGGCCTGAAGGAAGGCAAAAGCTTCCGCCCGTCTGCGAGCAGGGCGGAGGAGGCCGGGGAACGGCACGCCGGCGTCTCCGATGACCTGGTCAGGATCGACTTCCGCAAGCTGGACAGCCTGCTCGAAATGGTCGGCGAGGCGATGATCTCCCGGTCCATGGTGGCGGAGGCTCACACCCACCTGTCCAACCTGGGCCAAGGACGCAGCGACCTGGACCGGGCAATGCATCTTCTGGAACGCTCGCTGCAGGGATTGCAGGAAGGGCTGGTGCAGACACGCCTGCTGCCGGTATCCACCGTTTTTCGACGCTTTGTCCGCCAAGTCCGCGACCAGGCCCGGAAGGAAGGCAAGCTGGTAAGTCTCGATACCACCGGCGCAAGCACCACCATCGACAAGACGATCATCGACCGGCTGGGAGAACCTTTGCTGCACCTGGTGCGCAACGCGGTCGCCCATGGTGTGGAGACCGCCGCCGACCGCCGGCAGGCGGGCAAACCGGAGGAAGGCACAGTCATCTTGTCGGCGGAACAGCTTTCGGACCGGGTCCTGATTTCCGTTTCGGACGACGGACGGGGGCTGGACGAAGACAACATAGTCGCCCGAGCCGGCAAACTCGGGTACGACACCGACAATATGGAGCGACCGGAACTGCTGCGGCTGATCTTCGAGCCCGGTTTCACTACTGCGGAAAGTGTCTCCATCCTGGCCGGTCGGGGCATCGGCCTGGACGTAGTAGCCGCTTCCATCGAAGCCCTTGGAGGAACGGTGGAGTTAGACAACCGACCCGGCCACGGCGTCACCTTCCACCTGAACCTCCCGCTGACCCTGGCGGTGGTCAAGGCGCTGTTCGTGGAAGTGGCCGGCGAACTGTACGCGATCCCGCTGAGTTATGTGCTGGAGAGCTTCAGGCTGGACCATGCGACCGCCCACACGGTCGACCGCCGCCGGTTGGTGTCATGGCGGGACGAGTGGATCCCCCTTTTGGACGGCGGGAGCATTCTGGGCTCGGAACGGGACGGGACATCACCCTATTGCGTGGTAATCGGTTCCGGCGCCAGGCGGTGCGGGCTCATGGTGCAGTCGGTCCACAGCCGCCGGGACGTGGTGGTCAAAGGTCTGGACGACATCCTCGGGCAGCAGGCTTTCATCTCAGGCGTCACGACCCTGGGTGACGGTCGGGTGGTCTTTATCCTGGACGTGGCGGCCTTGACCAGCGCCGGTTCCGACGGCGAGTGCGCAGCAGGGGGAACCGATGCCTAGAGCGAAAAGCCGGCCCGTCCTGGAAACGGCGACCCACGGCGAGGACCTGCACATCGTGGTGATGACCATCGCAGGCGAGGAATACGGGATCCCGATCCACCGGGTCCGGGAGATCCTCCGGATGCAGCCGGTCGGCCGGGTGCCCGGTTCGTCGGACCATGTCCGCGGTGTGATCAATGTCCGGGGGCAGGTCATGGCGGTTGTGGAGACCAGGATACTGCTTGGTCTTCCGGCCCTGACGCCGACGGCGGCGTCCCGGATCCTGGTGGCGGAGATCGGCGACCAAGTCACCGGCCTGCTGGTGGATGGGGTCTCCCAGGTCCTGCGAATACCGACTGAGAACGTGACTTCCGGAGGCGAGGTCATTACGGCCACCGCCGATTACATCCAGGGTGTGGCCCGGTGGGAAGAGCGAATGATCATCCTGCTGGACCTCGATAAGGCACTTCAGCAAACTGCTGTGTGATAGCGGATACGGAGAAGTGATCGACATGAACGGAAAACTGAATATTCTGCTGCTGGCGATTCTGGCCGTGGCGTTGTACGCGCCGCCCGCATACGCCGGGGATACGTTCATCGTGGTGGTCCACAAGGACAACCCGGTGGACAGCATGGACCGCAAGGAACTCTCGGACCTGTTCCTGAGGTTCACGTCCCGGTTCTCCTCCGGTGAAGAAGCTGTGCCGATCGACCTGAAAGACGGTTCGTCCACACGGGAGGCGTTCAGCAAGTCGGTTCACAAGCGCTCCACCAAGGCGGTGAAGTGGTACTGGCAGAAGCGCCGCTTCGCCGTAGGCGGCAACGCGCCGGGCCAGGCCACCTCCGAGACCAACCTGTTGCGATTCCTGGCTACCAACACGAGGGCGATCGGTTACGTCTCAGTCAACACCGATATCGAAGCGTTCCCGGTCAAGCTGATCCGGATTACCGACTGACCGATCCCGGAAGCCTGGAGGGGCACCATGAATCTATTCAAGAACCTGTCGCTTTCGTTCCGGACCAAGATCGTGCTGCTGCCGTTGATGGCGGCGGTGGCGTTCCTCATGATCGGACTTGTCTACCATTCGATGACCCGGCGCGGCGAGACACGACTCACCGAGATCGACCAGGGCTATATCCCGGCGGTCACCCTCTACCGGACCCTGGACACCAACGTCAAGATGGTCTACGAGACGCTGGAAGATGCGGCCATGGGCGAGGACGAAATGCTTCTCGATCCTGTGGCCGGTTTGGTTGAGAACTTCCATGCCGCCATCGGCACGGCCACCGACAACACGATCCTGGATCACGAACGCCTGGCCGGAATCGCAAGGGACTACGACCTGTACGTTGCCGCCGGGGGGAAGGCGGTTCGCGGCCTCCTGAGCGGTGCCGGGGAGTCCGAGGCGAATGTGCGCCTGGATAGCATGCGCACCGCCCATGCGACTGTATCCGCCGCCATCTACGGCCAGCTCAAATTCTTCGAATCGGAGAAGGCGATGGCATTCAGCGCCGCCATCGACGATTTCAGTTCGTCCCGGTTGATAGGAGCCCTGATCACCGGACTGGCCATCCTGCTTCTCGGTGGGATGTCATTCTGGATTTCTCGCGGGATGATCGTATCGTTCTCCAGGTTTTCCGGTGCCTTCAGCCGCATGGCAGAAGGCGACTTTTCCATACGGGTCAAGGCCGAACAGGCCGACGAGTTCGGCCGACTCGGGCTGCAGATGAACGAAATGATGGATTACCTGGAGGAGATGACCCGCACGGCAACGGCCATTGCCGACGGCGACCTGACGGTGCTCGTCCAACCCCGATCGAACAGCGACAGCTTCGGCAAGGCGTTCCGGGTCATGGCGGAGACCCTGCGGACCGTCCTGGAGCGGATACTGAACTCCTCCCGGGAACTGGCCGCCTCGGCGGCCAAGATTTCCTCCTCCAGCGAGCAGATCATGCAGGGCGCCCGCACCCAGACCAGTTCCACCGACGAAACCTCCACAACCATGGTTGAAATGGCGACCCAGATCCAGCAACTGGCCCGGTTCTCCGAAGACCTGTCGGCCAACGTAGACGAGACGTCCGCCTCCATCGAGGAGATGAACGTCACCCTAAGCCATACCGCCACTAACGCCGCCGAACTGTCCGGATCCGTACAGGACACACGCAACACCATGGGCTCCATGGTGGACAGCATGGTCGGTATCGCAGGAAGCATCCAGTCGGTGGACAAGGTCTCCAAGAAAGCGGTGGATGATGCCCGCAGCGGCTCAAATGAATTGCAGACTTCCATCAATTCAATCGCCGACCGTGCCCTGGCCATCGAGAGGATAGTCACGGTGATCGAAAGCATCGCTGACCAGACCAACCTGCTTTCACTGAACGCGGCCATCGAGGCGGCCCGGGCCGGTGAGGCCGGAAAAGGATTTTCGGTTGTGGCCGACGAGGTCAAACGACTGGCTGAGCGCTCGGCCGTGGCGACCCAGGAGATCTCCGGGATCATGAAGAGCGTTCAGCAGGAGACGGCCGCGGCGATCCGGCTGAACCAGAGCGTTCTGCAGGCGATCGTCGACTCCATCGAGAGTACATCCGGCCTGATAGGGGAGGCCAGCAAATCCGCCGAAGGCCAGGCGGAGCACGCCAAAGGCGTCCTCACGGCAACCCGACGGGTGGCCGACCTGGCAACCCAGATCGAAACCTCCGCCCGGGAGAACGCATCCGGCGCAAACGAAATAACCAAGGCGGCCCAGACCATGAACAACTTCGTGAGGGAAATAGCGGCGAGCACCTCGGAGCAGACCCGAGGCGGCGAAATGATCGTCCAGGCCATCGATGCCATTGCCCAGATCTCAAGGGAGAACACGCGGGCGGTGGAGCAACTCACGGGCACGGCGAAAATCCTGGCTGATGAATCGGTCGACCTGCAGCAACAGGTCGAAACATTCAAGATTTGAACGACGCCATGAACCAGATCCAATCGGTTGCCAACAGCATCCGGAACAGACTGTGCCTCCTGGAGGAACAGGTCCGCACCGGAGATACGCGGGAGGCGATCCTCCGCGGCCTCGAGGACGACATCCGATGCGTCCGGGAGCGGGCCGTCGCGCTGGCGGTCCGGCATCTGGAGCCTGAGACCCTGGGAGAGTTGTTGGCCGACGAGGCCAATGCCACCCTGAGAAACTCGGCCTTGTCCGCCCTGGAGCGACAGGGTCCTTATGCCTTGGATTTCCTGGAGAAAGTAACCAGGGGCAGTGATGCCGATGTGGCGATGTTCGCCGTCCAGGCATTGTCCCGGATCGGAGCTCCCAGGACAGTTCCCCTGCTGCTGGCCCTTCTGGACCATCCGGAGGAAAACGTAGGTCTTGCCGCCATCGAGGCCCTGGGCGAAATGAAAGCCGGAGCCGCCGTTCCCCGGCTTCTCAAGAGCCTTGACGGCAGTGTATGGCGGCAGTTCGCAATCATTCGGGCTCTGGGTCTGATCGGCGATGCACGTGCGCTGGATGCCCTTCTGACGTTGCGTTCCCACCCGATGCTAATGGAGCCGGTGGTGGAGGCTCTGGGCCGCATCGGATCGGTTGGGGGATTGCTGCCGTTGGCGAAACTCCTGGTCGATCCGGACGCCGACCGGATCCGGGATAAGATACTGGTGGCGATCCACCAGGTACTGTACGAGAATCCGGCTGCGCGGCTGTCCCTTCCGGCAGGCGCCGATACAGAGGCCCTGCACGCGTGGCTCAGAGATGTCGCCTGTTCCGGAGAGGCCGGGCCGGCCGAGGCTGCCTTTTTTGCCATCCTCTCGCTCAGGTTGACCGGCCTGTACCCGGAGATCTTGGAGGCGGCGCGCCGATACGGAGCACAACCCTGGGTGGGAGAATGCCTGCAACGCCACGAGAAGGAAATTTCGGCGGCCCTGCCGGAGATCCTGCGAACAGCCGATGTCCCGGTCCGCTGCGCCGTTCTCGAAAGCGGTGCGCTTGGCGAGGTGTCGCTCCCTGCGGTGGTGGACCTGCTCAACCACTCGGACCACCGGATCGTGCGGTCGGCATGCGGAGCCCTGGGCAACGCCCAGGTTGGTGAAGTCGTACCCCGCCTCCTGGACCTGTTCCGAGGCCGGTCCCGGGAAGCTGCCATGCGGGCCATGGGGCAGATGGACTCGGCTCTTGGGGAAGAACTCCTGGGACTGTATGACGATCCGGACCCGAAAGTAGCCATAGCCGCCATCGAGGCGACCGTGGACCTGCTTGACGCAACGGCAGTCCCCCGCCTGATAGCCATCACCCGCAGTCCGGGGCCGGTCCGCTACAGCGCCATACGGGCCTTGGGCCGTCTGGGAGACACGGGCGCCGCCCAGCCCCTGCGGGAATGCTACAACTCGGCCGCCATGCATGAAAAACTGGAAATCGTCGAGGCGCTGATCCGGATCGGCCCGGGCTGGATCATCCCTTACCTGAAACAGCTGTATTACAAGTCGGAACTGGATCTCCGGCGGGTCGCCGCCCGGGGCATGATCCGGATTCCCGGTGCGCTGTCGGTGGAAGACCTGGCAGGCATGGCGTCTGATCCGGACTGGAGTATCCGGGGCATCGCCGCCGGAGCCCTGGCCGGACCATACGGCGCCCGTGGTCGCGAGTTGCTCATGAAGCTGGTTCGTGATGACGAACCGATCGTGGCCGGCGCAGCCCGGCGATCCATGGGGGGTGGCGATGCGGGCTGATGCCGCCGGGGCGATGATCCATTGGGACGAAATCGAGTTCAAGCTGGTGAGCGACCTGATCGAGTCACGCTTCGGGCTGGTGTTCGACATGGGACGCGACGGCCTCCTGATGAACCAACTCGCCTGCCGTATCGCCGATCTGAATCTGGGATCGTTCACGGATTACTACCATTACCTGTCCCACCACCCGGACCGGACTCCGGAACTGGAAGCGCTGGCGCAACAGATCACCAACGGCGAGTCGTACTTTTTCAGGGAGCGCCACCATTTCACAATCCTCCAGGAGCACATTGCACCCAGGCACCATGCCCGCTCGCCCAGGGACCCGCTTCGGGTGCTGTCCGCCGGCTGCGCCGCCGGGCAGGAGGCCTATTCAATCGCCATCACACTGCACAAGGCAGAAAGCAGCCTTGGCGCTACAGCCTGGAAAGTGGACGCCTGCGACATCCACCCGGGCCGGCTGGAGCAGGCTCGCTCGGCCCGGTACGGGGAGTCGTCCCTGCGCAGTTGCCGGGACGCCGACCGCAGGTTGTACTTCGAGGAGGACGGCGGATCCTACCGGCTGCGGCCGGCGTACCGCAACCGGGTCAGGTTTTTCCCGGCCAACCTGACTGACCCGGCGGTGGTGGAATGGCGACGCTACAATGTCATCTTCTGCCGCAACGTCCTGATCTATTTCAGCGACGACGCCTTCCAGGAGGCGGTCGACCAATTTTCCCGGAGCCTTCTCCCCGGGGGCTACCTGTTCCTCGGCCATTCCGAGTCTCTGATCAACCGCCGGAATGATTTCGAGCCGGTCTCCCTGGGAGGCCACATCGTCTACCGCAAGAAGGAGGCGGGACCATCGTCCGTGTATTCATAGTCGATGACGCGCCGTTCATCCGGAAGGCGATCAGCCGCGTGCTGTCGTCCGACCCTGGGATCACGGTAGTCGGCGAGGCATCACGAGGTGAGGAAGCCCTGGAGATGATCCCGGTTTGCCGTCCGGACCTGGTAACCCTGGACATCGATCTCCCCGGCATGGACGGCATTGAGACTCTGATGGAACTTCGACGGATATCACCCCACCTCCCGGTGATCATGATGTCCGCCCTGGCCCGGGAAGGAGCGAAGATCACCCTGGACGCCCTTTCCGCCGGGGCGGTGGATTTCATCGACAAGACCCGGTTGAATGTGATGGACTTCAGCCAGCTGTCCGCCGAACTACTCGGTAAGATCAATGTCTGGGGAAAGCGCAACGGCAGCACTCCCCGGCGCGGCAGGAACGGCAAGGGCAACGAAACCGGCGCAACGGACCTTGTGGTGGACTGGAGCCGGTACGATCTCATCGTCATCGGAGCATCAACCGGTGGCCCTGCCGCCATAGAGCGGATCCTGGTTTCGGCCCGGCCCGACTTCCCCACTCCAGTAGTGGTGGTGCAGCATATGCCGAATGGATTCACCCGGCCGTTCGCCGAGCGGCTGGACGGTGTGAGCGCGCTCAGTGTCCAGGAGGCGACCCAAGGCGCAGCCCTGGTTCCGGGCCGGGTGCTGATCGCCCGCTCCGGGCAGCACCTCATGATCGGAAAGGACATGGCGGCGCGGCTGTCCCGGCAACCGGCGGACACCATGCACCGGCCCAGCATCAACGTGACCATGTACTCCGCGGCCTGTTCCGCCCCCAGGAACATGGTGGCCGGATTCCTGCTTACCGGAATGGGAAACGACGGGGCGGAAGGGATGTTCGCCATCCACGACAAAGGCGGACTGACCGTTGCCGAACACGAGGACACATGCATCGTGCCGGGTATGCCGCAAATGGCCATAGAGCGCGGCGGCGTGAGCAACACCCTGCCCCTCCACGCCATCGCCGACCTGTTCTCCTGAGCAGCACGCCTGTACCATAAGGGCTGGTTGAGCGGAGGCCCTTATGAAACAACCGAACCGCTGCCCCTGGCCCGGGGATGACCCGCTGTACGTGGCGTACCACGACACCGAGTGGGGGGTTCCGGTCCGTGACGATCGCGCCCTGTTCGAGAAGCTGCTGCTGGACGGGTTCCAGGCCGGCCTGTCCTGGATCACGATCCTGAAGAAGCGGAAGCACTACGTCCAGGTGTACGACGGCTTCCGGCCGGAGAACATCGCCTGCTACAACTCGAAAAAACTGGAGCGCCTCATGGCCGACCCCGGCATCGTCCGCAACCGCGCCAAGATCGAGGGCAGCGTGCTGAACGCTCGGGCTTACCTGGCCATCATGGAGGAGACCGGCAGCTTCTCAGACTATTTGTGGCAGTTCAGCGGCGGCAAGACCCGGGTGAACCGGTTTCGCAGCATGGCGGAAATGCCGGCGGAGACAGAAGAGTCCCGGGTGATGTCGAAGGACCTCAAGCGTCGCGGGTTCAAATTCGTCGGTCCGACCATCTGCTACGCCTTCATGCAGGCGGTGGGGATGGTCAACGACCACCTGACCGGCTGCTTTCGCTACCGGGAGGTCAACATGCTGACTTCAGCATCTTCCCGATCGCTTGCAGGAGGACGTCGGACGTGAACGGCTTGGGAAGGTATAACTCTCCATCACCAAGCTCCTTCAGGTCCAGCGCTTCAAACGCGTAGCCGGACATGTACAACACCGGCAGGTCGGGGCTGCTGCGCCGCAATTCCTCCGCCAGTTCGGCTCCGCCCAGACCGGGCATGACAACATCGGTGAGCAGCAAGTCGATCTCCTCGATATCCCGCTTGCCGATAGCCAGGGCCTCAATGCCGTTGGCGGCCATCAGGACCTTGTAGCCGTTTTCTTCCAGAATCCGACTTGTGAGCTTGCGAATGAACTCCTCATCCTCCGCCAGGAGGATTGTGCCGCTACCCTGGTCGATGGCGTCCCGCACCGGTTTGCCCTCCGTTTCAGGATCGACCCCGGACTCCTCCGGGAAAAGGACAGTGAAGATCGATCCTGACCCGATCCTGCTGCTGACACCGATCTGTCCACCGCTCTGCTGCACCAGGCCATAGACGGTGGCCAGCCCCATGCCGGTCCCTTCGCCTACCGGCTTGGTGGTAAAAAACGGATCGAATATCTGTCCCCGGATGCGCTCGTCCATACCGTTGCCGTTATCGGATACCGACAAGACCACGAATCCGGCCGGGTCGAACTCCTCGGTGACCAGGATGCGATCTTCGGGCCGGGCCCTGCGGGTGCTGATGGTCAGGCTGCCGCCGTCAGGCATGGCGTCCCGTGCATTCACCACGAGGTTCATGATGATCTGCTCCACCTGGTTGCGATCGGCACGTATGGTGCCGATATCACCATCGACCTTGAGTTGGAGATCGACCTTCTCCCCGATCAGGCGGGTCAGCATTTTTACGAGGCCCGAGGCCAGCCGGTTGAGGTCGATGATCTCCGGGTTCCACGGCTGTTTGCGGCTGAACGCCAGCAGCTGTCCGGTGAGGTTGGCAGCCCTCTCGCTGGCCTCCAGGATGCTGTTGACATCTTCCGCGAACGGCGGCATTTCCTTGGCCGCCAGCTTGATGAGCTGGGCATGGCCCATGATGACGGTTAACAGGTTGTTGAAGTCGTGAGCGACGCCGCCGGCCAGCCGTCCGATCGCCTCCATCTTCTGGGCTTGCGACAGTTGTTGCTGGGTTTGCTCCAGATTCAGAAGGCTGGCCTTGAGGCGCTTATTGGTCTCCTCCAGTTCGCCACTGCGCTCCTTGAGATCCCGGCTCAGGAGGGCGTTATGCAGGGCGCGCTGCAGGTGGGCGCTCAGCAGGCGGATGAACGGGATATGGCTCTTTCCGATTATGTGCTTGAAATACCCGACCCGCTCCTCGGGACGCTTCAGGACAAGGATGAATCCGAACAGATCGCCGCCGGGGTGGCGTAGCGGCATGCACATGGCGTGGCAGGCCTGTGCGCATTCCAGGCGCCCGGCCTTGAGCGTTTCCAGACTCTCCAGCAGCGGCAGGAGGTTCCGAATGAAATCGTGGTCGCTCCTCCGTATCAGCGTGGCCTGCTGGAGGGTCTCCACCCAGCCGCAGTGCAGGTCCGCAAGACGAGCAATGGAGCTGTCGTAGGAGCCGTCGGCCCGATGCAATCTCAGCCGGCAGTGTTCGCCGTCCGGCTCGCCGATCACCGAAAATGCATAATCGATGTCGAAACTGTTCCGGAGCAGCCGGACCGCCCCGGTTACTATCCGGCCGGCGTCGTCGGCGCTGGAGTGCTCCAGGGCAAAATCGGCGAGCCCGCTCACGCGGTGGAACTCCTGGTCGCGGTCCCACTGGGAGCGGTGCAGGCGCTGTTCGGTCTGGACCAGCAGCTTGACCTGCTCGTTCAACAGGGAGTTGAGCTTCCGTAACCGCTCGATCTCCAGTTGCTGTGTCGTAGGGTCGGACATCTATGGCTCAAATCGAATCATAAACGGCGCAGAGGGCGACACTGTAGTTATGGTAATACATGCGGTTGCCGATCGGTGCGATCTCGCCGAAGGTGTGGAACCCCAACCAGGGTGTCTCCACGCCCAGAATCTCCTGGAGCGGTTCAACTATGGCAGGGCAGGCTTCCCGCCCGAACAGGACCCGGCCCCGCCCGGCGCAATCGAACTGGAACACGAGATCCGGCCTGCGACCGCCCCTGCGTTCCAGGATTCCCCGGGCGCAATCCCGGGCGCCGGCGATGATCTCTTCACGGTCCCGCCGTGTCAATTGGATGCGCTGGCCGGTCGCCAGGCCGCCGCCGGGAAAAAACAGGCCACCGGTTTCCTTGTCCAGTTTGAACGGGCTGCGAATTACAAACGGTCCGTATGCCTCGTGCAACCCGGGATCCAGAGGCTCACCGATGCACAGATGGGATGTCCCCTCAGCGTTCAGGTCCCGGGGGTCGCCGTCCAGGTACTCCTTGAACACGCCCCAGGCCGGGCGGCCGTCGATCTCGTACACCCAGCCGTCGGCGGATCGGGTGATCTCCCGTTCCATGCCGATCGGCTTGCAGCCGTGGCTGACCCCGATTTCCAATTCTCCACTCCCGGTTATCACCACCGCCGACACACCGTCGGAGATAGGATGATCGCCGTGATACTGGAATGTGCGGTGAAAGTCGAAGCTGTCACCGGCGGTCCCGCCTACAACCGGAACCTGCTTGTTGAGGTTTCCGGCAAGGCTCTCAAGGAACCGCAGGCAGTTTCCACCGAGGCCGTCGGGGAAGACCAGAATCCCGACCACATCGTCGGTTTCGATCCCGTTCACAAATCCGGCCAGCTCCGCACCCCGTTCCACCGGTTCCCGGGCGAAGCTCTGCAATTGATAGGTATGGAAGCTCAGCAGATCGGAGGAGACCGCCATGATACCGACGGCATGCTCCACCTCCGCCGAATCCCGGAGAGTGATTACACCCTCGCCGGAACATCCGCTCATGGGAACACCCTCCGCCTTGCTTCTTATTCCCCGGACCAGGCTGTCCTGATCGTAGGACGCGGTGGCGAAAACCAGCAGCAGGTCGGCCTGCCCACCCGGCAACCCCGCCAGCGCTTCCCGAGCCGCCTCGGCGCCGGCCTGGAAGCCGGACGGATCATTGCTTTTGCCTACGAATGCAATCGTCCCCATACCAAGCCCCTTCCCGATTGATTCGATTCTACTCCAGCGCTTCCTCCAGGGGGCAGATCATTTCCGTGAAGATCGGGGGCAAACCGCCATTATTTTCAATAGTTTGGACTATCAGACGGGGATATAACTGAAAAATGAAGCCGGTTCTTATCCTGGCCGCCATAGTTATGGCTATCCCGGTGGTCGTGGCGGCGGATCTGCACGACGCCGGCGAGATGCCGCTGTGGGGCCTCACATTCCGGGAGACCGGCATGTCGAGATACGCGAGCGTATTTCGGGGACAGGCACTTTAATCCGGTTTTGGTGCCTGTCCCCGAAGCATCTAGCGGAAGCTGATGGCGTAGTTCAGGACATAGTTCCGTTCCGGCTCAGGCCGGAAGAACGATGCGTTGGAGAACTCGGCGTACAGTTCGTCGGTCGCGTTCTCTACGGCGATACCCAGGCGGTGCGTCGTGCCCCGGGTCTCGTACAGTTTGATCCCGCTACGCAGGGAATACACCGTGAACGACGGGTAGATGTCGCCGATCGGATTGTCCGCCGCCAGAATCGCATCCTTCTGGTCGCCGTTGTGACGGGCCCGGGCTTCGATCCAGAACCGACCGCCTCCGGGCTGGTACCGCACGCTGACGTTGTACTTGTCGGAGTACGAGTTGCCGATCGCCTCGTCGATGCCCTGGCTGATGTCCTCACCGGTTAGATGGGTGTAGTTCAGGCCGAGGAACCAGTTGTCCACGAACATCCAGTCCAGTGCCAGTTCCACCCCCTGGTATCGCAGCTTCTCCACATTGACGTTCTGGTATATGTCCAGGAAGTCCGGATCACCTGTGTCCATTCCTGTGTTGACGATGGCGATGCCGTCCTTGATGGTGTTCTGGAACAGCGTCACTTCCATGTACACGTTGTCCCTGCTGTACTTGACGCCCAGATCGAAGTTCAGAGCGGTTTCGGCCTCAAGCTCCAGGTTTCGCGCCTGATACGCCCCGCCCTCGGGAGTCGGTCCGTCGAAGAACCGTTCGATCAGGTTGGGCGAGCGGAAGGCGGTGCCAACCGAGCCGACGATCTTGACGTTTTCCGTCGCCTTATAAATCAGGTTCGTGGCCCAGACGGCGGTGGAATCGGAGGATTCGAAGTTATCGGTAGCCGGCAGCAGTGGAGTTTCCTCGGTTTTCGCCGTGATGTCCTGGTAACGCACGCCGACAATGGCGTCGAAGCGGTCGGTGAACCGGATGCGGTCCTGGGCGAACAGGCCGAAGCTCGCGTAGGTTGCGTTAGGCAGCGTCGGCGTGTTGTCGGTGCTGGGCGGCGGTCCGGGGAACCCGTAAAAAGACTCCTGGGAGAAGTTGGTGCTGGTGGCGTCATCCTGGTAATAGTCCAGACCATAGGTCAGGATGTGCCGGGTACCGGCGAGCTTCCTGAGCTCGGACCGCAGGCCGAATGTTTCGATATCGGTGAAGTTCTCCGAAAGGATCTCCAGCCCGGCACCGCCTCCGAACGGTATATCAATGCGCTGGTCGAACCGGCGCTCGTTGTCACGGTAATAGAGCGTGGTTTCCTGGGAGTCGACCCAGGAAGTCTCCAGGTTGTTGCCCTTGTAACCGACAACGTACTGGTTGACCGTCTGGAATGGATAGATCAGCTGTACTTCGGTACCGTCGTCGGGATTGTAGGCCGACGGCGACACCCAGCCGAAACCGGCGTCTTGGGAGTCGTAGCGCTCGACCTTGAAAAACAGCTCGTGGCTGTTCTTGAAATCCCAGCCCAGCCGGGTGTTGAACGTATTGTCGGTGACGCCGCTGTCGTTGACCCGTGTGTCTTCGGCCAGCGTGATGTCGCCGTAGCTGCCGGAGGGCGCCTTGTAGGACTCGGCGTCACGGTAGCTGGCCCCTACGAGGTAGCTGAACCGGCCCTGCCGGCCCATGAAGTTGAATGACGGCTTGACCTGGCTGTCGGCGGTGCTGTAACGATAACCGACGGAACCCTGCAGGCCGTCTCCTCTGGATGGTACGCGGGTGATCATGTTGACCACGCCGCCGACAGCATCGGAGCCGTACAGCACCGAGCCGGGGCCGCGCACGACCTCGACCCGATCAATCGATCCGACATCGACCAGGGCCGGCAGTTCGCCGAAGTCGGACTGCCGCCGGGAGGTATTCATCCGGATGCCGTCTTCCAGGAGCAGAATGCGCTGGCCGCGCTGGCCGCGGATGATCGGCCGGGGCTGGCTGGTGCCTACACCGTTGACATCCACCCCGGGAAGGTTCCGGAGCAGATCGGTCGCGGTGTTCGGAGTCTGTTCCTCGATCTCTTCGGCGGTTACGACCGACACCGGCTGGGGGACCTGGAAGACATCTTCCTCGGTCCGGGTGGCGGTAACCACCACCTTTTCCTTCAAACCGGCCTTCTTCGGCGCTGCTTCCTTCGCCTTTTCGGCCTTGCCTTTGTCCTCCTCTGCAGCCATCGCCGTCGGCGCGGCCGCTATCAGGACCAGCACGAAAATCAATAAAATAGTTGATATACCAATGTTTCTGCGCACGGATGACCCCCCCTTAAGGGAAAACTGGCGGTCCGCCGGTTCCCTGATGCAGGCGAACCACTTCACCAAATCCACCCGGATGATAGCAAAGGGAGAGAGGAATGTCGGGTCAGCTCACGGCCGACCCGGGAACCACCTCGATCAAGCCGCCGCCATACCGGACCTGGCACTTGGTGCCGCCATCGTAATCCGGAGCACGGAGCATCAGGAACGCCGGCTTCCCGAAGGCGATGCAGGCCGAATCCGCAGGCGGGTCCAGCCCGCGCCACAGACGGATGAACCGGTTGTTCTCCCACTCCTCGCCGATGGTCGTCGGGTCGGTATGGCCGGGGTGAACCGTGACGCCATGATCCAGCGTCATCAACCTCTCCATGATGGAGTGCTGCAGGTCCTCAAAGGTGGTATGCCCGGGCGCCCGGGTGCCGCCGACACTACCTTTGAAAAGAGTATCTCCGGAAAACAGCGCCTCGCCGTTCACCAGGTACGAGACCTGGCCCACCGTGTGACCCGGCGTATGGATGACGCGGATGGAGAGCGACCCGCTCTCAAGGATTTCGTCGTGGTGCAGTTCCCGATCCAGGCTGTCGAACAGTGATGCCTCAGCCTCATGGCCGCAGACCGGGATGGCGAACCGTGACCGGAACAGGTCATTACCGGAAACATGATCAACATGGTGGTGGGTGCAAAGGATGTGGGTCGGGATCAGGTTCAGAGCGGCGATCCTCTCAAGGATCGGTTCCGCCGGGCCACCGGTATCCACAATAACGGCGGAGCCGCCCGGCCGGTCCGCCAACAACCACGTGTTGGACAGGAACGAGGCGTTCATCGTTTTGTAAATCAGCATCAACCTGCCTCCGAAAAGGGGACATTGCACATTATCTTGTATTAGTTATCGCAGGAGACATGATCGGAAAAACTATTAGAAGATAATGTGCAATGTCCCCATTATTCGAGCTGTTGACGGCGGGCTTTCCGTACCGCAACATCCACATCCAGGTGGTCGTCGCCACAGCGCTTGATGTATTCGTCATAGGTGCCGCGGAAATCCTGGATGCCGTCATGGCGGATCTCCAGGATCCGGGTGGCGACTCGGGAGACGAACCAGCGGTCATGGGACACCACCACCATGCTGCCGTCGTATTTCGTGAGCCCTTTGGCAAGAGACTCGATCCCTTCCAGATCCAAGTGGTTGGTCGGCTCGTCCAGCACCAGTACGTTCGGTTGCTTGAGGCCGATCATGGAGAAAAGCAGACGCGCCTTCTCACCACCGGACAAGGCACCGATCTTCTTTTCGACTTCGTCCTTCTGGAACAGCACTTCCGCCAGCTTGCCCCTTATGAACCCGACGTTCTCGCCGGGAGCATAGTTCCACAACCAGCTCTGCATGGTCTCCTTTTCATGCCCTTCCAACTCGCCGTGGTCCTGGGGGAAGTAGCCGACATGGGTCTCGTAGCCCCACTCCACCTCACCGGCATCCGGAGCGAGTTCCCCCACCAGGATCTTCAGCAGGGTCGATTTGCCGATCCCGTTGGGTCCCAGGATCGCCAGCCGGTCGTCACGCTCCAGCTTCAGGTCAACATTGTTCAGGACCTGGTTATCGCCGAACGCCTTGGAGATTTCGGTTGCCTCCACGACCACCCGGCCGCTGTGGCGGCAACGCACGAACTTGAACCGCGGATATCGCCGGGAAGTGCGGGGCAGGTCGTCGATGACGATTTTTTCGATCTGTTTGGCCTTGCTCTTGGCCTGCCGGGCCTTGGTCGGCTTGGCCTTGAACCGCTCGACGAACCGCTTGTGATCGCCGATCTCCTTTTCCCTCTTCTCGATCTCTGCTTCCTTGCGCTCCCGGTTTTCCACCTTCTGGCGCTGGAAATCGTTGTAGTTTCCCCGGTACAGGGTGACCTGCTGGTAGTCCACATCTACGATGTGGGTGCAAATGTTGTTCAGGAAGCGGTGATCGTGGGACACCACCAGCACGCAGCCCTTGAACTCGGAGATGAACTTCTCCAGCCACCGGATCGACAGGATGTCCAGATGGTTCGTCGGCTCGTCCAGAAGGAGCAGGTCCGGGCCGGCCGCCAGAGTCTGAGCCAGAAGCACCCGCAGCTTGAACCCGCCCGACAGCACTGCCAGCGGCTCGCGATGCTGTTTGGTGGGAATGTTCAGCCCTTCCAGGATCTCCCCCGCCCTGGACTCCATGGCATAACCGTCAAACTGGTGTATGCGGTCTTCCAGGTCCCCGTAACGGTCGGCGTCGAACTCCCCCTCCGTGTCCGCCAGTATCGCTTCCTTTTCCTGCATGACCTGCCAGAGCTTCTCGTGCCCCATCATGACCACGTCCAGGATCGGGACGCTCTCATACTGGTAGTGCTCCTGTTTCAGGACCCCTACAACCGCCTTCTTCGGAATGGAGATGGTGCCCGACGACGCCTCCTCCTCGCCGGTGAGGAGGCGCAAAAGGGTCGATTTGCCGGAACCGTTGGCGCCTACGATACCGTAGCGGCAACCCGGATTGAACTGCACCGAAGCCCCGGTGAACAGGGTCTGGGAGCCGTAATTCTTGGCAAGTTCGGTAATGGAGACCATGATCGGAACAAGGTAGCAGGGCGCCGGGACAGGGTCGACTAGCAGCCGTCGGAGTCGGTGCCGCCTTCGGTGTTGATCACCAGGACTACCGAGGCGGTTGACAGGCGGGCCCGCTCCCGCACAAACGGCATGGCCGGGTTGGAGCAGATTTCGAGCAGTCCGGCGTACCCGGCCGCACCGGCCTCGCCTGAGTCGATTCCGAGGGCCTGGAGTTCGTGTGCCGCCTGACCGGCCCGGTCGTCTTCAATGGCGACAATGCCGTCCAGCCCGCCCTGGATCCAGGGCCAGGCCGGGGAAGACAGCAGGCCGCAGTTCAGGCCGGCCCTAGCCGACTTGCGGGGTCCCGGCACCGGTTTCAGCCTCCCGGCCTTGAGTGAGGCCAGGGCGGCAGCCGCCGCCACCGGCTCCACTCCCAGCAACCGGGGCATGGAAGAACCACAGAGAGCGAAGTAGTGTCGTACCACCGCAGTGGCCAGGGAGCCGACGCCGACCTGCACCAGGACCAGGTCCGGCCGGCCGATGCCCAGTTCCAGCATCTGCTCATCCGCCTCCTGGAACAAGGTGTCGTATCCGTCTACGATCCAGGCCGGCACCTCCTCGTTCAGGTCCCAGCCTGTGTCCTGCACCAGCAGGGCGCCGGCCTCACCCTCCACGGCGGCGGCGGCGGCGGCCACCGCGTCGTCGTAATCTCCGTCCACCACCACAATCTCGGCGCCGTGGGAACGGATCGCATCGATGCGGGAGGCGGCGATCCGATCAGGGACGAAGACCTTGGCCCACAGACCCAGGCGCTCCGCCATACTGGCCACGGCCCGGCCATGGTTGCCGTCGGTGGCGGTCACCAGTTCCAGCGGCCGCAGCGGCTCAAGGAGGGCATACAGCTCCTCCAGACCTTCCCAACTCCCCATGGCCAGACCGAGCTTGCGGCTAAGCAGGGTGTACACCGCCCACGAGGCGCCCAGGATCTTGAATGACGGCAACCCGAGCCTGTCCGATTCATCCTTCATCAGCAGTTCGCCTAATCCCAGGCGGCCGGCCAGGGATTTCAGACGGTACAGCGGAGTGACTTCATATTCCGGGAGACGCCGGTGGAAGATGTGCGGCTCCATGGAGCGCTGCACCGGCGGCAGTACCCGTGGTGAGGTCGGATTCGGGAAAAATGTCGGGCCTGCCATGGCGGGGACATTGTATCCCGGTTCAGCCCACCGACAGGCCTTTCAACGCAAAATCGACAATCCGGTCCGTATCGGAGGTCAAGCGGTAGTTGCGGTCGCTGAGCACCCAGTTGGTGGCCGCTTCATCCAGGATACCGAAAAGCGCCTTGGTGGCGAACCAGATGTCCAGATCCTGGCGTACGGTCCCTTCCGCCTTGCCCTGCTCCAGGATGGCTGCCACCCGGCTGAAATATTCGCGTAACTGCT
>CALZKF010000043.1:23259-30457 GCA_945787955.1 uncultured Acidobacteriota bacterium | reverse complement strand
CCCACCAACGTGCTGCAGCCGGCCACAATGGCCGAGGCCGGGTTCGAAGGGTTGTGGACGCCGGTGATGAACTTCAACATCGGCCACTGTCAGTTGAAGTGCACCTTGTGCTCCGAGGTCTGCCCTACCGGGGCGATCCGGAAGATCACCGTGGAAGAGAAGCTGGGCAAGGGCGACTACGCCGAGATCGGCCCGATCAGCCTTGGAACGGCGTTCTTCGACCGGGGCCGCTGCCTGCCCCATTCCATGGAGATCCCCTGCGTGGTCTGCGAGGAGGTCTGCCCGACGTCGCCCAAGGCGATCCAGACCGTGGACGTGGAAGCCAAGAACGTGTTCGGCGAGATCGTCATGCTGAACAAACCGTTCATGGTTCCGGACCTGTGCATCGGCTGCGGCATCTGCCAGACCGAGTGCCCGGTGACCGATTCCCGCGCCGTGTACGTCACGCCGGTGGGAGAAACAAGATCCGAGGAAAGACGGCTCCTGCTGAATAAACGAAACCAACAGGACACTTAATCGTAATTACCGTGGATACAAGGGAGGAACCGATGAAGAAAAAGGACGGCACATCCAGGAGGCAGTTCCTGAAAACCGCGGCGGTCTCCGGCGCCGGGCTGGGCATGGCAGGGGCGCTGCCCACCGCTGCCGCACCGGCGGCGGAAACCGCACCGCCGACGCCGGCAACCAAAGTTCCCAGGAAAACCCTGGGCTCCACCGGAGAAAAAATTCCGATCCTGCTCCTGGGCTGCGCCCAGCGTTTCGACGACAAGTACGACAAGATCCTGCACCGGTCGTACAAGGCCGGGGTGGATTACCTGGACACCGCCCACGTATACGCAGACGGCTGGTCCCACAAGACAATCGTACCGTTCCTGGAGCAGATCGGTGGCCGCAAGAACGTCTGGATCACATCCAAGTTCCCGGCCAAACCCGGCGATGTTCCGGGCTTCGAAAAAGGCCTGGACACCTGCCTGTCCGAGTTGCAGACCGATTACCTGGATCTGTTCTTCATGCACGCCCTCAACGACCCGAAGCATCTCGACCCGGAATACATCAAGATGGGCGAGGGCATGAGGAAATCCAAGAAGACCAGGTTCTTCGGGTTCTCCTGCCATGGCGACCGCATGGTCGAACTGCTGAACAAGGCGGCCAAGGTCGGCGGCATCGACGCCATCATGTTCCGTTACAGCTTCGCCCAGTACGGTGATCTGGAATTGAACAAGGCGATCGACGCCCTCAAGAAGCAGGGAGTCGGCCTCATCGCCATGAAGACCCAGGACTCGGTGCCCAAGGACCAGGCCGAGGTCGTCCAGTTCAAATCGAAGGACTTCAACCTGGCACAAGCCAAGCTCAAGGCGGTGTGGGCCGACGAGCGCATCGACTCGGCGGTATCCCACATGGACAACACCACCAAACTCAAGGAAAATGTGGACGCGGCCTTGTCCCCGATCCAGCTCTCCATGAACGAGTTCCAGCAGCTGCAGCGCTTGGCCACCGCCACCGCAGCCTATTCATGCCACGGCTGCAGCCAGATCTGCGAACCACATGTGCCGGGTGAGACGAAAATCGCCGACGCTTTGCGTTTCCTGATGTATCACGAGAGCTACGGCGAGCAGGACAAGGCCCGCACCCTGTTCAACCGCATGACGCCGGCGGAACGGACCATCGAAGGAGTCGACTTCACCAGGGCAGCAGCGGCATGCCCCCGGGGGATCGACATCGCCTCCAGGATGAGGCAGGCGGTGGATCGCCTGGCCTGACCAATACCGCTCAGTCGAGAACCTTGCAGATAACGACGGTGATGTCGTCGGGAGATGGTTGGCCGCCGGAGAACTCCTTGAGGGTCTTGTGGAGGCACTCCACGATCCGGCGGGCCTCAAGGTGACGGTTGGCCCTGATCACATCCAGCGCCCGCTGGGCTCCGAAGTATTCTTCCTCGGGACCTTGCAACTCGGTTACGCCGTCCGTGAGCAGCACGACCAGATCGCCGTCCTGAAGCTGGATCTCCTGGCCGCGCGGGAAGTTGCGGTCGGGAAAGAGGCCCAGCGGCAGGCCGGTGGCGGACAGGGTCTCCCTGACCGTCCCGGAAGAGTCGAGCACGTAGCCCGGGATATGTCCCGCGCTCGAGTAGGCCAGATTCCTGTGCAGGACGTCGATGTCGACAAGCAGCAGTGTGACGAAGGTGTTGTCCTCGGTGTCCTCGCACAGGGTGTGGTTGAGCTGGCGGAAGATGTTGCCGAGGTCCGAACTGACGCGGGTCAGCGAGCGCAGATAGGCTCTGGTCTCCACCATCAGCAGGGCCGAGCCGAAGCCGTGGCCCCTGACGTCTCCGATCGCCAGGCCGAGGCGGTCGCTCGACATCTCGATGAAGTCGTAATAATCTCCGCAGGTGACGTCGGCCGGCAGCGCGGCGCCGTAGATGTCGAACTTGGGCAGGTCGGGTGGGCAGGTCGGATAGAGTTGCTGCTGCACCTGGAGCGCCAGGCGCATTTCGACCTCCCGCTCCTTCGCCTTCTTCAACTCGGTAACGTCCTTGACCACCGAGACAAAGCGGGACAGGTTGCCCGCCGCTTCCCTGACCGGGGTGACGGTCTGCTCGGCGTGGTAGAACTCGCCTTCGTAGTAGGCCTTGTCGTGCTGGCCGGACTTCAGAATACGGGGCGTTCGCCCCACAGCCTCTTCCCGGGTATACCCGGTGGTCTGCTCGAACGCGGCGTTGACGTATTCGATTTTGCCGTTGAGGTCGGTGATGAACACACTGTCCGTTGTCTTCTCCACCGCTTCGGAGAGGTGCCGCACGATCTCGTAACTCTCCCTGCGCCGGGTGATGTCGCGGAAAACGACGACCCCGCCACAGACCGTTCCGGTCTCGTCGAGCAGCGGACTGCTGTTGACGCTGATCCAGGCGCCGGATGTGCGGACCTCGTTGCGGATGTAGATTTCGTCATCGTAGACGTACTCGCCGCCCAAAGCGCGGGCCAGCGGCAATCGCTCCGGCGGGTAAGGGGTGACCTTGTCCTTGAGGTAGCAGCCGTAATTCTTGGACCACTCCGCCTGATTCGCACCGATCGGACCAAGCCCCAGGATCGACTGGGCCGCTTTGTTGTAGAACACAAAGCGACCCTTGGGGTCGGCAACGATGACGCCGTCGGTTATGCTCTGAAAAATCGACTCCAGCAGCCCGCCGGGCCTGGCCGCGGTCGCGGTCGCGGTCGCGGACAATTTGCCGCCGTTTTGCTTCAGCGCCCGTCGGAACGGGTCCGAGATGCCGGCGAGCCACCCGGACCCCACCGCCTTGGTGCGAATGGCACCTGTCCCGGGGCCGCTTGCGGACGGATCAGTGCCCGATCCCATGGTCTGCTCCTGATCTTACCGATCAGATCGTTCATCTTTAAGGTAATTAGATCAATGTTATGGGAATGGTGCATAAAGTCAAGAAATTTTTTAAAGTACCGTACCTGCAACGTTTTGCAAGGAAACCGGGGGCGACCTTATTGGATCACCCCGCCTAGTCCCGGGCGGCCGGTCGGCCGTAGAATTCCGTTTTCAAGCTGCAGGCTGCCGCGGGTCGGGTCGTTCAGCAGGTCCAGGTGCCCGTCCAGGTCGGCGTACAGAACGTTGTCATGGGCCAGCGCAAAATGCAGGCCGGCGGCGATAGCCAGTTCGCACTCGTCCATGCAGCCGATCATGACCTCCATTCCGGCCGACTTGGCCACGGCGCAGATCCGCCGGGCACGGGCGATCCCCCCGACCTTCATCAGCTTGATGTTGACCATGTCCGCCAGCTCCTCGGAAGCGATCCGGAACGCGTCCCGCAGGGTCATGAGGCTCTCGTCCGCCATGACCGGCAGATATGACTGCTCGCTGACGTGCGCCATCACCGCGGAGCCGTCCTTGGGGGTCGGTTGCTCCAGAAGTTCCAGCTTCGCCGCCCGGGTCCCCGCTACGAAACGAAGAGCGGCGGCGGCATCGTAGCCCTGGTTGGCGTCAAACCGCAGTTCGATATCAGGCCCGACCGCCTCACGTACCTGCCGCACCCTGGCGATATCTTCGTCCACGTCGTTGCCGCCCTTCAGCTTCAACGCCAGGAACCCACGGGCGACCAGGTCGTTCGCCTGGAGAACCGTCTCGTCTCCGGGCAGGATGCCGATGGTCACCGATGTCATGATACTGTCGCGGAATCCGCCCATGAGTATCCACAACGGTATCCCGGCAGCGCAGCCCAGCAGGTCGTGGAGTGCCATGTCCACTGCGGCCATGGCGGCGGGGTGGCCCCGCAACGGTTCGGCCACCCGGTCCAGCACTTGGGCGAACCGCAGCGGGTCCAGGCCCGTGATCCGCTCCCGGACGCTATCCTCCAGAACGGCCTGCACACCGGCGGCGGTCTCTCCGGTGACTTCCAGGTCCGGTGCAGCACAACCCAGTCCGATCTGTTTGCCGTCGGTGAGGATCCGAACGAAGACGTTTACCGCGTGGTCAATCGTTTCGTAGGCGATCGTATAGGGCACCGCCAGCGGCATGCGGACCTGCCAGACTTCCATGCCGGTGATGCGCAAATCAATACCTCCGCTGGTGGAGTTCCTCAAGGGTGAGGTTCTTGATGTCCTCGATCATTTCAACCAGATTCGTAACGATCAGTTCCCACATCTTCCGGCCTTTCTCGGCCGTGGCCCGGGTCGGGTCCCCCATGACACCGCTCTCGGTGATCTTCAGCGTGCGGCCATACCAGCCGACGCCGCGCTTGGATGTGAAGTCGAGGTAATGGCTCGAGAACCGGGGCACGCTGGAGCGGGCCAGGCCCATCCGCACCACTTCAGGGCGCAGAGCCAGCGTGGTGCTGGTTTCGATCTCCCCGGCGTGGACGTCGTTGTGGGCCGTCGCCAGGTCGTCCACGTCGGCGTCGGAACTCTCCCCTGTATCGACGCAGGTGAAGATGTGGGCGTCCCGGTTGATCATCTGTGCGGCAAAATGCAGCGCCGGGCCGTTACCGCCGTGACCGTTGATGATGATCAGCTTGTCGATCCCCTGCCGGGCCACGTTGACGCCGATCTCACGGACCATGGCTGCCAAAGTGTCCGGACCGACGCTGATCGTACCCGGGAAGTCGTCGTGGTGGTAGCTCACCCCGTACGGGATTACCGGCAGGACCAGCGGAAGGGGATTGGAGCAACGCTTCGCCACCTCGATTGCCAGGCGCTCGGCGTCATACGTATCCACGTCCAGGGGCAGATGCGGGCCGTGCTGTTCGATGGCGCCTACCGGCAGCAAGGCAACCGAGGTCGGCCCGAGCCTGACGCGGGCGTCCGGCCAGGTCAGTAATCCCCACAGCACTTCATCCCGGGTATCGGTTTCGCCGGGTGCAGTTGTCTCGTGCTGGTGTGGGAGAGTCAGCATCTCCTGCGCCAATAGATCCACTTCCACCCAACGCCGCCCGATTCTCTGCACCGCCCCCGCGGCATGCTCCATGTAGATCGGGTACAGGCCGGCGCGTATGTCCCGGGGAACCCCATCCACCGGCGACCGGTCCGGATCGATTCGGACCTGCATAATCTCCGGCCGTGGGGTGGTCGGGCCATCCGGTTGCAGAACACCCCGCTCCGCCAGCAGGTGTTCCAGGTGCCTGGCGCCGGCGGTCTCTTGATGGATGCCTTTGTTCTTCAACTCGTCAAGGCAGTGCCGGACCTGCTCCGGAGTGTAGCCGCAGCGGCCTGCGTCGACCCCCAGCGCCTCCAGCATGCCGACCACCCGGCGGCACTTTTCACATTTTCCGCATGGCCTCACCTTTTCACCTTCCACGTGGGCGGCGTGGCATGACACCTGCTGGCGTTGCAGTTCCGGATACCGCTCGGCGAGTATTTTCAGGATCAACATTTCCGAAAGCGGGCGTAGAACCGAGAACTGCACCACATGCCATTTTTTGCGCCGGAACCAGCGGGTCATGGCCTGATCGAACCAGCGGCTCTGATCATACAGCCCACCATAATGAGTCACTCCTCCGTAGGTTGAGCGCACCGTGGTGTCGTACTCGCAGCCGATGCTGAGTCTGCTGACCCCGCGCTTGCGCACCAGCGGCAGGGCGCCGAACAGGAACACAGCCACCGTCCACAGCCGCACCGGGTAGATGTCGGCCCGGACCCGATGCCAGTCCTGCTTCATAAAAGTCAAATGGTTCAGCATGGAACTGAAAACACGGTCGGAATTGGTCCAGACCCGCCCCGTATGAGGCACGTTGCTATCGAAGTGCCGGTACGCATTCAACGCCGTGAACCAGTGCCGCCCCGATTCATTGATGAAGATCGAATGCACCTCCTGGCCGATCTCCTGCAGCAGGCCATAAGTCAGAAGGCTGTCCTTGCCCCCGCTGGACAGCACGGCATGCCGTCCGGGCGACGGTGCAGCCCACGCAATCTCCCTGGCAGGAGGCGGTTCGCCTTCGAACAGGATTTTGGCCTGCAGCCAGCTGTCCCTCCGCGTGTCCGGGAGATTGCGGGCCCCGTCCCCAAGGAACGGATTCGGTTCCAGGAACTTGACGGCGAATATCTCCCGGGCGGTATGGGCGGCGTACTCCTCAAGAAATCTCTGGTCGTGACGGTCGAACGGTCCGCGGAATACGATCTCACGGCAGAACAGACCGTAATTCAACGCCACCTGAGCACCGATCATGGAGGCCATGTTGCGGTCCGCCGTCGACGCAGGATCGAAAACCGGCTCCTCATAGCGATAGACCAGCTCCAACCGTTCTGTGTTCCCGTTTCTCATGACTTCGTACGGCATGATCAGCCGGGACGGCTCCAGCTGCACCGGCCCAACGGTCAGCCGGTCTATGGTGACCAGGACGTCCAGCGGATCAACGGCAGGTCGACGGCTCATGAAGACTCCTTCCCGCTCGTGGCGAGCCTCTCAAGCACATCCGCCACCTGCCCGGCCCCGTCCAGCAGGACGTCCACACAGGGCAAACCTGTCTGTCCACGGATCTGTGCGCATGCAGCAGGCACTTCCTCTCGCGCCATGCTCTCGTGGTTCAGGGTCACCGCCACCACCGGCCGGCCGGACAACAGCTCCACAGCCTGGATCTGGACCGCCAGGTCCTGGATCGGATACCCGGGGAAGCCGTCGTAGTCGACCCGGGCGGGGGCATGCTGCAGCACCACGGCGTGGGGTCGGCCGGCGGCCAGCAGCTCAAACCCACCCGGATACG
>CALZKF010000043.1:15733-23247 GCA_945787955.1 uncultured Acidobacteriota bacterium | reverse complement strand
AACTCGGGGCCGGCTTCCTTCCAGGCGGAACAAACGGCATGCTCGATCTCCCCGGAGATAAAATCGTTCACCAGGGAATCGAGGATGATGCCGTAACGCACACCCTGCATCCATGCGGTCTGGCCGGTGCCGATCATCTCCACAGTCCGGGAGCGTGCTTCCAACTCCTCGACAATCTTCCAGGCGGTGGTGCGTTTGCCGACAGCCGAATCGGTGCCCAGGACCGCAACGCGCAAAGAACCGGCCCGTTCGATCTCCCCGGTGAAAAAGTGCAGCCGGGACCGGTCCGGAGGCCGGCGCACGTCCCGGATCCTCACACCGGCAGCGGTTGCCAGGTCCTGCAGTTCCCGGTTCTCGGACAGGAAGTCGTGCAGACCGGAGTCGATATGCAGGCCTGCGCGCAACGCCTCGGCAACATCGGACCGGGCGTGGGACGGGAGCCGGCCGCCATCCGGCGCCAGGCCGATGACCAGGTGGGTCGCCGGTGTGCCTGCGGTTTCGGCATGCTCCAGGGCGGCTGTCAAGGAAGGTAGAACCGGGATGCCGCACGGACGGTGGTCCAGAAGCTCGCCGGCATCCTTTCCGGCGCATGTCGAGTCGATCACCGATGTCAGTTCATATCTCCGCGTGCGTCGAAGCAGGCCATGGGCGGTCTTGCCGTTGGGCGTTCCGAAGGCTCCCTGGCAGTATACGATCGCCCGACCCTCGGGGAATTTCGATTCCATCTCATTTCCTCCCGGTCAGAAGCACTACATAGCGGTCCCCGGGCAACGTTTCCTTGCGGTGCCGATCGATCAGGGCGTGGAGTCCTGCTGTCGACGCCGGGAGCGGGTTCAGGCCCTGCTGCTCACGCACCTGCTTCGCCAGGTTCATCATGCTCTTGTCGCTTACCGCAACGGCCCAGCCGCCGGATTCCCGGATGGCGTCCAGGGCCAGGTCGCCGTCTATGGAGTGCCAGTTGATCAGAGGCTCGTTGATACTGGTTTCCCGGATCGACTCCGGCGCCAGATCCTCGCAGGTCTCCCGTCCGCCGAGGAACGCCTGGACGATCGGGTTCTTGCGGTAGGACGATCCCGCCACCATGCGGGGAATCCTGGATGTCTTGCCCCGGCGGTACAAGCTGGCGAAACCGCGATAGATCCCGGCGATGGTGGTCCCGTTGGATACCGGCACCGCCACCACCGCCGGCGCGTCCCGCAGGTCGTCATAGATCTCCGAGGCGATGGCGCCGTACGCCTTCAGCTGGAGATCGATGTTCGCCCCGCCAGGATTGGCGTCGTAGAACTCTTCGGCTGCGGCCCGCTCCCGGGAACGGTCCACCGTCGCCTCGTAATCCCCGGCCACCCGCAGGATCTCTGCACCGTGGTCCAACATCTCCTGCTCCCTTCGGGTCTTGTACCCCTCCGGGATGTAGATGAAACATCGCAGGCCGGCCAGCTTGGCGGCATGGGCCATGGCTGCGCCGTAGTTGCCGCAGGTCGCCACCGTGATCGCCTCGAAACCGCGCCGCATGGCGTCCTGGGCCTGGGCAAATGCGATGCGGTCCTTTTGCGTCCCGCTGGGATTCGCCCCCTCGAATTTCAGGTAGATCTGGCGCAGCCCGATCTCCCGCTCTATGTTCCTGGCCCGTGTCAGATCGGTATCGCCGATCTCCGAATCGATGATGTCCTCGTAAGCTACCAGGCGGTCGTCCAGATCCTGTTCCTCGTCCCAGGAGATCTTCGCCAGCTTGGCGATGTCGTCGGGGATCCGGGTGTCCCGTGGGCTGGCGTTGTCGTGCATGGCCAGCACCTGCTCCCGGGTGTCCGGCTTGCCTGCGTCAGAGTCGGTCATTGGTCCACCCCCTCAAGGGCATTGCGGGCCCGTATCCTTCGGTCAGCGGCAGAATACGCCTGCCGACCCGGGACGACAAGGTCGGGCCGCCTTTCCTTCCCGGCTGCCGTTGATCTCTTCATGTACACTGAGGCCATGGGAACCGCCCAGGCTCTCCATCAGACCCTGGAATCGCTTCACGCCCGGAAGGACGACTGGGTGCGCGTCCCTTTGGAGCAACGGATCCGGTACCTGGGCTCGGCCATGACCCGGCTGCTGCAGGTCGCCCCCCACTGGGTGGACGAGGCCAACCGGCATCGGAAGATCGATCCGGATTCCCCGACCGCCGGCGAAGAGTGGATCAGCGGGCCGGTGGTGATCCTGCGCCAATTACGCCTTTTGAGACGTAATTTGCAAGCCCTCGAAACGACCGGCAAACCTGTTCCGGTTGCGGTGCGGCCGGGGCCGGGCGACAGGTCGATCGCCCGGGTGCTGCCGTCGGGGCTGGTGGACAGGCTGGTTTATCGGGCCCACCATGCGGAACTCTGGACGACTCCAGGCGGCGGCGGCGCGAGGGCGCGAATTTACCGGGAGAAAGCCGGCGGCCACTCTCCGGCAGGGAAGGTCGCCCTGGTCCTGGGCGCCGGCAATATCAGTTCCATCGCGCCTCTGGACCTCATCCACAAGCTTATGGTGGAAGACCAGGTCGTGGTTCTCAAGATGAACCCGGTGAACGAGTTCCTGGCCCCATACCTGGAGCAGGTGTTCGAGGACATGATCGACGCCGGTTTCTTGAGGATCGTCACAGGCGGGCCGGACACCGGCAAGTATCTCTGCGACCATCCGGCGGTGGACACGATCCACCTCACCGGCTCCCGGGCAACCTACGAAGCGATCACCGCCGACAAACCGATCACCGCCGAGCTGGGATGCGTTACGCCGATCCTGGTCGTCCCCGGCAGGTGGTCGCCATCCGATCTCAAACGCCAGGCTCTTAACATCGCCGGCATGGTGACCCACAACGCCAGCTTCAACTGCAACGCCGGCAAGGTCCTGGTTCTGGACCAAGGGTGGGACCAGCGGGAAGCGCTGCTTGAGTTGATCCAATCAGCCCTGGCCGCAGCGCCACAACGATACCCGTATTACCCGGGGGCCGAAGAACGTTATGCCCGTTACATGGAGCAGTACCCGGCGGCGATCAAGCTGGGAGCCGCCGGCTCGTCCTCGATCCCGTGGACCTTCATACCCGGGGTCAGGCCGGACCCGGAAGAATACGCACTCCGGGTGGAACCGTTCTGCGGGGTGCTGTCGGAAGTTTCACTGGAAGGCAGCGGCGATCCCGACGCCTTCCTGATCAACGCCGTCCGGCTCGCCAACGACTCCATCGAGGGCGACCTGGCCTGCATGATCATCTCCGACCTAACAATACCGATCGACCAGGCGATCCACAACCTGCGCTACGGCGGCATCGCCGTGAACGCATGGGCCGGCATGAACTTCGGCCTGGGGAACACGCACTGGGGCGCCGCCCCAGGAAACACCCCCGAATCAATAGGGTCAGGCACCGGCTCTGTGCACAACTGCTTCCTGTTCGACGCGCCGGAGAAGTCGGTGGTCTACGCACCGTTTCGATCATGGCCCAAGCCGGTCTGGTTCCCGGATCACAGGACGCTGCCGGCGCTGGGCCGGGCGCTGGCGAAGTATGAGGGCACCGGATCGACGCCGGCGTTGATCCGAACGGTTACTGCGGCGGTTCGGGGCTGAACGACTTGTCCGGATACGGCGGCGCCGGGGGCGTCGGCCTGGGATCTTTCTCGATCAGTTTCTCGAGATGCTCGATGGCCGCTTCCAGCTGGGCATCCTCTCCATTGAACGTTGCGTGTGGCAGGTTGTCCACTACGATGTCCGGCTCGAAGCCGTACCCCTCGATGAGCCATTCCCCTTCCGGGCCGTACACGCCGAACTCCGATGCGGTCATGATGCCGTTGTCCACCAGGGTGTTGGAGGCGTTGAGCCAAACCTCGCCGCCCCAGGTCCGGACGCCGATGGTTTTGCCGATACCCAGTCGTTTGAACCCTTCGGCGAACAGTTCGCCATCGGAGGCGGTATGGGCGTCCACCAGCAGGACGACATGGCCGTTGAACGTGCTCTGCATGTTGCGCCAGCCGCTGCCGCCGCCGACCCTCGGTTGCCAGTACACCCAGACCTGCCGCAGCAGCCTGCTCAGGATCCAGGAATCGATATTCCCGCCCCGGTTGTGCCGGGCGTCGACGATCAGTCCCTGGCGGTCGATCACCGGATAGAACTCCCGGTACCATTCCGTGATGTTGGAACCGCCCATGGCTCGCAGGTGGACGTATCCCAGGCGGCCTTCTCCACGTTCCTCCACCTTTTTTCTGCGTGTGTACTCCCATTCGTCGTAACGCATTTCAGCGTCACGGCCTCCGGAAACCGGTGTTACCACCGTTTCCCGGTCCTTCAGGCGCAGGCGGACCTGCCGGCCGGCCTGGTCCCTGAGGAGTGTGGCGATGTCCGGCACCGACAGAACATCCACCCCGTTAACCCGGGTGATCAGGTCCCCGTCCTGCACGTTGACCCCCGGTTGCAGCAGTGGTGAAATCTCTTCAGGAAGGTCCGGGTCGGTACGGTAGATATGGCTGATGCGGTAACCACCGGCCTGTTCGTCCCGGGTCAGTTCGGCGCCCAGGGAGGCCGGCCGGATATTGTCGTCTCCCCTGCGGGTGTCGCTGGAGCGGACGAAAGTGTGCAGCGCCGACAGCTCTCCTGCAAGCTGGCCCTGCAGGTCGGTCAGATCGCTTCTGCTCCGGACCCGGTCCACCAGCGGAAGGTACTTGTGCAGCATGGCCAGCCAATCCACGCCATGCATGTCCGGATCGTAGAAATGGTCCCGCTCCAGCCGCCAGGATTCCACGAACATCTGCAGCCACTCTTCCCGGGGGTTCACCGGGAACCGCCAGCGGGACAGATCGACCTTGCCCTTGGACAGGTCGGCATCTTTTCCGGCCGAGGCGTCGAGGACGTGGAACGAATCTTTGATCCGAAGCAGCAGCTTCTTGCCGTCGGCGGACAGCTGGTAACCGGTCAGCCCGCTTGCGATCCGGATCGGTTCCGGGTCGTCGTTGCCGATCTTCAGCGCCATCAGGTTGCCGCTGTTCCCGCCGGTCTCGTACTGCATCCAGAACAGCTGCTCGCCGTTCGCCGTCAGGGAACCGTAGTTCCCCGGCGGGACCGGCACCGTCTGGATCCGGGCCGCAAGGCCGTCCTGTTCCACGGTGACCTGGACCGCTTTGTCCTCGGCTTTGTCTTTCTTTTTCTTCTTGCCCTTGTCGTCCTCCTTGTCGCCGTTCTCCTTTTCCTTTTTGAACGGTGAACGATCGTCGGCCTTAAGGGGGATACGATAGATTCCGGTCTGCTTGTCGAAGAACGGCTCCGGCTGCCGCGATCCCCAGGGCGCGCCGACGATAGACTCCATGTGCCGGTCGGACAGCAGGTAGACCGACCTGCCGTCAGGGCTGAACGCCGCGTTGTAACTGTCGTAGCGGTCGGTGGTCAGGGCGATCTTTTCATCGCTCTTCGTATCGTACAGCCACAACCGGCTCAGGCTGTTCCCTGCCCTGATACCGTACGTCAACCAGCGGCTGTCCGGGCTCCAGCGCGGTGTGATAATCCCCCACTGGGGTGAGAAGCCGATCTTGCGACCTTCGCCGGTTTCCAGGGAGTACAGCCACAGTTCCTGGTTGTGATTCCATGACGCCACTGTTTTGCCGTCCGGCGACACCACACCGTCGTTGCGCAGGGTGCAGGCGTCGGATGTGACCTGTTCCCCTTCCCCGGTTCCGTCGGCAGGGAATTTCCACCATTCCACTTCGCCGGTTTCGTCGGACAGGGCCAGGACCGTCTTGCCGTCAGGCAGCATGCGACCCTGGCGGTAGCGCACGCCGCCCCTGCGGGTGACCTCCACCAGCCTGCCCCCCTTCACCGGGGCGACGAACACCTGCCCCCGGGCGGTCAACACCAGCTTCTCCCCGTCTGAAGAGAGCCGGGAGGCGGTCAGCCAGTCCATCGGTGCGGTGATCCAGCGTTCCCGCATCTGATCGAAATCCGAAGGCAGCTCGATGTCCAGCTTGCCGGTTTCGCCGGCTGCGATGTCGTACAGCCACAGGTCGGCGCCGACCTGGTAGACGATCTTCCCTGAACCCAGGCTCGGGTCCTTGACATCGAACCCATCATGGAACGTGTGCTGGGTTTTGCCGGAGCCGTCCTCCGCCATCGACCACAGGTTCATGGTGCCGTCCCGGTCGGACCGGAACCAGATCCTCCCGTCCAACCACATCGGGCGATGATCGGTGCCGGCGAAATCGGAGGTCAACGGCACCGCTTCCTCGTCACCCCGTGTGAACTTCCAGATGCTCTGGGCAGTGCCGCCCTTGTACCGCTTCGTATGACTCCCCTGGAAACGGAAGCGGGTGAAGAACACGGTGTCGCCGCTGTCGTCCCACGATCCGTCGGCGGCGTCGAACAAAGGCACCCTTGTTTCCTTACCGGTGGAAAGCGCCAGGGTCACCAGGTGCCAGCCCGGCAACGTGGTGTACTTCTGGGTTGTGTACACCAGGACGCCGTCCTCCTTCCAGCCCACCACCCGGGCGTGGCCGCCGTGCCAGGTCCTGCGCACCGGGAGCCCGCCGGACACCGGCATGGTGTAGACCTCCGCCGGTCCCTCGTAGGTCCCGGTGAACGCCACGGTGGTTCCGTCGGGAGAAATAGCCGCCCGCCACTCGCCGCCGGGGTGGGTGGTCAGCCGGACCGCCGCCAGGGGGGCTTCATCAGCCAGGTTGACCGCAAACAGGTCACCCTCGGCGGAGAAAACCACACTATCGTTCCAGACCGAGGGGAAGCGGTAGTAGCCGTCCAGGGCCATGAGGCTGTTGATGCCGGCAAGGAAAAGGATAAGGACGAGGGCGGACCTGCGGATGGTCATGGGATCTCCTCGGGTGGGGTCAGGAACTCCATTATAAGCGGGAGTTGATAGTTTTCAGACATCGTCTTATGGTGGAAGCGATGTCAGGCAAGCCCAACGCCATATACGCACGGTGGCTGTCCCTCAAGGACAAGCCCGGCGGCAAGCGTCTGTTCAGCTTCCTGCTGGGCCGGATGGTGCCGTACTCCGGTTCGATCTCCCCCCGGGTCGAGGAACTGGAGCCGGGTCGCTGCGTTGTGACGATGCACGACCGGGGTAAATTGCGGAACCATTTGAACTCAATTCATGCCGTTGCCCTGATGAACCTGGGGGAACTTTCCAGCGGCCTGGCGATTATCACCGCCATCCCCCCGGACGCCCGGGGCATCCTGGCAGGGCTGTCCATCGAGTATCTCAAAAAGGGGCGCGGCACCCTCAAGGCGGTGTGCCAATGCCCGGTTCCCGCGACATCGGAACGGCGGGAATATGAGGTTGTGGCGGAAATCTCCGACCGGGATGGCGAGGCCGTGGCGAGAATCAAAGCCCGCTGGCTTGTCGGGCCGAATAACTGAATATGGAAACCGCACTGACCCGACACGCCGGTATCCGGGTGCCGTTGATCTGCGGCGCCATGTACCCCTGCTCCAACCCCGAACTGGTGGCCGCCGCCTCGGAAGCCGGCGGCCTGGGTGTCATCCAGCCGATCTCCCTGGCGTACGTCTAC
>CALZKF010000043.1:0-15694 GCA_945787955.1 uncultured Acidobacteriota bacterium | reverse complement strand
GAAAAAGGATCCGGCGCGTACACCGGCAGGATGCAGGAATGGATCGACATCGCCCTGGAAGAAGGGGTGCGGTTCTTCGTTACCGCCCTGGGGAAACCGGATTGGGTGGTGCGGCAGGTCCACGGCGCCGGCGGGTTCGTCTATCATGACGTCACCGAACGGAAGTGGGCCGAAAAGGCGCTGGAGTCAGGCGTGGACGGCCTTATCGCCGTGAACCGCAGGGCCGGTGGACACGCCGGCAGGCGCAGCCCCGGGGATTTACTTGAGGAGCTTCATGACCTGGGGGTGCCGGTGGTCTGCGCCGGCGGGATCGGTGACGAACGGCGTTTCCGGGAAGCAATGGAACTGGGGTACGCAGGCGTCCAGATGGGGACCCGGTTCATCGCCACCACCGAATGCGCCGCCCACGACGATTACAAGCAGGCCGTGGTGCATGCCGGGGAGGCGGACATCGTCCTGACCGACAAACTCAGTGGCGTACCGTGCTCCGTTATCCGCACTCCGTTCGTCGACCGGGTCGGCACCACCGCCGGACCGCTGTCACGCCGGCTCCTGCGCTGGAAAAAGACCCGGCACTGGATGCGGCTGTTCTACACTCTCCGCTCGGCGCGGCAGCTCAAGCAGGCCTCCCTGCGCGGGCTGTCGTACAAGGATTTCTTTCAAGCCGGCAAGAGCGTCGACGGTATCCACCAGGTCGAGCCGGCCGGAGACATCGTGCGGCGATTCGAAGCGGCGCTGACGGCGCCGCCTACCGCAGACTGAACTCCACCCTGACCGACATCCGGACCGCCACCGGTCGGCCATTGACCGTTCCGGGCCGGTATCGCCAGGCTGCAACCGCCTCCAGCGCCGCCTGGGAAAATCCCGGATCCGGCGCAGGCGCCCTTAGAACCTGGAGATCGACGACACGGCCGCTCTCGTCCACCACCGCCTCCAGGATCACTACCCCGCCGGTCCGGGACAGGACACCCAGTCTCGGGTAGTCCGGATCGACCGATCCTTGCAGCCGAACCGGAAGCACCAAGTCCCGTTCCCAGCTGTCGTGGATTCCGGGATCAGGCGGTTCCGGATCGTCCAGCAGAAGCGGCTCCCCATCCCCGTCAGGCACCGCCGGCAGATCCTGGAACACCATTTCATCCACCGGCTCCAGCATTTCAACGTCAGGATCTTCCGTCGGGATCGCAATCCTGCGCGTCGTGGGTTCGACTTCAACGCCGGATCGCACCGCAATCTCGGGAGGTTCGAATTCGAACGGGACGATTGCGACTGCACCGGGATCGGTGGGGGGCTCCGGAATACGGGCTGCCTGCTTGAAAGGTAAAACCAGCACAACTATGTGGGCCGTCAGGGCGCACAAAAAGCAGATCTTGAGGATTTTCGCATCGGATCGCTGGGGGGCGAGCAGTGGGTGTGGGGCCGTATTCTGCATGGGCACCTCCATCGCCAGGTGCCCCCCCGCACCTATGAGTGTATTCCGGCTCCCGGCCATAGGACCGCCACAGGCCACTCTGGTGCGGCGGTGAAACCGCGGAGTATCATGGCTGCAGGAGGGATCCTTGGGACGTGTCGTCTACAGTTCGGACAAAGGCCGCGTCTGTCCGTCGTGCGGGCATGCGGTCGGGAGCTGCCGCTGCTCGTCCAACGGCGCGGCGCCGCAAGGAGACGGCATTGTGCGGATCCGGCGGGAAGTCAAAGGTCGCAAGGGCAAGACCGTCACCACCATCGCCGGCCTGGCGCTGCCGGTAGCCGAATTGAAGGAGCTGGGCAGCAAGCTCAAGCGCAGGTGCGGATCCGGCGGATCAATCCGGAACGGGGTCGTGGAAATCCAGGGCGATCACGTCGACCTGCTGATCGGGGAACTGGCCGGGTTGGGATACACCGTCAAGCGAGCCGGCGGATAAGCTCCATTTTCGCAGGCCGCGACATGTTCTTGATCTGCGCCTCCCGCTTCAATGCCGCCGAGCGATCGGCGGACGGCTCCGACCAGGCAAGCCGCACCGGCCGCCGCGACCGTGTGTAGCGCGATGCCGCACCGCTGTCGTGAGCCGCAAGCCGCCGTTCAAGGTCGTTGGTGATCCCGGTATAGAGGCTGTCGTCGCTGCACTTCAGGATGTAGACCGTCCAGTCCATAAAACGATCTTACAACGCAACGATGTAAATCCTGTAAACGAGTTTCAGAGATTTTTCCGAAGTCGTAAACACACGGTAAAAGCTCTGTGCGAACTGCTGCTTCTTACCCGCAGGGCGTTGCTTCATGTGGTAGCTTTCCGCACCCGCAGCGCTGATATTCAGGCTGTATAGCAATCATCTTTCGTTGCCGGCCGATCCCCTCAGTCGGCAACGGAGCGGGTCGGTGGAATTGGCCATCGACCCGCTTTTTATCATTGACGCAGGTGAACCGATGTCGAAGATTTCAAACATGCTCCTGGCCACCGTCCTGCTCCTGGCGTGGTCTGCCGCGGCCACGGCACAGGACAGCGCCAAGCCGGCGCCGTGCAGCGCACCCGAGTACCGCCAGTTCGATTTCTGGCTGGGCGAGTGGAAGGTGACCGACAAGGACGGCAAGCTCCTGGGCCACAACCGCATTAGTTCCATCCTTGGAGGCTGCGCGCTTGAAGAGAACTGGCAGCCGGCCTCGGGCAAGTACATCGGCACCAGTTACAACATGTACGATCGCGGCAGGAAGGTCTGGCACCAGACCTGGGTCGATGGTTCAGGCCTCCTGCTCACCATCGAGGGCGGCATCCGAGACGGATCCATGGTTCTTGAAGGGCTCACCCGGGGGCCGGATGGTGAGGTGCGGCAGCGGATCACCTGGACACTTCTCGCCGACGGGCGTGTCCGGCAACTATGGGAGTCGGCGCCGCAAGGCGGGGAGTTCAAAACCGCATTTGAGGGGTTTTACGCGAAATAAACCGGGGACCGGCGCCATCGGCCCCAGGAACCGGAGATAATCTCCGTTGCAGACCCGGATCCCGCCGTATATAACGATGCGGTGTGACGGGTGCGGAGTTTGACCGCCAAGCCGTCCTGTTCCAGGGGAGCCGATCCTTATGATTACTTCAAGGCGATTACTTATACTGGCCGCGTTGCTGCTGTGCAGCCCGGTGCTGGCCCAAAGTGTGGTCTACGTCGACGCGGGCAACTGCCCCGGTCCCGGGACCGGCGCCGTAGGCGATCCGTTCTGCACCATCACCGACGCCATTGTCGCGGCGGCAACCGGTGATACCGTCCAGGTCCTGCCCGGCACCTACGGCGAATGCGTCGATACAGGCGAAAAGGGGCTGGCCATTGTGGCCGACGGTTCGAACCCTGCGCTGGACGCCACCGACTTCATCATCGACGGCGACGGACTCTGCACGCCGGTCATCCTCGGCGGCAACTCCGGACTGGACGGTTTCACCGTACGCAACGGCGGCGACTCGGGGATCCGGACCTCCGGTTCGGTTTCCATCACCAACAACATCATCTCCGGCAACAGTTCGCCCGCGTACGGCGGCGGACTGTACATAGTCGCCAACGCCGGTCAGGGAACCACCGGCGACGTGACCATTACCGTTGAAGACAATATTATCGACGGCAACAGTTCCACCGCCGACGGCGGGGGGGCGTATCTCTACGGCATAGTCGCTCAAAACGCCCAGTCGATCATCAACTTTCTGGACAATACGGTGACCGGCAACTTCCTCGCCGGCGAGGCGCCGTTCACATCATCACAGGGCGGCGGCATCAGCGCCTACACCAACACCGGGGTACTAGCCTACTCGGAAATATCGATTTCACGGAACGTGATCACCGGTAACAACGCCGACTTCGGAACTCCCTCTTCCGCTTATGGAGGCGGCATCTTCGCCAATACGTTCGGATTCGGCTCCGAACGAATAGCTATCGAAGACAACACCCTCTCGGGCAACAGCGTAGAGGGCTTCGGCGGCGGTATCAGCGCATGGGCCGTCGGGGACAGCGCGGTAAACCAGGATCATGTCATTGTCGTCGACGACAACGTCGTCACCGACAACATGGCAACCGACAGCGCCGGCGGGCTTGACCTGTACATTGAAGCCTTCGACTTGCGTGTCCTCAGGGACGTGAACGTCCAGCTCTCGGCCAGCGGCAATACCGTGCAAACCAACACCGCCGGTTCCAGTGGCGGCGGCATGGTCGTGTCGACACTCACCGACGACAATGACAACGACAGCGACCCGGATACCACCACTCGCGTTACGGCCGTTCTGGAAAACAATCTGGTGGCCCGGAACAGCACTGACGGCTTCGGCGGCGGCCTGGACCTGTTCATCGTGGCGTTTACCGACACCGTAGGCACGGTGGACCTGGGGTTCAATACCATCGCCGGCAACATTGCCGCCGCCGGCGCCGGAGGCGTGGCGATCAGCGTCGGATCCTCGGACGATACCGAAGGTACCCAGACCGGAACATCCACCGTTCGGATCGAGAACTCGATCATCGCCGACAACGTCGGGTACGGCATTGCAATCTTCAGCGACGAAAGCGAGGGCGTCCTGGATCTGGACGGCATCGAATACAACCTGGTGTACGGTCATTCACCCGACGATTACGACACCACGGTGAGCAACCTGGCGGATATCGCCAACGGCACCAACGTCACGGCCGACCCGCTGCTGGATGTCGAATCGATTCCCGACGTCTGCTCTCCGGCTATCGACGGCGCCGATCCTGCGGCAGATTATTCCAGCGAACCGGAACCGAACGGAGACCGCGCCAACCTCGGCCATCTGGGCGGCACCTCCGAAGCAACCACGATCCTGCCCGACACCAACGGTGACAGAGCCGTCGACGGCCTGGACATCCTGGAGATTGCCACGGCGTTCGCATCGAGCATCGGAGAGCCGAGGTTCTCCGCATCGGCGGATATCGACCTCGACGATGCAGTGGAAGGTCCCGACCTCTCCCTGGTCGGCGCCCGGTTCGGGAAGGTCTGCCCGTAATGAAGAGGACAATGATGAACAGTCAGAGAATTTTCCTGGCCCTGTTGCTCCTGCTGACGGCCGTCTCCTGCGGCGGCGGCAACAACAACAGCGGCATTCCGACGCCGACCCTGTTCGCCGCGTTTGCACCGGATACCAACTCTCCGGCGGGCGAGGCGGTGTATATGGCTGCCGGCGACCGATCCGGCGCCACCTTCACCATCCGGGTCATGGCGGCCAACATTACCGATCTGTTCGGCGTCGGCTTCCGGGTGACCTATGAACCGGGCTTTGTGGAATTCGTCGATTCCGATCCGCTAGACTCGGTTCTCGGCATCGGCGGATACCAGACGGATTTCCACACTGCCGAAGCGGCGCCTGGAATCCTGTTCGTCACCGCCACCCGCATACAGGCCAATCCGTTCGTCCCGGGCTACGATTTCACCGCGCCCGAGGAACTGATCTCCCTGACGTTCCGGGCCACCCGGATGACTCCCGGGAGCATCTTCAGCTTCTCCACCCAGCAGGTTGAAATCTGCGACGAGGTTGCCGAAACCTGTGCACCTTCCCTGGTCCCTGTGTGGTCCGGGGGCACGCTGGTCGTAAACTGATTCAGGCCAGGGCGGTTCCGATGCGCAGAAGCTCGTCGGCCAATTCGTCCACCCGGGACGCCAGTTCTTCAGACGGCGCACCGTCACCCTCGAAGTCTTCCCCTGTGGCGAAGACAAACCGGGGAACCATGATGCAGCGGAAGTCCAGCATCAGGGAATTGGCGACCGTCATGGGCGCCATGTAACTGCCCTTGCCCCCGGCGGCGCACATCATGCCGACCGTTTTGCCGGTCCAGGCGTCGCCGGTCAACTCCATCATGTTCTTGAGGGCGGAGCCTGCTGCATAGTTATAAATCGGAAAGGCCAGGACCACCGCCCAGGCGTTTTTCAAGGTTTCCTTGAGCTCAATTGCCGCCGGGTCAGTGTAGGCCGTTCCGCCGTCACAGGGCGGAAGCGGATACTGCGCAAGATCAATATACAGGACATCCGTTTCGGACCCGCCCAGCCGGATCATGGCCCGTTCCGCCAAACGGCGGGATTTGCTGTGCGGGTTCAGGCTGCAGGATAAAACGACGATGCTCATCGCAACACCCTCCTCATGATGGAGATAGGCCGTGTATTGTAGCGCGAACGCGCTATGATAATGCTCTCGGCCCCACAGGTGGACATCCAATGAGTAAACCGACCCTGGAACAATCGATCCTCGCGTTTGTGGAGAACGACGGCTACGAACCGGTCTCGCAGCGCCACCTGCTCCATGCCCTGCAAATCCCAACCGACGACCGGCCTGCGGCCCGGAAGACGATCCGGGCGATGATCGCCGACGGCAGATTGATGAAGCTGAGCCGGGGACGTCTGACCGCCCCGGCCCGGCCGAACCTGGTGCAGGGCATGCTGAAGCGCCACCCCCGCGGCTTCGGTTTCGTTGTGGCGGAGGACGGAGGGGAGGATGTCTTCATCCCGCCCCCGTTCATCGGCAGCCGGATTACCGGCGACAGGGTGGAAGCGGAGGTTCTCAAGGAGGATCAGAACGGCCGGCGGGAGGGCCGGATAGTCCAGACCCTCGAGGGCCGCAGCCGGGAAGTCCTTGGCGTGTACCGTAAACGTGGAAAATCCGGGGATGTTCAACCGTTCGACCACTCACTGGGTGATGCCATTGAGGTCACCGCAACGCCCGGCAACAGGCCTGCCGAAGGCCAGGTGGTGGTGGTGAAGCTCCGCCGGCCGAGCCGGGGCCGCTCACCGGCAGAAGGCGAAATCATCGAACGGCTGGGCAATCTGGACGATCCGTCCACCGACACCGAGATCGTCATCCGCAGGTTCGGACTGGCAGACGGTTTCCCTGCCGCCATCCTTGAGGAGGCCGGGCGGTTGCCCTCCCGAATCTCGGCGAAGGAGGCCGGCCACCGCGAGCGGTTCGACGATCCGGCGCCGGTTACCATCGACGGCGAAACCGCCAGGGACTTCGACGACGCCATTGCCGTCAGCCGACTCAAGGACGGTCGGTTCCGGCTGTGGGTGCATATCGCCGACGTTGCCCACTTCGTGAAGCACGGCGCCGCTCTGGACCGGGAAGCCCGGGATCGGGGCACCAGCGTCTATTTTCCCGACAAGGTTCTGCCGATGTTCCCGGAACGGTTGTCCAACGACCTCTGTTCCCTCAGGCCGAATGTGGACCGCCTGGTGCAATCCGCCGTCATTGACCTTGACCCCAAGGGGCGCGTCATCAAGGTCCGATTCGCCGACGGTGTGATCCGATCCGCCGCCCGATTGACCTACACGCAGGTGGCCGAACTGCTGGATGGTGCGGCTGCGGTCAAGGGGGTGCCGCAAGCGGTCGTCCCGATGCTGAAGACCGCCGGAGATCTTCGGAAGGTCCTTGAGCGGCGGCGCCAGGCCCGGGGCAGCGTCGACTTTGATCTGCCCGAACCCCAGATCCTCATGGATATCGAAGGTGTGATGACCGGCATCACCGTTACGCCGCGGAACAAGGCCCACCGGTTGATCGAGGAGTTCATGCTGCTGGCTAACGAAGTCGTGGCGGGGCATCTGGAAAAAATCGATTGGCCCTGCATGTACCGTATCCATGAAAAACCTACACCGGAAAAGCTGGAGACCCTGGCCTCCTTCGTCCGCCAATTCGGACTGGAATTGAAGCTGCCCGGGGGCGAGGTCAGTCCCGGGGCGATCGGCGAACTGCTGGACCAGGTCGAGGGGAAACCGGAACACGTACTTATCAGCCAGGTTGCCTTGCGCTCCATGCGGCAGGCCCGCTACCACCCTGAAAACGACGGCCACTTCGGACTGGGAGCTCCGGTCTATTGCCACTTCACATCCCCGATCCGAAGATACCCGGACCTGGTGGTCCACCGCCTGCTGCGGGCGAGCCGGAAGGAACGCAAGCGGATACCGGATTGGGCCGCCGATCTGGGGCCGGTGGCGACTTCGTCGTCGGAACTGGAGCGCAACGCCGAAGCGGCGGAGCGAGACCTGCTGCTGCGCAAGAAGCTGGCCTTCATCGAGGGCCAGATCGGGGAACGGTTGTGGGGCATCATCACCGGTGTGGCTCCGTTCGGCGTATTCATCCAGCTGGAGGACAGCCTGGCGGAAGGTCTCCTGCGCCTGGGCGGCGACGACCGGGAACGGTTCGCGTTCGATGCCGACCACCTCACTCTGACCGGCTCGAAGACCGGAAAGCGGTTCCGCCTCGGGGACCGTCTCGAAGTCGTCGTAGCTGCTGTGGACCCGGTCCTGCAACGCGTCGACTTCGAGCTGTAGATGTAAACGGGGACCGTCCCGGTTATTGCCTCATATGGGGTAGGCCTCGGATTACCGGGACCACTTCTCCAGGAATGCTTTCATGGCGTCAGGGTCGTAGCCCTGCCCTTTTTCCAGCGAGCCTGTGTCCTGGGAGTGCAGGTGACTGCCGTCGCTGTCCAGAATGATGATATGAGGGTAGCCCTTGAAAGCCGGGTACCGGGAGAGGAACGCTTGGTTCTCATTCTCAGGGCTGTAATTGACTTTTACCACGATAAAATTCTCATGCAGCAGCGCCCGATGCTCGTCGTGGGTTGCGAAGAACTTCTCCAGAAGGTGGCACCAACTGCACCACTCCCCACCGATCTCAAGTAGTATGCGCCGTCCGGATTCGGACGCATCTTCCATCGCCACCGCGAGGTCGACGGCCGGATCCCGCTTCGGATCATAGCCGGCACCATCAGGTGCGACAGTACAGGACCCGGCGATCAGACCGACCATGATGACAGTGCAAATGAAGGTTACTCTCTTCATACTTAAACCTTTCTATACCCCATATGAGGCATTAACCGGGACGGTCCCCCCTTCTGGTTAATGCACGCCGCCCATCATGCGGCGAATCGGGCGTACCAGGAGCGCCAATACCGCCCCTGCGCCGAAGGTCAACAGCACGAACAGTCCGAACAGCTGCCACAGGGGAAGTGATTCATACTGCCCTGCCAGACGGCCGGCCACATAGTTTCCAACCGAGGCGGCCAGGAACCAGACCCCCATCATCATGCCGGTTACGCGGGTCGGCGCCAGCTTGGTCATTGTGCTGAGCCCCACAGGACTCAGGCACATTTCACCAAGCACGTGGAGGAAGTAGGTTGCCACCAGCCACCACAGGCTGATCCTAGCCCCGGCGGCGGAAGCGGACGCCGCCCCCATCATCACCACGAATCCGAGACCGACCAGCACCAGGCCAATAGCGAACTTGGCCGGACTGGACGGCTGCTTCCTCCCCAGGCGCACCCACAGCCAGGCGAACACCGGAGCCAGGATGACGCAGAACAACGCCGGCAGCTGTTGGAACCAGCCGGCGGGAAACTCAGGGAAACCCCAAACTTCCCGGTCGGTGCTCCGCTCGGCAAACAACGTCAACGAAGAGCCTGCCTGCTCGTAGGCCGCCCAGAAAAACGCAGCCGCCAGGAACAACACAACGATGGTGGCAAGCCGGCCCTTTTCCACCGGCGTCCATTTCTCCGCCAGGAATAGTCCAGCAAAAAAGACCACAGGTATCGCAAAGAGGATGAACCCGAACGAGTCGGCGATCCTCTCCACCGTCAGCACGAAAATACCGCTGAAATGCAATGCAGCCACAGCTGCAGCCGCAATAACGGCAATGGCGATTCCTGCAGTCAGGATCCTGCGATGTCGGCCCGCCTCCCGGGGATCCTCGAACTTTTCCGGCTCGGCCCCGGCATCTCCCAGGTACTTCGCGCCGCGGACGTACTGGATCAGACCGAAGAACATCCCGATACCGGCGGCGGCGAATCCGAGATGCCAATCCACGTTCTCCCCCAGCAGAGGGCAGACGAACGGGCCGGCCAGTGCGCCGAAATTGATCCCCATGTAGAACAGGGAAAAACCGGCGTCGCGGCGATCGTCGTTCTCGTGGTACAGCTGGCCGACGATGGCGCTGATGTTCGGTTTCAACAGCCCGGTTCCGACCACGATCAAGACCAGCCCGGTAAAAAACGCCTCCACAGCCGGGATGGCAAGTGTGAAGTGCCCCAGCATGATCAGGATGCCGCCGTATAGAACCGCCTTTCTCTGCCCCAGGAAGCGATCGGCCACCCAGCCGCCGGGAAGACTCAGGAGGTACACCATGGACGTGTACAGCGCATAGATCGATGTCCCTTTGCCGACATCGAACCCCAACCCTCCGTCGGCCACGGCGGCGGTCAGGTACAGCAACAGGATCGCCCGCATGCCGTAGTAGCTGAACCGCTCCCACAGTTCGGTGAAGAACAGGGTGGACAGCCCTTTCGGGTGGCCGAAGAAACCCTTGTCATACTGCGCCGGAACACTCATGGCCGCTCAGTGTACTCCAATAAGCGAAGGCCGGACCCTCAACAGGGATCCGGCCTTCAGTGTGAGCGTCGTTATCAACGAACGGCTAGCGGTCTTCCTCCGTGATGCCCATGCCGCTGCGATCCGGGTACGCCGGACGCATGGGTGCCTTGTAGCCGTTGGTCTTGATCTCCTGCAGCATGTGACCGACGGCGTAATCCAGTTGGGGATCACCGCCGTCCACCATTAGGGCGGGGTCGTCCATGATCTCCACGTCCGGCGCCACGCCGAACCCTTCCACACCCCAGGTGCCGTCCTTGTCGAAGAAGGCGAAAGCCGGCACGGTGACACCGGCGCCGTCGATCAGACCGGGCACCCCGGAGATACCGACCAGGCCGCCCCAGGTCCGCCGTCCGATGAGCTTACCCAGTCCTGCCTGCCGGAAGTACCGCGGGAAGGCGTCACCGCCGCTGCCGGCGGCGCCGTTGATCAGCATGCACTTCGGTCCCTGGTGGGCGTCGAACGGCCAGGGCCAGGTGTAATCGCCGGCCACCGACCAGTAGTTGGTGATCGGCCGGTTCAACAGCTCGATGAACCGTGTCGGTATCTGACCGCCACCGTTCCAGCGCTCGTCAACGATCAGTGCGTCTTTGTGCACCTGGCCGAAGTACTGCCGCACAAGTTCGTTCTGGCCTCTTACGCCGGTGTCGGGAACGTGGATATAACCGACCCTGCCGCCGGACTTCTCCTCCACATACGCCCGATTGCTTTCCACCCAATACCGGTACCGGATGTCGCCTTCACCATCGGCCGCCTTGACCAGAACCGTTCGGGCATCATCATCCATCTCCGCCTTGTCGGAAACGGTCAGTTCCACCGTTTGACCGGCCATTCCGAGGAAGGCCGCCCACACCGCCTTGTCCGGATCGGGGGCGACGCCGTTAACCCGAAGCAGGTAGTCCCCTACCTTGACGTCCACCCCGGGGTCGCCCAGAGGCCCTCGAGCGTCGATGTCCCAGGGACCGCCGCCGTAGATCCTGGCAATGCGATACGCACCTTTGTCCAGGGCATAATCGGCGCCGAGCATCCCCACCGGCCTCCGGGGTCCCTGCCTCTCCTCCGGTGCCGGCCTGTAATAGGCATGGCCGATGTTCAACTCGGAGATCATCTCCCGGATGAGGAAGCCGACATCGTTACGAGTTGTGCAGTCGGCCAGCATCGCCTCGTAGTGCTCGTAAACCTTGTCCCAGTCCACACCGTGCATATTCGGGTCGTAGAAGTAGTCCCGCTGCCGTCGCCATGTGTCCCGCAGGATCTGGGCCCACTCCTCACGGGGATCGATCTCGACACTCATGCCTGCTGTGGATACCGCTTCCGGCTTGCCGTTGGGGGAGGCCTCGCGGATGAACGCCTTGCCATTTTGGATATAGAGCATCGTTTCGCCGTCTGCCGCCAGTTCGAAGGCGCCGGCGTCTTCCACCAGGGTCTTCTCCTCGTGCTTCTCGTCTTCCAGATCCAGGAGCACGATCTTCGGGTCTCCGTTGCCGCCGGCGGGGAGCCGGCTATAGACCAGGTGACCTTTCTTGGTCACCGCGATTCGACCGAAGTTTCCGGCATCCACCGGAATCCGAATGGCGCGGGATTCGAAGCCTTCGAAGTCGATCTCGACTTTGACCTCCTTTTTGTCGTTTTTCTTCCCGTCTTCGCCGTCCTTGGCATCGTCCTTCTTGGATTTCTTCTTGCCGCCCTTACCGTCTTTATCCTTGTCGCCGTCTTCCTCGTCGCCTTTGTCCCCGTCCTTCTTGAACTCGACTTCGTCGCTCTTGGGGGCGAAGGGAGAAGGGGTGTCGGCCTTCAGGGGCACCATGGCCAGGATTCCGGAACCGGCATAGGTGAAAGTGGAGTCCAGATCACTGTAAGTCGGCTGGAAATTCCTGGCGGTGCTGAAAATCAGGTACTTGCCTTCCGGATCGAACACCGGTGAGCCTTCACCGAACATGTCCCCGGTGACGCTGTGCTTCTTCCCGTTCTCCACATCGTAGATCACGATATGGTTGGTCAACAGGCTTTCGCCGCTGCCGGTGTATACAAAGTACCGGCTGTCCGGGGCCCAGCTAACGTCATTGAAGCGGCCGGACTGGGTGTGACGGTCCACTTTGGTGGTCTTGTCGCCGTCCAGGTCGTGAAGCATCAGGGTATAACCGGTTTCGTCTCCATAGGTGATCTTCTTGCTGTCCGGGGACCAGACCGTGCTGGTCAGGAACGATTTCGATCCTTTGGTCAGCCGGCGGGTCTCACCCTTGCCGTCGGACTGGGTGACGTACAGCTCGTATTCGCCGGTCTCGTCGGAGAAGTAGGCGATCCAGCGGCCGTCCGGGCTCCAGGACGGATCCCGCTCCGCCACGCCACTGGTCATGGTCAGGTTCCTGGGGAAGCCGTGCTTGGCCGGCAGGGACCAGATATCGCCTCTTGCTCCGGCGGCAACCCGCTTCCCTTTCGGAGAAATCGAGTAGCTGGTCAGGAATCCGGAGGCATCCACGGCCTGGGTCTTCAGGCTCGGCCGGTCGCCGGGAATGGTTACCTTCACCGGGCTGGACTGTCCGGTCGCCAGGTTCAGGAGGTGGATGCCGGGGCCGCTCTGGAAAACAATCTCGCCTTGGCCGTCAGGGCCGGGGCCGATGGCCGGCCAGCGAACATCGTTCTGGGTGAGCTTGGTCACCTGGCGGTGTTCACCGGAAGCACTGCTGTAGGCCCAGATGTTCAAGCGATGGGCCGGTCCGGCGTCGGACAGGTAATAGACGGTGTCGCCGTTCCACATCGGCTGGGTGTCGGTCCCGTCCCAATCGGTGAGCTTTTTCGACTCATGGGTCTTAAGATTGAACAGCCACAGGTCCGAGGCCAGCCCGCCCTTGTACCGCTTCCAGGTCCGGCCGTCCCGGTTGTGAGGCGTGTACAGCAGGAGCTCACCACTGCTGTCGATTGCGCCGGAGGAACCGTACGGCACCGGCAGAGGCTCCGGCATGCCGCCGTCGGCGTTCTGCAGGAACAGTTTAGGCGCCCTGCCGATCCCCGAGTACATGTTCGACGCGAAGATCAGCCGGCCGTCGGCGGTCCAGTCGGAAAGTTGCTCGAAACCGGGGTGGTAGGTCACCCTGAACGGCACGCCGCCGGAGACCGGGAGGGTATAGAGATCCATGTTGCCGTCATAATTGCCAACGAAGGCGATGGTCTTGCCGTCGGAGGAGAACCGGGGCATCGTTTCCCGGCCGGGGGGAGACGCCAGCGGGATGGCCTGCCCGCCTTCCCGGGACACGATCCAGAGATCGTTGGCATAACTGAACACAATATGCGTGCTGCTGACATCCGGGGTCTGCAGCATCCCGCCGTGAGGTGTGACCGCCGCTACCACTGCCGCTGCCGAGAACAGCAGCGCCGCGGCAGCGCCAACAATCATGATGTTCAAAGACTTATGCAAAACAGCCTCCCTCCGGCAAGGGCCGGAAACAGTAATCAGATGACGTAATACGATTCCATAAGGGAGAAGTTCCATCAAGGAGGGCCGATCAATGAACGGCTCATCCAGCCGAGGGTCGCAGTCCTTGCCGCCATGAACGCCACGAGGCCGGCCCACAGGATATGGACGCTGCCCAGGTACAGGGCCAGAACCGCCACCGGCAGAAATACTCCCAACGTACTGAAAAGCATGGAGTTGCGCAGCCGGTGGCCCTCGGTCATCCCGAGGTACAGACCGTCGTACATGTAGGCCAGGGCGCCTGCCAGCAGCACCGGGATCAGCCAGGGCGCCCAGGCCATGGCCAGGTTCACCACGTCCTCGTGGCTGGTGAACAGGCCCAGCAATGCCCGGGGCCGAAGGAACACCACTGCCAGGAACAGGAGGGCGAACCCTTCTCCGGCCAGGAGGGACAGGCGGAACAGGCGCCGGAGGGAAGTCTTGTCGTTTGAGCCGACGAATACCCCCGCCAGGGACTCCGAAGCGAAGGCGGCGCCGTCGATGAGGAAGGAGGCAACCAGCAACAGGCGCAGGAGAATCGAGTTGGCGGCCAGGACCGCCGTCCCCAGGATCGAACTGAAGTTGGCGAATACGGCAAACGAGGTGATCAGACAGAAGGTCCGTACCAGGATGTCCCGGTTGAGCAACAACAACGAGACCATTTTCTCCCGGTGCAGGATCTCCCGGATCCGCCAGGGGGTACGTCCCGGCTGGGTCAGGAACAGTCCGGCGCCGGTGGCCAGCATGGCGTACTGGGCGATCATGGTGGCCAGGCCGGCCCCGAAAGCGGCCAGCCCCATCTGCATGATGAAAATGTAGTTGAACAGGATATTGGCGATGTTGGCCACGATCGTCATAACCAGCACATGACGGCTCTGCTCCCGGCCCAGGAACCAGCCGATGAGTGCGAAGTTGCACAACGTTGCCGGCGCGCCCCAGATTCGGGCGCTGAAATAGGCCCTGCCGGCCTGTTCCACCCCGGGCTCCCCGGAAAGCAGGAAGAAGCCTGTCTCCCGCAACGGCCAGTGCAGCACCAGGATCGCCCCGGCGATCAATACCGCCAGCGCGACGGAGCGGTACAGCACGAGATAGGACTCAGCCGGATCCCCCCGCCCGATCGCCTGGGCGGTTGTGCCGGTGGTCCCCATACGCAGGAATCCGAAGGTCCAGTAGATGTAGTCGAACAGGATGGTGCCCAGGGCAACCCCGGCCAGGAAACGGATGTCCGCCAGGTGGCCCAGCATAGCGGTATCCACCAGGCCGACCAGGGGGACGGTGACGTTGGACAGGATGTTGATCCAGGTCAGGCGCAGGTACCTGGTTACTAAAGGGGACATTGCACATTATCTTTCAATACTTATTCACAGCTTTCCAATACTTAATTATTAAAAGATAAAGTGCAATGTCCCCGTTTTAATTACAATCCCCGGGTGCAAGATTACCGGCAGCAAGGCTCCCATGCCCGACCGTTGATCCTGATCGCCGTCGGGGCGGTCTGCATCAGCTTCGCCCCGGTGCTGGTGAAAGCGATAGAAGGCGGAGTGCCCGGTCCCACCGGTATCGGGATGTACCGCTGCTTGATCGGCGCCGGGCTGCTGTTCCTGGCCGCCCTGCAACGGAAGGACCGGCTGCTGCTCCCGGGCAGGGTCATGGCGCTCCTGGCTCTGGCCGGGTTCATCTTCTTCCTGGACCTGTTCGTCTGGCACCGCTCCATTATCCTGGCCGGCGCCGGCATGGCGACGATCCTGGGGAACACCCAGGTGTTCGCAACGGCGGTACTCAGCCTGCTGCTGTTCCGGGAGCGGTTGTCCGGGCGGTTTATCCTGGCCGCCGTTTCCGCCATGGCAGGAGTGGTCCTGCTGGTCGGGATCGGG
>CALZKF010000042.1 GCA_945787955.1 uncultured Acidobacteriota bacterium | reverse complement strand
CGCTGCCCTCGACCGGGTCAACGCCAGCCGCTACGGCCTGCAGGCAGGGGTGTTCACCCGGGACCTGTACAAGGCGAACCGGGCCTGGGACAAACTGGAGGTCGGCGGGGTGGTCATCGGCGACATACCGTCCTGGCGGGTGGATCACATGCCGTACGGCGGTGTGAAAGACTCCGGCCTCGGCCGAGAGGGGATCCGTTACAGCATGGAAGAGATGATGGAGATGCGTTTGATGGTGGTGCGTACGCCCTGAGACGGCCTCGATCCCTACTTCTTCTTCCCTTTGCGCTCGTCTCTCTTCTTCAGCGCGGCGACATCGACACTGGAGTGTTCCAGCATGTGGGCGCCGACGGCTCGGACGATGACTTCATAAGGCATCGATGCCAGCTTGACCTTCTTGTAGACCCGTTTCTTGTTGCGCAGGACCGTATACCGGAACGATTCACCCGGCTTGTTCTTCATCTGGACCTTGTAGAGATCTTCCTTGTTGCTTTCGATCAGGTCTACGCCGTTGACCGCCACCAGGATGTCGCCGGGGCGGATGTCGGCGTTCTCCGCCGGGCTCCCCGGGACCACTTCGATGATCTCCATATACATCGTGCCGTTTTCCCGGATCTCGTTGCCGAAAATCCCCAGCCAGCCGCGGTTCATCAGGTTGGCGGTCATTTTGTCCAGGCATTCCTGGGTTGGTGTGGTGCACTTGTATTCTTCGCCGGCCAGGGAGGCGGATGATGCCAACACCAGCAGCAACACAGTGCAAATGATCCATATGGTTGTGTGCCGTTTCATAATCTCCAAACCTTGAACAGGGAATAATCCCTCCGCGCACTCCTAAGTGTAGGTTCAATTATTGTAAATGGGTCCAACTCCTTGTAAAAAGATGTCCGGTTTGTAAACGGACTGTAAACTGCTACGAAATAAGGGAGTTTCCTCCGGACGCGAAAGAGTATATTGGGTGCGTTCAAGGAGGTTGGCGTGACTCCGTTCCGTACATTCCTTAAGCGGCATGTTCTCTGGGTCGGCTTCATAGCCGCCTTCCTGCCCCTCCTTGCCCTCATGGCCCTGCAGTACAACTCGCTGGTCAAACTGGAGGCTGCCTCGGCCCTGGCCGGAGAGGCCTACCTGAAAAATTTCCTCGAGGGTGTGTTCGACCGGGTGCTCTATTTTTATCGCGGTAATTCCGAACGGGTGCTGAGCGTGCCGTCGTCCTACCTGATCCAGGGTAATAACCACAAGATCGCCTGGCACTTTCGAAAAAAAGAAGTGGAGGGAGCCAGCCGTTTGTTCGTCATGGACTACACCGATCCAGGGCAGGACCGGTTGTGGTACTACGACGCCGCTTCGATCTCCATGCTGCCTGCAAACCGGCAGCCTGAATCCCGCTCGGTGTTCGTCGCCTGCGCCCCGTTCCAGCTCATGAGCCGGAAAGGGACGAGTCTGGAACCACCGACCCTGGTGGTGGACGAAAAGGACGCGGACAACTACATGATCCTGTACCCGATCACTGACGAGGATTTCCAGGTCGTCGGCGTCGCCGGGATGGTGATCAACATGGCGTATTTCCGAACCCGCCTGTTACCGGAGGTGATCGGGGAGACCCTGGACAAGTATTTCCGGGACGATCCTGAGCTGAAACCGGTTGTCAAGGTCATCGACCCCCTGGACGAGGTGGCGTACGAGTCCGACTGGCTTCCCGATGTGGCCTACGGCGTGTCCCGGTACTTCCCCTGGGTGTTCTCTCATTACCGATTGGTAGTCCAGAGCGGTTACGCCACGCCGGAGCAGTGGGCCCGGAGCAATTTCATCGTCAACCTGAGCCTGTCCGGACTGCTGGCCGCCGTCCTGCTGGGCGGGATCGGCCTGGCGTTCCGCACGGTATCCAAGGAATTGAAGCTGTCGGAGATGAAATCGGACTTTGTTTCCAACGTTTCCCACGAACTGCGGACGCCGGTGGCTTCCATCCGGGTGTTCGGCGAGTTCATGCGCCTGGGACGGGTGACCGATGGGGAGAAGTGTGAAGAATACGGTGAGTACATCGAAACCGAGAGCCGTCGCCTGACCCAGTTGCTGAACAACATCCTGGACTTCTCCAAGATCGAATCCGGCGCCAAGACCTACAGCATAGAGCCGTGCGACCTGCGCGGTGTGCTGGCCGAAGTCCTCAAGACCATGGAAATACAACACCGCCACAGCGGGTTCAATATCCACTACGAGGAACCGGCGGAAGATCTTCCGGCGGTGCGGATCGATTGCGAAGCGATCGCCCAGGCGATCCACAATCTGCTGGACAATGCGGTGAAGTACTCGGGAGATTCCCGGGATATCTCCGTCGGGCTGAGACGGGAAGGGGATCAGGTTGTGTTCTGGGTGGAGGACCAAGGGGTCGGGATTTCCCGCTCGGAGCAGAAGAAGATCTTCGAGCGGTTCCACCGGGTTCCTACCGGGGCGGTCCACAATGTGAAAGGCAGCGGGCTGGGGCTGTCCATCGTCCACCACGTGGTGACCGCCCACCATGGAGAGATTCGGGTCAAGAGCGAGCCGGGCCGAGGCAGCCGGTTCAGTATTTTCCTGCCGATAAACGAGGTGACGTAATGGAACAGATGGACGACAACGGCGACCGGGAAGGGATCAAGGTCCTCATCGTGGAGGACGACGAATCGATGGGGATCGCCCTCCGGGACGGCTTTGAGTATGAAGGTTTCGACGTCACCCTGGCCCGGGATGGTGAGGCCGGCATGGACAAGGCGACCGGCGCCGGTCCGGACCTGATCATACTGGATGTCATGCTGCCCAAAAAAAGCGGCCTGGATATCTGCAAGACGATCCGCAGCGAAGGGAACAACGTGCCGATCATCATGCTTACCGCCAGGGGACAGGAGATCGACAAGGTCCTTGGGCTGAAGCTGGGGGCGGATGATTACGTCACCAAGCCGTTCAGCTTCCTGGAACTGATGGCCCGGGTGGAGGCGCTGCTGCGCCGCTCGGCGCCCAGGGAAAGCAAGCTGGACCATGCCGAGTTCGGAGACATCACGGCCGATTTCAAGAAGTGCGAAGTCACCAAGGGCGGCAAGCTGCTGGAGTTGACACCCCGCGAGCTGGAACTGCTCAGGTTCATGATCGAGCACGAAGGGGACGTAGTCAGCCGGGACCAGCTGCTGGATGCGGTCTGGGGATACGAGAAAATGCCGTTCACCCGCACCGTGGATATGCACATCGCCAAGCTGCGCAAGAAGATCGAGGATAATCCGGCGGAGCCGAAATACCTGGTCACCGTCCATCGCTATGGGTACAAGTTCAAGCGCTAGAGTTATTGTAATCCTGATCACTCCGGATTCGGTGAAACCGTTTCCGCTCCCCCGCGTGATAACCGGTACACTCGTCTGCCGTATACGAAATCGAACCTTTGGAGACGGATTGTGAATATCCGCCCATGGGGTCGGGTATAAATAGGCGAGAATGCCGGCGATGCATGTCCGGCAACCGAGGGGGAACGTCATGACAGCCACTGCGAGCCAGAACGGCAGGATTCAGGTTGAAGGTGTGCGCCACATATATAAGAAGGGCGGCACCGTCGCCCTGGACGGCGTCGATCTGGAGATCGGTACAGGACTGTTCGGCCTTCTGGGACCGAACGGCGCCGGCAAGAGCACCCTGATGAAGATCCTGTGCACCCTGATCGTCCCCACCGACGGCAAGGCGAGCGTCGGCGGTCACGACGTGGTCCGGGAGCGCAACGCGGTGCGAAAGCAGATCGGGTACCTGCCCCAGGAGTTCGGGGCATGGCGTCTGCACCGGGTGGAGGAGGTCATCGATACACTGGCCCTGCTGTCGGGACTGGCGGACAAGGCGGTGCGGAAGAAACGGGTCCGGGAGGTTCTGGAACGGGTCGGGCTCCACGATGTGCTGGATCGCAAGGTCAAGAAGCTGTCCGGCGGCATGGTCCGCAGGCTCGGTGTGGCCCAGGCGCTGGTGCATGCCCCCCAGGTCCTGATCGTCGATGAGCCGACAGTCGGCCTGGATCCACAGGAACGGTTGCGGTTCCGAAAGTTGATGGCGGAGCTGAGCCAGGAGCGGGTAATCCTGCTCTCCACCCATATTGTGGCCGATCTCGGTTCCGGCTGTAACGACCTGGCCCTGATCGACCGTGGCAAGGTGGTGTTTCGGGGCAGCCCGGTCAAACTGGTGGAAGGCGCAAAAGGAAAAGTTTTCGAAGCGGTCCTGGCGGTGGACGGCGAGTCGAAACTTGCTCCCGGCATCGAAATCGTCTCCCGGGCCCGGGAAGGTGTGGGCATCAAGATTCGGGGCTTGGCCGCCGGCGCAGAGCCGCCCCCCGGTGCAACGATGGTGGCCGAACCGACCCTGGAGGAAGGTTACCTGGCGTTCATGGCGGAGCGGGGTCGCGCCGACGCCGCCGCTGAAGGGGTCGCAGAGACTGAAGCGGAGGTGGCGTCATGATCCGGCTGAAGATGATGATGGGGGTCGCCCGGGCCGAGGCTCGACTGACCCGCCGGCTGGTGCGCTATTGGGTATTCATGCTGCTCGCCTCTCTCATCGGTCTTGTCGGCTACGCGTATTACTCATTCCTGCACTATCAATTTTCATCCTTGTCCGGCACCATCGGCAGCATCAGTCCCCGGTACCTGGTAGGGGCGATCGGGTTCTACTACCTGTTCATATTCCTGGTCGGGCTGCTGTTTTTGGGGATGGACGTCAGGGGGCGGGATATCCGTGAACGGATGGTGGAGGTGCTGGACGCCCTGCCGTGCAGCAACCTGGAACTGGTTCTGGGCAAGTACCTGGGTGTCCTGATCCCGTCCTGGATACCGCTGGCGGTGGTGGCGCTCCTGATCTTCGGAGCCGGGTTCATCTGGGGCGAGTCGGTGCAACCGCAGTCCCTTGTATATTTCGTGTTCTTCATGGCGATACCGGCGTTCACCTTCATCATCGGCATGGTGTATCTGGTCACGCTCCTGGTGCGTCATCGAGGTCTGGCCGCCATCCTCCTGCTGATCATCATGGCGGGAATCTACTTCGCCAATTTCAAATCCCAGATCTGGCTGGCGCCGGCCACCGACATGATCGGAGGCTTCCTCAGTTCGTTCCCCTCGGACATGATTCCCGAGGTCGTCAACGGCGAGGGCCTGGCCCACCGCATCGCCATCCTGCTCCTGGGGCTGGGCTTCCTGTGGCTGGCCGCCGGTTTTCATCCCAGGAAGGATGACGGCACCTTCGCCAGTTATATCGGCGTCGGCCTGCTGATGGTGGCGGTCGCTCTGGCCACCCTGGGCGGCATCGTCTACCTCAGGAAGGTGAACATGGATCTGACCGCCCAGTGGAAGGCGGCCCATGAGGCACGGATCGAGGACCAGGTTCCGGACGTCACCTTGATTTCCGGGAACGTGGTGGTGGAGCCGGGCGATTCGGTGGCGCTGGATCTGAATATCACCATCAGAGCTCATTCGGGCGAATCCCTTGACAACGCTCTGTTCACCCTGAACCCGGGAATCGTGGTCTCCACCGCCTCCGATACGGCAGGGAACGAGCTGGCGTTCACACAGGAGAACGGACTTCTGGATCTAAGCCTGGAGGGATCCCTGGGTAACGGCGTCGAAACAACCATCCGTCTGCAGGCCAAAGGTGCGCCGGCGGAGTTTTTCGGCTACCTGGACGGAGCCAAGGACCCGATGGCCTTGACCAACCTGGACGGACAGCTGTTCCTGCTGGGATTCGTTCCGATCATTTTCCAGGATGACCATGTCAGCCTACTCCCCGGCTGCCGCTGGCTGCCTATCGCCGGAGTGGAAGTGGATCGTGCGGGTGCGGACCGAAACCCCACCGACTTTTTCAATATCGATCTCACCGTAGCGGTTCCGGAGGGCTGGACCGCGGCATTGCCGGGCAGGCGACAGGACACCGCGTCCGACTGGCCCGGAATGACGGCCTATCGCTTCGCACCTGGTGCGCCGGTGGACCAGGTCGCCCTGATCGCAGGCGAATACGTGTCCCGGTCCACCGAGGTCAACGGGATCCACATGGAGATTCTGTTGCACCCGTCCCATGTCGCCAATCTGGAAGTGTTCTCCGATTCCACTACCGTCATGGAGGACTGGATGGCCGAAAAGCTGGACGAGGCGGCCGCCATGGGGTTACCGTACCCCTACGACGCCATCACCGCGGTGGAAATTCCCAACATTGTCAGAAGCTACGGCGGCGGCTGGCGCCTGGGATCGACCCTGGCGCCGTCAGCCACGATCCTGATGAAGGAATCCGGATTCCCCACCTCCCGCTTCGACGTCAAGTTCGAGGACCCGTCCGATTTCGAGGACCGTGACGGCGGGATGCCGGCGGCCAAGATCGAGTACCTGGAGCGGTTCTTCGACAACGACTTCAACGGCGGCAACCCGTTTGCCGCAGCGGCCCGGAACTTCTTCACCGGCCTGACCGCCGGCGAAGGGGCCGAGGCTCTGCCCCTGGACTTCGTTTTCGAGGAACTGTCTTCCCGACTCGTGGTCGGCAAGCATTCCTACTTCTCGGCCTATCTGTTCACACCGGACATGCAGGAGGTGATCGGGCAGACAATCGGAAGCTACTTCCAGACCGGCGGCGCCCAGGGCGATTTCATGGACACACTGATCAGTACAGTCACATCCAGGGCCTCGGTGTGGGACAAGGCGCTGGGTGTTTCACTGGACCAACTCGACCCGTGGGAAGAGCCCAGGGATACCGTCGATATCCTGACCCTGAAGGGCGGCGCCATGGCCCAGTCCATGATCGACGACCTGGGTCGCGAAGAGACCGGAACATTCCTTGCTGCCCTGCGGGACAAGAGCGAGGGCGGGTCCTACAACCGGGACGACGTTTTGGAGGCCGGCCTTTCCGCCGGCACCGACCTGACGCCGTGGCTGACGACCTGGATCGGCCAGACCGACCTGCCCGGATTCCTGGTTCCGGACAATGCCGCCGAAGCGTACCGGCTCGAAGACACCGAGGACGGTTCCGCCCGTTATCAGATCCTGGTCCGGGTCACCAACGGGGAGGCGGTACCCGGTCTTCTGCGGGTGGAGTACCAGTCCGGGAACCGGTTCGCCGATTTCGAGAGCGGGAGCAGCGATCCGGTTAAAGTGCCGGCAGGCGGGAGTATGGAAATCGGACTGGTTTCCTCCAAACCACCCGATTCCGTCAAGGTCGTGCCGTATCTCTCCCTGAACCGGACGCCGTTCACCCTGGGATTGGGGGCGGTGGACAGCGAAGACATCCGGGCCGGAGAGCCGTTCACCGGCAGCCGGCCGGTGGAACTGTCATCACGGGACGCCGCCACCATCATAGTGGATGACCTGGACGACAGCTTCGAGACCACAGGTGGCGCCGGCGGTTCCCGCATGAGGATCAAGGGCACCAGGACCAATGTAGAAACCGATCAGGGACTTCCGGTGATGGCTCTGGGCCGGGGCGCGCCGTCGGAGTGGTCTCGTTACTCCACGCCGGAAGCGTTCGGCAAATACCGCCACACCTTCGCCCTGGTGAAGGCGGGCAGCGGCGAACGCACGGCGGTGTTCGCCACCGAGATCCCCACTGCCGGGTCTTGGGACCTGGAAGTCCATCTCCCCAAAGAAGCTCCGCTGATGCGGTTCCAGCGCAAGACCGGTTCCTGGATTTACACCGTCGAGGACGACAGTGGTTCCAAGACGGTCACATTCGATGTCCGTTCCGGCGAATCCGGGTGGAACTCACTGGGCAGTTTCGAGCTGGCAGGGGGTGACACCCGTGTCATCCTGTCCGACGAGACCGAAGGCAGGATGGTGGTTGCGGATGCGATCCGCTGGGAGCAGTCGTCCGGAAAGTCCGCTGCCGACGCGGCCGGGGAGTGATGTGGTGAGAACAGTTATCGTCCTGATGTCTCTGCTCATGCTGCTCACCGGTTGTGGAGGCGACGGTCAGGGCAACGAGGTTGAGTTCAAGGTACCGGTATCGGTCCGGGAGGTCGGAACCGGCACGGTGGAGGACCGCATCGTGGCCACCGGCACCTTGCGGGCGGAGCGGATCGTCTCCCTGCGGTCGGAATCCGCCGGTATCCTGCAGATCGCCTCAGGCGCAGGTGGGCGGCGGCTGGCGGAAGGGGACCGGGTCGCCGCAGGCCAGGCCATCGCAGAGATCACCGGGGAAGACGTGCGTCTCGCAGCCCGCACCGATTCGAACCGGTCCCGTTACCAGGTGGCGCTGCGGGATCATGAATCGAAGAAGCTGCTGTTTGAGGAAGGGCTTATCAGCGATACCGAGCTGCAATCGGCGGAGTCGGCCCTGGCCGATGCCCGACTGGAACTGGACCGGTCTTTGTTTACCGAGAGCCGCTCGAAACTCCTGACACCGATAGGCGGGGTCCTGCTGCAGCTGGCCCGGGACGAGTCAGGCCAGCCGCTGGCTGATGGGCAGCTGGTGGCGGCCGGCCAGACCCTGGCCCAGGTCGCCAACACCGCCACCCTGATCGCGGATATCAACCTGGTCGGCCCGGATGCCGCCCGGGTGATACCGGGCCAGGAGGTCCGCCTGCGGCACCATGCCTGGGAAGACCATTCCTTCGCCGGTAAGGTCATCCGGCTGGCGCCGTCGGTGGATTCGACCACAAGAACACTTCGCGTCGAGGTCGAGCTGGACAACCGGGAAGGCAGGCTGAAACCGGGGATGTTCATTGAGGCCACGGTGGTGGCGGAACGGAGGCTGGAGGCGGTGGTGGTGCCACGTGCCGCGGTGACCGAGCGGGCCGGCCGCAAGGTGCTGTTCGTGCTCAAGGGTCAGAAAGTGGAACTCCGGGAAGTCGGCCTGGGCCTGGGAGATGACGATGTGGTGGAGGTCCGCGGCGGCATCGCGTCGGGCGAACGGGTTGTGATCAAAGGTCTTGAAACCCTCACCGACGGTGCCAGGGTGCGTGTCTCCGGAAGCTGAGTGATGGAAGCCCTTTCCCGCCTGGCCGCCCGACGACCGGTGGCGGTGACCGTGTTCGCAGCCGCCATGACGATCCTGGGTTGGATCGCCTGGGGCGACATGCCCCTGGATCTGCTGCCGGATATCCAGAGTCCGACCATCGTCGTCTCCACCAGTTCCGGTGACCGTCCGCCGGAAGAGATGGAGAGGATCTACGGCGAACGGGTCGAGCAGTTGCTGTTCACCGTTCGGGGAATACGGTCGGTGGAACAGGTCGCCAGAACCGGCCGGCTGATCGCCACCGTGACCTTCGAGTGGGATACCGACATGGATCTCGCTCTGGTGGATGTGGAAAAATCGGTCGGCATTCTGCGGTCCGATCCCGATCTGGAAGAGGTCCTGGTGCGTCGCCTCGATCCCAGGCAGGCGCCGGTGCTGTCTCTGGGACTGCTCGCTCCGGACGGGCATCCGGACCTGGCCGAGCTCCGCCGCCTGGCGAAACGGCAGGTCGCACCGGCTTTGGAGCGCCAGGACGGTGTAGCCGAGGCCCGTGTGCTGGGCGGCAGGGAACGGGAGATTCGGATCCAGGTAGACCGCTACAAGCTGCAGGCCCACGGAATCACGCTCTCGGAACTGGAGTCCCGGGTCGGGGAGGCCAACGTCGACCTCAATGCCGGCACCCTCGAGGAGGGCGGCAAGGTCTACCTGGTGCGGGGCGTCTCCCGTTATCGTGATGCCGATGACGTGTCCCGGGCGGTCATCCGGTTCGCCAAGGATGCCGAAGGCCGCAACGTACCGGTTCGGGTCGGCGACGTAGCCGGAGTCTCCGTTGGCGATGCCGAAATCCGCCACCTGGTCCGAGTGGACGGCGTGGAGGGTGTCGGCCTCTCGATCTACAAAGAAGCCGGATCCAACACCGTGGCGGTCTCACGGACCGTGCGTGAGGCGCTGGCCGGTATCGGCAACGATCTCCCAGGTGTGGAGGTTCGGGTGGTTGCCGACGAGGCCGCCCTGGTGGAACAGGCACTGAAGGATGTACAGCAGGCTGCCCTGATCGGAATCGCGTTGGCGATCCTGGTACTGATCCTGTTCCTGCGCTCACCCGGACCCACAGTGGTGGTGGCTACAGCCGTACCGGTCTCGCTGCTGAGCACCCTGTTCCTGATGCACCTCAATGAAGGCACGCTCAATATCATGACCCTGGGAGGGCTGGCCCTGGGCGCCGGCATGCTGGTGGACAACGCTATTGTTGTCGTTGAAAACATTTTCCGGCATCTGACCCAGGGGGAGTCGCCGGTTGAGGCAGCGGCGAAGGGTACTTCCGAGGTCACAGGAGCGATCACCGCCAGCACCCTGACCACCTGTGCCGTATTCCTGCCGGTGGTGTTCGTGAAAGGTCTTTCAGCCCGCCTTGTGTCCGGGCTGTCATTTGCCGTTGTGGTGTCTTTGATGGCATCCCTGGTAGTGGCTGTGTTTCTGATCCCCGCCCTGGCCCAGTGGCTGTTGCCGCGGAAGAAGGCGAAAGCTCTGGATCCGGGCCGCAGCCGCATGGAAGGTATTGTTGCCGGGTTGTTGAAGCAACCGCTCCTGGTGGTGGTCGTCGGCCTCACGCTGGTAGCCGGCGCCGGCTGGATGCTGCACTCCCTGGGAACCGAACTCCTGCCCCCGGCCGATCCGAAGCAGTTCGGAGTCCGTCTGGTGGGGCCGCCGGGTCAGAGCGTGGAATCGACCTCCGGCATGGTCGCCGGCATCGAGACTGTTCTTCGTGAGGCGGCCGGAGAAGATCTGCAGGCGCTGATGTCCGAGGTCGGCAGACTGCCTGAGGACGATCGCCAGATCCGGGAGGAACAGACTGAGGAGAACACCGCCCGGATCCTGGTGCGGCTCTCTGAAGATGGGGCTCCTGCACGTCTGGTGGCCGATTCCGCATCTCGTGCCCTGGACGGTCTGGCCGGCGTTGATCTTTCCTGGGAAGTCGGCAATTCGGCGTTGAGCCGGGCGCTGGGCACCTCCGGACCACCGATCGCAGTGGAAATCTCCGGCGAGTCGCTGCAGGATTTGAGAACCGCTTCGGACCGGGTGTTGCAGTCGCTGCAGGAGAGGGCTGAGATCTGGAACCTGAAGTCCTCCTTCGAGGGCGGGCCGCCGGAATTGCGTATAGTTCTGGAGCGGAGCATCGCCGATGGTTTCGGTATCGACCTGAACCAGGTCACCGTGGTTCTGCAAGCATCCCTGGACGGCCGTAAGGCGACGGTATTGTCGGTAGGTGACGAGGAACGGGATGTGGTACTCAAGCTGCCGCGTGTCCGCCAGGCCGACCTGGTCAACATCCCGATCACATCGCGGGATGGTGCGGAACTGGTTCTAGGTGATGTGGTCCGTTTCGTTCCGGAGGAGGGGGCGCGGGAGATCTACCGCCGGGACCAGCGCCGGGTGGCCCGTGTCACCGCCAGGATCGCACCAGGTTTTGAATATCCACAGGCGATTGCCGCAGTGCAGGCGGCGCTGGCCGGCGTCGATGTACCTCCAGGCTTGTCCACCGCCATCACCGGCGAGGAGGAAGAGCGGGTCCGGACTTTCGAAGAGTTGACCTGGGCCGCCCTGCTTGCCCTGCTGCTGGTGTTCATGGTCCTGGCCGGCACGTTCGAATCCCTGATCCATCCGCTGACCATCGCCTCGTCAGTGCCGCTGGCGCTGACCGGTGTGGCGGTGATCCTGTTCGCTTTGGGACGTCCGGTGGGAGTCATGGAGATGCTCGGCATCATCGTGTTGGCCGGTGTAGCGGTGAACGATGCCATCCTGCTGGTGGATACGGCCCGTCGCCTGATGGTGGAAGGGATACCGCGGGAACAGGCCCTGGCCCGGGCGGCGGGGCTGCGATTGCGGCCGATCCTTATGACTACGACCACGACCGTGCTTGCCCTCCTGCCCCTGGCCGTCGGGACCGGCGAGGCGGCCCGGATGCGCAGTCCGATGGCCCTGACGGTCATCGGAGGGATCATCGCCTCCACCATCGCCTGCATGACGGTGATCCCTTGCCTGTACCTGCTGCTGGACCGCCTGCGGCCTTCGCGGAAGACAGGTTGATCCGATGAACCGGGACGGTAGATCAGGCTTCAACCTGTTCGCCCTGCCGGTACGGAGACCGGTAGCGACTCTGATGTTCTTTATCGGGGTGGTTATCCTGGGTTGGGTCGGCCTGCGCCAGATCCCGATCGAGTTGATGCCGCCTCTCACCGGGGACAACCTTTATATCCAGTTCAATCGCCCGGGGAGTGAACCGGAGGTCGTGGAGCGGGAAATCCTGTTGCCGCTGTCCGGCCGTGTGTCCCGGTTGAAAGGGGTCCAGGAGACCGAGGGGACCGTCACAGGATCCGGCGGCAGTATGCGGATCCAGTTCGAGCCGGGAACCGACCTCAAGATCCGGGAACTGGAAATGCAGCGTATGGCATCCGACCTGGCCCGGGAGCAGCCGCCGGGAACCGGCATCCTGGTGCAGTCCGACGATTTCAGCGCCTTCAGCCAGTTCGTCATGACGGTTCAGGTCACCGGCATGGTCGACAGCAACGCCCTGTACGATTTCGTCGATGACCGTATCCGGGCCCGCCTGTCGGCGGTACCGGGGGTTTCACAGGTGCTGGTCACCGGAGGGCAGGGCCGGGAACTGGCGGTTCGGATCGATACCGATCGTTGCGCCGCATATGGTATCCGGCCACAGGAAGTGACCGCCATGCTGTCCAGATCGGTACAGCGCCGCAAGTTCATGGGCGGGATCGAAGAGGAAGGCGGCCGGACCTCTGTGGTGCTGGACGGTCGGCCTGCAGGCGTTGCATCCCTGGCCGACCTGCAGATCCGTCCCGGAAGTCCGGTCCGTCTCCGTCATGTGGCCGACATCGATTTCGGCGGCGGCGACGAGACCTCCCTTTACCAGGTCAACGGCAAGCCGGCGGTCGGACTGATCCTGTTCAAGGAAGACTCCGCCAACCTGGTGGAACTGGGCCGGGATCTGAATGCCAGGCTCGTCGAGCTGGAAGAAGACTTCAGAGCATACGGCATTGGATTCGTGGTCGGTTTCGATGCGGCGGAACTGGTGGAGGAGCAACTTGACCGGCTGAAGAAGCTCGGCCTGTCCGGGTTCCTCATCGCCCTTGCGGTGCTGTTCCTGTTCCTGCGCCAGTGGCGGGCGGTGGCGGTGGTGGGGGTGGCGGTGCCGGTCTCCCTGCTGGCCGCCATCGGGATGCTTTACCTGGGCGGCCAGTCCCTGAACCTGATCTCCCTGTTCGGGCTGGCAATGGGGATCGGGATGCTGGTGGACAACAGCATCGTTGTGTACGAGGCGGTGCAGCGTCAACTGGAACGGGGTGCCAGCCCTGACGCTGCGGCGGAGGGTGGGGTGCGCCGGACGGTCCGGGCGATCCTGGCGGCCAGCCTGACCAACGCCATCGTGTTTCTCCCGGTTGCTTTCACCGATTTCGAGAACACACTGGTTCAGAGCCTGGTGACCGTGCTGGCCCTGGCAATCCTGCTGCCTCTGGCCGGATCTCTGCTTGTCGCCGTTGGGCTGGTCCCGTTGTTGGCCCGGAGGGTTGCGGCGCCGGGAGCGCTGGCCCGGCTGGCGCGACTGCGGGAGCGCAGGGAGCGCTTCGCAGGGTTTATGCCGCCTGACCGTCCCCGGGGTTTGTTCTCCGGCATGCTGAAAAACGCGCTGCGCCGGCCTGGGTGGTGGTTGGCCGGCACCGCCCTGGCCGTGCTGGTGACGGTGGTGATCGCCCTGCCCCTGGTGGCGGTGAGGCTGGTGAACCAGGACCCGCCGGAGGCGAGCCAGGTTCAGATGGAAGTGGAGGTACCGTCCGGCGGCTCCCTGGAAACCACCCGGGAAGAGTTCGCCGCACTGGAGCGGGCGGTTGGAGAACTGCCCGGTATCAAATCGGTGGAGAGTTTCATCCGGGAGGACAACGGCAGCATTACCGTTTACCTGGAGGATGAGGACGATCGGCCGGAAGGCATCAACGCCGCCGACGTACGCAATGCACTGATGACTGCTGCGAACCGTCGCAGCGGCGTCTCGGTCCAGCCTCCCGGCGCCAGGCAGGGCGGCCAGGGCGGTGGCGGTCAGGGTGGCGGAGGCGGACTGCCGGGGCAGGAAGCGGCGGAGGTGGTACTGTCCGGCCCGGATTACCGGCAGTTGGACCGGATCGCCCGAGACCTGCAGGCCCAGCTCGCCTCCATCCCGGAGATTTCAGGCCAGGTCTGGACCTCCACCCGGCCGGGGAGGGAAGAGCTCCAGGTCATTCCCGACGAGTCGCAACTGGCGGCGTTCGGAATCACCGCCGACCAGTTCCTTCCGGTACTCCAGATCCTTCGGCGCGAAGGTTTTTCCATCCAGGTCGGGCACCTGCAATCCGACGGGCGTGAGATCCCGCTGACGGTTCGGAACGATGATGAAGACGATTACGCGGTAAGCAGCCTGAACGACCTGAGGCTTCCTACCGAAGTCGGGGTACTGCCCCTGGGAGCGATCGCCGACACACGAAAGATGCCGCCCCCGCCGGCGATCCAGCACCGGGACGGCCGCAGGGAAACCAGTGTGTTCTACCGCTTCGGGCGTGAGGCTCCGGAAACCGGCCCGGCCCGGCTGGCCCTGGAGAAACAGATCCGGGAGGCGATCCAGGAGGTCCGCCGCCCCGCCGGCTACACCATCGAAACGCCGGACGCCGCCGATTCGTTCAGCTGGTTCAAGAAGATCCTGCTCCCGGTCCTGTTGCTGCTGTTCGTTATCCTGGCCATTACCTTCGAGTCGCTGACCATGCCGATCCTGGTGCTGATCGCCCTGCCGCTGACGGTGCTGGGGGCGACCTGGACCCTGGTGCTCAGCGGCACTGCCGCCGGTCCGATGGCGCTGGCCGGCGCACTGGCGCTCATCGGCCTGACGGTGAACCCGGCGATCCTGCTGGTGGACCGCATGCAGCAGCGGGTTCTGCAAAGCAACACCACAGCCGGTGCCGCTGCGCTGGCGGCGGTTCGGGAGCGGACCCGGCCGGTGCTGATGACCGCCGCCACCACCATCCTCGGCCTGTGGCCCCTGGCTCTGACCACCGGGCGTCAGAACGAGATCTGGCCGCCGTTCGCCGTCATCGTGATGGGCGGCCTGCTGGTCTCGACCTTGATGACCCTGGTAATCGTCCCGATGGGATTCGTGATCCTGCGCCGCCTCGACACCCTGTTCGGGCGGCTCGGTCCCTGGATGGTGTTGGGCTGGATCGGCGCGGTGACCGCCATCATGGTTCCGCTGTTCCGGGCCGGCCTGATCGAGTCGGCCACCTGGAAAACCCTGACCACCATCATTGTCGCCGGCATGTTGCTGGGGCTGACGGCGTTGCTGTTCCCGAAGGAGAAGCAGCCTCAGCCGCAAGCAGGGCACGACGGCCCACCGGTACTGGATGTTCGGCACCTGGAGAAGGTCTACGGCCGCCCCGGCCCGGTGGCTCGTGCGTGGCGCCTGCCGGAAAGGTTCGCCCAATATGTGCTGGGACGAGGCGGGAAGCCGTTTGACCCCAAAGATGCGCTGGCCGGCCTTCTACCCCTGGCGCTGGTGATCGGCGGCGCCGTCTACCTGGCGCTGACGGTTCGTTCTGTATTCTGGCGACTGATCTACACCTACCTTGTTGCCGGCCTGGTGACCCGGTTCCTGCAGGGCATCCGCCGCGCCCGGGGCAAGGCGGACGCGACCGGAACGGTGCTGCCCGGCGGGGTCGAGAGTACGATTTCCTTCTTCATTCCATGGTCGGCCACACTGTACCTGGTCATGGATGGATACCTGCTGCCGAAACTGGCCGGGGTTGGTAAGGACTTCGGCCTCTGGCTGGTGGTATTCCTGGTGATCATCGTGGCGATCTGTCACGGCGGGCGGCGAACCGCCGTCGCCTTGAGCCGAGGGCTGATCAAGGAACGTCCCACCGATATCAAGTTCCGCAGAATTCGCGGGGTATGGCGGTCGGTGGCCCGCAAGCTGTTCGGGTTCGGCCTGAAGCGGGAGGAGGTCCGGGCGCTGACCGGAGTGAGTTTCAGAACCACCCGGGGCATGA
>CALZKF010000041.1 GCA_945787955.1 uncultured Acidobacteriota bacterium | reverse complement strand
TGGTGGAAAACATGGAACCGAGCCTGTACCTGGTCTACGGAGAAAAGGACCGCATCGTCCTGACCGGATCGGATCGCACCGGCCTTCTGGGTACCGATTTCGGGAACCTGTTCAATCTGGGAAGCATCCTGCAGCTGGGTGAATTGATGGAACAGGCGGAACGTGAACCTGAAAAACCCGTGTATGATGACCGCTCCGGCGGCGACGTATAAACAGAAGCCGTCAGGCGGGAAGGCGATGAGCGCGGTCATCGAACTGGAAAAACTGGGGGTGCGTCTGGCCGGCAGGCAGATCCTGTCGGACCTGTCGGTAACCATCTCGGGCCGGTCCATCGGCCTCCTGGGACCGAACGGAGCAGGCAAGACCACCCTGCTGCACACGTTGCTCGGCTTCCACAACGCCTCAGCCGGAACCGCCCGGGTATTCGGCAAGGATATCGGCACCGAGGCCAAGGCGTTGCGTGAGATGACCGGCTACATGCCGGAAAACGAATCTTTCATCGCCGGCATCTCCGCCGTGAAGTTCGTGAGGCTGATGGCGGAGCTGTCCGGCATCCCGCCCTGGGCTGCGCTGGAACGGGCCCATGAAGCGCTGTACTACGTCGGCCTGGGTGAGGCGCGCTACCGCAACCTGGAGACCTACTCCCTCGGTATGAAACAACGGGTCAAGCTGGCCCAGGCCATCGTCCACGCTCCGAAACTGATCGTCCTGGATGAACCGACCAATGGCCTGGACCCGCCGGCACGGCTGCGGATGATCAGGCTGATCCGTGAAATCCGGGAGTCCGGCAAGGTCCATCTGATCCTGTCCTCCCACCTCCTGCGTGACGTGGAAGAGTGCTGCGACGAGGTCCTGGTCCTCAAGAAGGGCCGCATCGCCGCCTACTGCAACCTGGAGGAGGAACACCGGGCCAACAAACGGTTCATCGAGCTGGAAGCTCGTGGCGGCTCGGACAAGATGGCGGAGGCCCTGGGAGACCGGGGCATCGAATGGGCGAAGAGCGGCCGTGACAGGATCAAGCTGATCCTTCCGAACACTCTCAGGATCCACGACCTGTTCCGGATCGCCAACGAGCGGGGAATCCAGATCCGGCGACTGGACCACAAGCGCGACTCATTGCAGGACATCTTCATGAAGGCGATGGAGGGCGAGCCCGTTGGCGGTCTATGAGCGCAGCTACAAGGGGTACGAGGGCGACCTGACCCCCAATTGGGCCCGGTTCCTGGTGCTTCCCAGGACAACTTTCCGGCTGGTGTTCGCATCGAAGATGTTCCTGGTCTTCCTCATCGCATCCCTGCTGGTTCCGCTGGTCATGGCTTCCTGGGTTTACCTTAGCCACAACCTCCAGATCGTTGAAAAGGCGTTCGGCATCCAGATGGACAGCTTCGCGCAGGTCAACGCCGAGGTCTTCCTGGCGTTCATGGGCATACAAATAATGCCGATGGGTTTCATCCTGGTGCTAATGGTCGCCCCCCAGCTGGTGTCCGCCGATCTGGCCAACAACGCCCTGCCGCTGTACCTGGCAAGACCTTTCAACCGCACCGATTACATCCTGGGGAAGATGTCGGTGCTGCTGATCCTGTTGTCCGCCGTGACCTGGATACCCCATGGACTCGTATTCCTCCTGCAGTCCTATTTCTCCGGGTGGCAGTGGTTCGCGGACAACATCCGGATCGGCATCGGCATATTCGTGTTCTCGTGGGTCTGGATACTGACCAGTGCGCTGGTGGCGCTGGCCCTCTCGACCCTCTTCCGGAACAAGCGGGTGATCCGGCTTAGCCTGTTCGCCGTCTACATCATCCTGTCCGGATTCGGCGGCTTTCTGTACGGAGCGCTGAAGATACCGTTCGGCCTGAATCTGAGCCTTGTGATCACGCAGCAACGCGTGGCGGAGGGGCTGTTCGGCACCCAGGCTGAGATACCGGACGTATCGCTCCTGTCGGCGTGGGTCACCATCATCGTGTTCTGCGCCCTTTCGGTTTACATCCTGTTCAGGAAAATCCGGGCCTACGAAGAGGTCAAGTGAGCACCATGGAGCGACCCGGAACCAACCTGGTCGTTTTCAAGAACGTCTCCAAGTTCTACGGCGACGTCCTGGGAGTGAACCGGGTCGATCTGTCCATCCCGGCAGGGATCACCAGCCTGGTCGGGCCGAACGGTTCCGGCAAGACGACGCTGATGAACCTGATGACCGGTTTGATACGACCGACCCAGGGCGAGATCCGGATGTTGAACTACCGGCCGGACCGGCCGGAAAACTTCTTCCACCACGTCGGGTACTGCACCCAGTTCGACAGTTTTCCCGCCGGGGTGACCGGACGAAAGTTCATCCTCGGCTACCTGCGTGTGTTCGGTTACGAGCCGGCGGCCGCCCGCCGTCTCGCCGACGAGGCCCTCTTGAAGGTCAACATGGCCGATGCCGCCGACCGCAGGATCGCCGCCTACTCCAAAGGCATGCGCCAGCGGATCAAGCTGGCCCAGGCGATAGCCCACCGCCCCGACATCCTGATTCTGGACGAACCGCTGAACGGCCTCGACCCGATGGCACGGGCGGAAATCATCGGACTGTTCAGGCAATTGTCCGACGAGGGCCAGCACATCATCATCTCCAGCCATATCCTCCATGAGGTCGACCTGATTTCGGACCGGGTGTTGATCCTGAACCAGGGTTACGTCATGGCCGACGGTGATATCCGCTCGGTCAGGACCGAGATGAACACGCACCCGCTGCAGATCCTGATCCGGTGCGACAAGGCTACACTACTGGCCTCTTCCGCCCTGCAGTGCGACCACGTAGTGGAGATCAAGATGCATGAGGACCGTCAGGGGGTCCTGATCAGCACTCGGGACGCCGAAGCGTTTTACGGCATTTTGAACAAGATCGTCCTGGAACACGACATCAACGTGGAGAGCCTCACCGCCGCCGATGAGGATGTATTCGCCGTGTACCGCTACCTGGTGAGCGAAGAAGGAGACAGCCCGTGACCGTGTCCGCCGCACCGGGATCGATGGCGCTGTGGGTGCGCCAGATCCGGGCTGTGATCGCCCTTGAATGGCAACGGTACCTGTTCGGCCGCCGGGCGATCCCGCTCTATCTGCTGGCCCTGATGCCGGTGGCCGGGTTCCTGGCGAACTTTGCCCTCCGCACCATCAGGACGGAGCCGATTGAAATAAGCGATGCGATGACCATCTTCTCCTGGTCATTCAATCTGTTGACCCTGCGGTTCGTGGTGACCTTCGGCTGTATCGCCATTTTCACGAACCTGTTCCGGGCCGAGATCGCCAGCAAAAGCTTGCACTATTACTTCCTGGTTCCGATCCGGCGGGAGGTGCTCACCGTCGGAAAATACCTGGCCGGATTGATCAGCGCCATTATTCTGTTCTCACTCTCCACTGTGGTGTCTTATCTGCTGCTGTTCGCCTCCAGCGGCGGAGAGGAGATGGCCATCTGGTTTGTCGAGGGTAACGGCGTTTCGCACCTGATCGCCTATACCGGCATCACCATCCTGGGCTGTCTCGGCTATGGAGCGGTCTTCCTCGGTTGCGGTGTCTTCTTCAAAAACCCGGTGATTCCTGCCGTGATGTTTTACGGGTTGGAATGGGCCAACTTCATGCTGCCGGTCCTGCTGAAAAAATTCAGCGTGGTCCATTACCTGAATTCGCTGATGCCGGTTCCGGTGACCCAGGGCGCATTCTTCGCCGTCATCGCAGAGCCGACACCGGCCTGGATAGCGATCATCGGCATCCTGCTGTTCACTGCGCTGGTCCTGGCCGCAACAGCCCTGGTGGTAAGACGGATGGAGATCAAGTACACCACCGAGTAGGCCGCACGCTCACTCCCCGCACGGGTCCATGAAGGCGGTGAACTGCTCCACGGCCGAGAGGTCGGCCGGACCACCGAGAAGCGCGGTGACAAAGGGCGCCGGGCCGATCGCCGGTCCTGCCGGTGCCGTCTGGAACCAGATCGCGGCACGCTCCCAGCCACCGTCCACGCAATGGAACGACAGTTGGGCGAACACTCCGTCCAGGCGTCTGCGACCGTGGATCAGGCTCCCTCGGGCCGAGCGGTAACCGATTTCGACTCCGAAATGCCGGATGGTGCCGTCCTGAAGCCGGTCCCCCGGCTCGAGGCCCAGGTCTCCAGGCCAGATGTTCAGCAGGTCTTCCAGTGTGATCTCACCTCCCCTGGATTCCATGTAGAGGAACAGGCTGGATTCAAAGTGGTCGATCCTGCCCTCCTGGTCGGGAGGCGAATCCGAGAGCACTACCGCTTGAAGCATACCCGGCATGTTGACGGTCGCCATGGCGTAGTAGCCGGCAGGCAACCTGTCACCCCCCAGAATCTTGAGAGCCTGCGCCGTCCTGGCTTCCGGATCTTCGACGTTGCCCAGATGGTCGCGGTACGAGCGCCAGGCGAAAAACGAGACCATCGCAACGGCGCCCAGCATGACAAGAAACAGGCACAGGCACCCGGCCCTGGTCAGCTTCCGCCGGAGGCGGTGTTCAGCCATCGCCGCGACTGCCCGGGAGGCCGAGCCTCCCCTTGCGGACCTGGACGTAAACGAACACCAGGGCGAACACCAGCACCAGAACCACCACAGGCGGCACAATGAGCGACAGGACCGATCCGGCCAGGGAGGTGGCATCCTCCGCCACCGACAGCACCGGATTGGCTATTCCGGCGGTGGATACGGTAGAAACCAGCCGGGTCTTGGCCTTCACGATGTGAACCGTTCCCGCGGTGCCGCTCCCGAGGATCAGCGCCAGTACGGTAGTCTGCAGCGGCGACAGATCGGTGACAACCGAGGCCACCAGGATGGTGCCGGCCACCGGCTTCACGAACACCTGGATCATGTCCAGGAAGTTGTCCACCGCAGGGAACTTGTCCGAAAGTACTTCGGCCATGACGGCGACGGCCAGCACGATCAACGCCGGCCAGTCCGCCAGCCAGGCAAAGCTGTCGGACAACGGCACCCAGCCGACCCGACCGGCCACCCCGACCACCAGCAGCGGCAGGAACGCCCGCAAGCCGGCTGATGCGGCCAGACCGATCCCCATGAGGATTTGAAAAAGAAGTTGGGGGACCAGATCCATGGATCAATCTTATCGCAGATGGCCAAGCCTGGAGACGACGGTCTCAACTTGCTTGCGGTAGCTGCGGATGTCGCATTGGAGAAGCGCCTGTCGAGCCTGGGAGAGCCGGTCGGCCAGCTCCGCATGACCCAGATCCCGGCAACCTTGCTCGCCCTCCTGCAACTTGGCCTGCAGGCTATCCAGTTCGCCGACGGAAAGCGAGTTCAAGAGTGCGATCAGGCTCGATTCGTCCATGGCCGCCAGGATAGCAGAGGGCAGGATCAGACCGCCTTGACACGTGGACTGCGGTGGCACATCGCCCGGCAGATGTCGGTGGAAGAGACCATGCCGGACAGTCGTCCCCGTTTCACCACCGGAAGCCTGTGGATGTGCAGTTTGCACATGATCTCCGCCATGTCCTGTACCGGCATATCCTCAGCAGCGCAGATCGGCGGGGAGGTCATGACGTCTCGTACAAGGGTCACGCCGGAGCCTTCAGCGGTTCCATCATTCAGCCCGGGCCGGGTTCGACTACCGAAGAAGACATCAACCTGACTGATGACGCCGACCAGCAGACCCTCGCAGTCCACCACCGGCGCGCCGGAAATATGCTCCTGCATCAGCAGGTCCAGCACCTCGTCCAATTCCGTATCATCCTGAACCGTAATAACTTCAACCTGCATCAGGTCTTTGGCAAGCAACATAGAGCACCTCGACGCGCAGATTGACCATTCAAAAACCGATTACCCTGTTTATTAAATACCATTAAGTTATAGTTATGACAACAATTATCTGTTTTCTCGCTCGAACCCCCTGATGCCATTTGTCCGCTTTGACGCCGGGACCTGCTTCCGATACCTTCTTCTGGTGCATGAACCTATAGCACGATCAAGGAACCGGATGTGGCCGGCAGTCTTGGCACTGCTGCTTTCTCTGGCTCATGTTTCGAACATCAGCGCTTCCGGTGACGACGGGTTGACCGTCGTCGGGATGGCTGTCCTGGTCGAACTGCGGCCGGAGTTGGGGCTGATCACGGAAACCGCGCAGGTCACCCTTGAGGGATCTTCCGGCCCGTTGGTTCGGTTTCGACTCAACCGGTCCCTGCAGGTGGAACGAATCCGGGCCGGGAGTGGAGCCGCCCGCCACAGCCAGGCCGGCGACACTCTCACCGTCACCTTGACGCCCCCCATGAACGATGAGCGGCGTACGCTGACCTTTCAAATAACCGGCCGGCCACGGCATGAAGGCACTGACCGGGTCGGTAGCAAGGGCGTAGTGCTGGGCGCCGAGGATCACTGGATCCCTTCCCTGCCGTTGACGGCGGCAGCGGCCGACCTGCAGGTAGTGGCGCCTCCCGGCTGGACCGTGCTCGCTTCCGGGGAACCGGTTGCTGGGCGAACCGGGAACACCCACCGGTTCCGGACACGGCGACCGGTACGCTCCATCGGACTGGCTGCAGGGCCGGATCTTTCAATAACCGAAGCAACAATGGGTCGGACACCGCTGCGGGTGGCGGCTGGCGGCGGTATCGAGGCGACCGGACTGGCGCAGGTATTCTCCGACGCCATGACCTGGCTATCGGGAACCCTGGTCCCCTACCCGTTTGAAGGTCTGAACCTGGCTCTCATGCCCGGCCTTGAAGGTCCGGTATACGCCGGCGGCTTTGTGGCCGTACCGGCCGACCAGGCGCTTACGAGCCTCGCCGATGGCGCGGATCTCCTGGCTTCTCTCTGGTTCGGGCAATCCCTGACCGGCGATGGACCCTGGATGGAGAGCCTGGCGGCCTGGCAGGCGGTGGCTTATTCCCGGGACCGGGGTCACGGTATGCCGCTCCGTATCGCGGACCAGCGAGACCGCTACCTGTCCATGTCCCACAACCGGGACGTGGCGATCCGCCGGGCTGATGACCGCACCCCGGATGCCGTGGTACGCGGGAAAGGATCCGCCGCCTGGGAAATGGTCCGGATGACCTGCGGCAACAGGCATTTCAGCGCCCAAATGGCCGCCATGATCGCCGGCCCTCCCGGCGCACCACTCCGATTGGAGGAGGTCCGCAAACGGTTTGCGGCCAACTCCCCGGAACCTGTGGAAGCGGTGTTCGCCGACTGGTTCGACCGCACAGGGCTGCCTGCATTCACGACGGAATTGAACACATTCCCCACCTCCAGGAACCAATGGCGGACCGATCTCTCGATCCACCAGCGGGGTCGGCCATACACACTGAGCCTGGATGTGGTTTTCCACGGAGCGGGGCAAGAACACAGGGAAACGGTTCGCATAGACCGGGAAACCACCCAATTGCTCTACGTCCTGCCGTTTCAGGTGATCCGGGTCGAACTGGACCCCCTTGGCAGGATCTACAAACAACCCACCATTACAAGGAAGCGATAGCCGATACTATGCAAACCTTGCTATAGTGTTGACCTACAGCATGTTGAATAAACTTCGTAGACTCCTTGGCCGGAGAGGCAAAAAACCTTCCCGTCCCGACATATCTTCCGATCAGCCATCGAAGTCGGCCGGCGGCGGACAGCCCCGGGTCCAGCACGGACCAACGGTGACCCATTCGCCGATCAGCGAAGCCGATCTGGACCCGGAGGCGGTCAAGATTGTCCGCCGCCTGACCCGGTTCGACCATACCGCCTACCTGGTAGGCGGCTGCGTCCGGGATCTCCTGCTCGACCGACACCCGAAGGACTTCGACATAGGGACCTCGGCAACACCGAGGCAGGTCAAGCGGATTTTCAGGAACAGCCGGATCATCGGCCGAAGGTTCCGACTGGCCCACATCTACTTCCAGAACCGGAAGATCATCGAGGTCGCCACCTTCCGCGCCATGGCCGACCAGGACCAACTTGGGGATGAGGGGAACGAGGGGGACGATAAGGATCTTCTGATCCGGGACGACAATGTCTTTGGCACCCTTGAGGAAGATGCCTTGCGCCGGGATTTCACAATCAATCAGTTGTTCTACGACGTGGTGGAACAGAACGTGATCGATCACGCCGACGGGCTGGCCGACCTCAGACGCCGATCCATCCGGACCATCGGAGATCCCTCGGTCCGGTTCCGTGAAGATCCGATCCGGATCCTGCGGGCGATCAGGTTCGCGGCGCGCCTGGATTTCAGGATCGAAGATCGCACCTTCGCCGCATTGAAAAAGTCGGTGGCCGAGATTCCCAAGGCGGCGGCGCCTCGAGTTCTGGAGGAGATCAACCGGTTCTGCGCCGGAGGCGCAGCCCGTCGCTCGTTCGAACTCCTCCGGCAGACCGGCGTCTTTCAGGTCATCCTGCCCGAGTTCGCCGGATCGTACCGTCAGGACAAAAACGCGGTAGCCACACTGGACCGGCTCCTCACCGCAATGGACAAGCGCACGGCCGACGGCCGTGAAGCCGAAACCGGTGAAATCCTGGCGGTTCTGGCCGTGCCGATCCTGTTCGACAAACTGGGCTGGAACCGGAACGGAACCGCCGCCTGGCCCCAGGGCGTCGACATGCACCGTGTGGTGGACGACTTGGTACGACCGCTGGCCCAGCGTTTGCGCATCTCGCGCAAGGACCAGGAGTTGTGCCGCACCCTGGTTATGACGCTGTTCCGGATGGTCCCTCATAAAAAGACCCGCCCCAATGTACGCCGGGCGATCCTGAACCGGGACTGTTTCCCTGCCGCAGTCTGGATCCTGACCGCCCTGGGCGAGATGCTGGGTGGCGAGTTCAAGGAATCGGCAGCGCACTGGGGTAGCGCACGCAGAGAGAGCGGCGGAGACACAGACCGGCAACCTTCCGGTGACCGTCCGTCAGGTTCCGGCAGGAGCCGTTCGTCCCGGCGGAGAAGGTCACGGGGTGGTCGCAGTCAGGAAGGGACAGGTAAAGAGAAGGAGCCGCAGGGAAAGAAACCGGCGGTCAAACGGCCTTCGTCTGCGCCGAAACCGGATCCGAATATGCCGTCACCCTGGAGTGACAACTACTTTTTCGCCGCCCTGCCCACGGTCCCCGAGGGAGCGGATGTTCCCGGGCCCGAACCGGAACCGCAGTCGGCAAAAGACCGTCCGGCGGAGGACAAGCCGTCAACCGGCGGAGACGCCGAGCCTGTGAAGAAGAAGCGGCGACGACGGCGCAGGCGGAAACCTGCGGGAGAGCCGACCGATCAGGATTGAATCCCTGACCGGGCCTGCGGCGGCAGGGAAACCAGCATACGGAACAGGATCGGCGCGACCACGGCGGTCACCACCGCCAGCAGGATAATCTGGGCTTCCAGCGTGCGGTCCAGCAGCCCCAGGCGCGTTCCGAGTTCGGCCATGGCGATCACCAGGCTCATGCGGGTCGAGAGCAACACGCCGGCGGCCAACACGTTTCTGGGCGACTGCCCTCGGAACAACAGCACCGAGGCAGCCAGCAGTTTCACGAGCACCGCGGCCGCCAGCAGCTTCAGTGCCGCCAGCAAGACGCCTGGTTCCATCAGCGCCCGCAAATCGAATCCGACTCCGATATGGATAAAAAAGATCGGCACAAGAAAACCATAGGAAAAGCCGGACATCTTCTGCTCCAGGTGGCCCCGGTGTCGGAACACCATGGCGAATACCGTGCCGGCCAGGAACGCTCCAAGAATCGGCTCCACCTTCAGCGGGTAAGACAGTCCGACGAATACGAACATCAGGGCCAGGCAGGCCCGGATTCCGATCTCTTCCGGATCATCCCGGGCGAACATCCGTTCAACTTTCTCCGGATACCACCAGGCAAACCTGCGCAGGGCCAACAACACCATGGCGATCAGAAGGAACAGCATCGGGAAATTCAACAGGTGCCAGCCGACCCCGTGTTCGGTCACCATGGCGAACACCGCCGCCGCCACCAGGGTCAGGAAATCGGCCGCCAGAGCCGACATCAGGATCGACTGGCCCAGGGTCGTTCCGGACATCCCGGTTGTCCGCAAGGTCGGAACAACCAGGCCGACCGATGTGGTGGCCAGCAGCAGGGTCATGAACCGTCCGTACCCGAGGAAACCAGCCGACAGGTTGGCCAGCAACAGGGTCAAACCGAAAACCGCCAGGGCGGTAAAAACCTGGACTTTGCCCTGCCTCTCCATCTGATGCAGATCGATCTCGAAACCGGACAGGAACATCAGCAGAAAGAACCCGAGCTCCGCCAGAAAGGCGAACACTTCGGTGCTGTGGATGAGACCCAGCAGTGAAGGCCCGACAACAATCCCGAACACGATCTCCAGGACAATGGCCGGAACACGAAAGTGATCGGCGGCAAACGGAAGCAGGAACGCGGCCAGCGCTATGACGATGATGCTGACGGCATCTTCCATCAGTCGGGATCCCGAACCGGCACCAGCAGTATGGAGACCTCGGTCAGGCGAGCCAGCATGCCGGTGATCACAAGCCGGGGCCAGGGGCGCCAGGCTTTGGAATCCAGGGCCAGAACCAGGAGATCGCAACGATCCGTCCGGCTCAGGAATTCCCGCACCGGATTGCCCCGCACAATCTCGCTTTCCACCCGAACCTCATGAACCGCGGCGTCATCCTCCAGCCAGGTGACGGCGTTCCGGGCCTCGACCGAAGCGTCAGGCCCGGACATGAAGACCGGGTCTTCCACAGCCAGAGCCAGAAGTTTCGCCTTCGTGTAGACCGCCATGTCAATGGCGGCCCGTGCGGCGGCCCGGCCCCCTGCCGTCGTCCTGGCCGGCACCAGGATGCGCCGGTACGGCTGGCTCCCCCTGGCCAGCAGGACAGGCCTCCCGGTCCGGTGCAGCAGTCGAAGCGCGCTGCCTCCTCGCCACCAACCGATGGCGCCTTTGCCCGTTGGAGTCGGAACCACAAGAAGCCCGACGCTTTCCTCACGGGGCAGCCGGTGCAGCTCGCCGTTCGGCCGCCCTTTCACAGGCCGGGGCCGGACCTGGACGCCATCGGTCGACTTGATGGCCTGCACCAGCAATTCGGCAGATTCTTTTGACCGTTCCGGGTCGGAGACCGTGCCGGGATCCCGGTGCAGGATCACCATGGAAGTCGCCTTGCTGTTCCGGGCGATATACATCGCCTCGGCCAGTACGCCGGCGACGTCACCCGGTTTCTCCACGCAAACGGCAACCCGCTTGCCGAAGTCCAGCGGGAACCGGCCCTCGCCGGCAGTGAACGTCCGGACGATATTCGAAAAACCGGTGCCGGCCCCGACGACGGTGACCCGGTCTCCTGTCGTAAGCCGGGTTTCCCCGTGGGGGATGATCAACTCGCCTTTTCGCAGCAGCGCGCCCAGAATCCAGGTATGGGAATGGATCTCGGCCAGCGTCTTGCCTCGGACCGGCGAGTCCTCCGCCACCAGGAATTCCATCACCTCCGCCTTGCCCTCTGCGAACGACATCGATCTGAGGCGGCGGGATTCCAGTTGCCGCTCAACCCCGCGGGCGGAAAGCTTGTCGGGAATAACCAACGGCACACCGAACCGGCGGTAATCCTCTTCACGCTCCGAGTCGGTGCAAACCGCTACGATCCTGGTAATCGAGGCGGCGGCGGCGAGGCGGCAGGCCTCCAGGTTGGTGTCGTCATCATCCCCGGCGGCGATAAGGGCGTCCGCCGATTCCAGGCCGGCCCGGACCAGCACGACCCTGCTGGAGCCGTCGCCGTGGAATATCGAAACGGCGCGGACCGTTTTCATCCGCTCCAGGCGTTCGGCCGAAAGATCGACGACGGTGATCTCCCACCGCTCCCCAAGCCTGCGAACCAGGTCCCGGGCAATTCCGCCCGCACCGACTATGAGCGCCCGCACTACAAACCCTCCGGAGGTGGAGGGCGTAGTCTAACCTAGAGCGGCTCCAGGCGGGCACTGAAATGCCGCAATTGAGGCGGCGCCTCAACCACTCGGAACCCTTTCAGCCGGTCTTTCTTTTTCGCCACGACCTGGGCAACTTCCACCACGTAATCGATGTGGCTCTGAGTGTACATCCGGCGCGGGATCGCCATGCGGTACAGTTCAAGCAGCGCCTGGTTGTCGAACATCAGGGATCCGATTTCACAGCCCCGGATCCCGCCCTCGTGGAAGAATGCACAGGCGACCGCATGGCCCGGGAACTGTTGCGGCGGGACGTGAGGCAGGAACGCTCCCGCATCGACGTAGATGGCGTGCCCGCCCGGCGGTTCAACGATCGGGATGCCTGCCTTGAGCAGTCCCATGCCGAGGTAGCGCGTCGAGGCGATGCGGTAGTTGAGGTAATCCTCTTCAACCACCTCCCGCAGCCCGATGGCGATCGCCTCCAGGTCCCTACCGGCCAGGCCTCCGTAGGTCGGAAATCCCTCGGTGAGTATCAGGAGCTCTTCTTCGTGACGGGCCAGGTTGTCATCGTTGGCCGCCAGGAAGCCGCCGATGTTCGCCATGCCGTCTTTCTTGGCGCTGAACGTGGCGCCGTCGGCCAGGCGGAACATCTCGCGGGCGATCGATTCCACGCTCCGGTCGGCAAAACCTTCCTCCCGTTTCTTGATGAAGAAGGCGTTTTCGGCGAAACGGCACGAATCAAGGTAGAACGGAGTCCCGAACTCGTGGCAGAGCTCCGCGGCGCTCCGGATGTTCTCCATGGAAGCCGGTTGTCCTCCTCCGGAATTGTTGGTCACCGTCAGGATGACGCAGGCTACTTCCAACTTGTTGTCTGCCAGCACCTCCCGCAACCGGTCCAGGTCGATGTTGCCCTTGAACGGAAGCTGGCTGCGGGGATCCCGTGCCTCGGGAACCGGGATATCGATCGCAGTGCCGCCAAGGTATTGCACATTGGCCCGGGTCGTATCGAAGTGGGTGTTGCTGACCACGATTTTTCCCGGCAGGTTGAGGCAGGAGAACAGGATCCGTTCCGCCGCCCGCCCCTGGTGGGTCGGTATGACGTGCCGGAACCCGGTGAGCTCCTCGACCCGCTCACGGAAGCGGTGCCACGATCGGGCGCCGGCATACGATTCATCGCCCCGCATGATCCCGGCCCACTGCTCCGAGGACATGGCGCCTGTCCCGGAATCGGTGAGGAAGTCGATGATGATATCTTCGGCGTTTATCTTGAACAGGTTCCAGCCGGCAGCCTTGAGCACCGCCTTGCGCTCCTTCCTGGTGGTCATCCGGATCGGCTCGACACTCTTGATCCGGAACGGCTCGATGATCGTTTTCATATCCGACTCCAATTCTTCCCCGGGGACAGGCACCAAAACCCCGGTTAAGGTAGCTGTCCCGGAAATTATCCGTCACCTGGAAATAAGGAGAGGAGTTGTGTAGAATTGAACGATGGTTCAATTATTAAACAATCGTTCCAATTCAGGGGACCGGGTCCGGCGCAGAGCCGAGGGCAGGCGCCAGGAGATCTTGCGGGCAGCGGCCCGGGTGTTCAGGCGGAGGGGTTTCGACACCGCCGGCATGCGGGAAATCGCAGAGGAAGCCGACCTCTCCCCCGGCAACCTGTACCATTATTTTAACGGCAAGCACGAAATCCTTTATTTCTGCCAGGACCGAGCCCTGGACACCATGCTGAACGCTCTGGACCGCTCCGGCACATGCGCAGGGACTGTAGCGGACCGGCTGACCTTCGTCTTGACGGCCCATGTCCGGTGCATTCTTGACGATATGGAAGGTGCCGCGGCGCACCTGGCGGTGGACGCCCTCCCTGGCGAACTGAGGGGACATATCGTTGCCAAAAGGGACCGCTACGAATCAGGCGTACGGAAACTGGTCGAAGAAGGTGGACAAAACGGCGAATTCCAGGTTCGCGAACCCGTTATCATCACCCGGGCGATCCTCGGATCGTTGAATTGGACGGCGCAGTGGTTCGATCCGGAAGGCAGGAAGGCTCCCGGTGACGTGGCGGAAATCATCGCCGCCTACCTGATCCGCGGGCTCAAGGGAGATACGAGAGCATGAGCGATCCAACGTCACTGCTCCAGATCGGAGGTGCGGCCCAAACACCGGAGAAGATCCGGATGGCCCTGACGGTCAACGGCGAGGACCACGAGATCCTGGCTGATGGCGCCGCCACTCTGCTGGAGGTCCTGCGGGAGGAAATGAACCTGCCAGGCACCAAGCACGGCTGTGAACTGGGCGAATGCGGCGCCTGTACCGTGCTCCTGGACGGTGAGCCGGTCCTGTCCTGTCTTCTCCTGGCCAGGCAGTGCGCGAGCTACGAGATCACGACCATCGAGGGCATCTCCGGCGGGAACGAACTGCACCCCCTGCAGGACGCCTTCGCAGACATGGGCGGCTCTCAATGCGGCTACTGCACCCCCGGCTTCGTTCTCAGCAGCGCCGCGCTGCTCCACCGCAAACCGGATCCTTCCCGAGCCGAAATCAAGGAGGCGCTGTCCGGCAACCTGTGCCGCTGCACCGGCTACAACCAGATCTTCGAGTCGGTGGAAGAGGCGGCCAGGAAGATCCGGGAGGAGAACTCGTGAGCGGCAACGGTTTCAATCTGGTAGGCAAGCCCCGCCGCCGAGTGGATGGCCGCGCCAAGGTCACCGGACGGACGGTATTCGCCGACGATCTGGTCCTGCCCCGTATGGCGTTCTGCAAAATCGTTCGGTCCCCCCATCCCCACGCCAGGGTTCTGTCGGTGGACGGGTCGGAAGCGATGAAGCTCCCGGGTGTCCTTCTGGTTCTCAGTGGCCGGGATACGCCCAATGAATACGGCATCCTTCCGGTAAGCCAGGACGAAACCGGCCTGGCTACTGAAAAGGTCCGGTACGTGGGCGATCCTGTCGCGGCGGTGGTTGCCACATCCGAACGGATCGCCGAGGAGGCGATGGCGAAGGTCCAGGTGGAGTACGAACCGCTGGCCACCATCGCCGAACCGGAAGATGCCCTCACAACGCCGGAGCCCCGGATCCACGACTACGGCGAAGAGGGCAACATCCACAAGCGGGTCCACGTGAGATTCGGCGATGTGGATGAGTCCCTGGACGCCTCGGACCACGTGTTCGAGAACACGTTGCACTACAGTGGCAGTACCCACGCCGCCATGGAGCAGCACGCATCGGTGGCGGATATCGACCGCAACGGCAAGATCACACTGTGGTCCAGTACGCAGTGCCCGCACTACGTTCACCGCGCCCTCCAGAAGACACTGGACATCCCGGCAGACCGTATCCGGGTCATCGCCTGCCACAACGGCGGCGGCTTCGGCGGCAAGTCGGACATCATCAACCACGAGATCGTGGTCACGGTGGCGGCGCTGAAACTGGGACGGCCGGTGAAGTGCACACTTACCCGGGAGGAGGTGTTTTACGCCCACAGGGGCCGGCACCCGGTCACGATGAAGCTGAGGACAGGCGTCAACAGCGACGGTATGCTCCAGGGCATGGACCTGCAGACGGTGGTGGACGGTGGAGGGTACGGGTCCTACGGCGTAGCCAGCCTGTTCTACACCGGCGCCCTGTCCACGGTGACCTACCATCTGCCCCGGTACCGCTTCCGGGGCGTCAGAACCTTCACCAACAAGCCGGCCTGCGGTCCCAAGCGGGGCCATGGCACTCCCCAGCCCCGGTTCGGCCAGGAAGTGCAACTGGACATCATCGCTGAATCCCTGAAGATCGATCCGGCGGAGCTGCGCCTGCGCAACCTGGTACAACCTGACAGCTTGACCGCCAACTACCTCAGGGTTGGGACCATCGGCCTTGGAGAGTGCATCCGCAAGGTCACCACGTCGTCCGGCTGGTACGACAAGTTCCGCAAGACGCCTGAAGGCCGCGGCTTCGGACTGGCATGTTCCTCCTACCTGTGCGGCGCCGGGCTGGCGATCTACTGGAACAAGCTGCCCCAATCCGGAGTACAGCTCCAGATCGACCGCTCCGGCCGGGTTACGGTGTTCTGCGGGGCCACCGAGATCGGCCAGGGCTCCGACGACGTTCTCCTGGGGATCGTGGCTGAGATCCTGGGCATCGATCCGATGCACATGACTGCAGTCACCGGAGATACCGAACTTACGCCGGTTGACCTGGGTGCCTACTCCAGCCGGGTGACCCTGATGATGGGCAACGCAGCGATCCAGGCCGCAGAAAGGGCCCGCAACCTGATCGGGTCGGCTGTGGCGAAAAAACTCGATATCCCGGAAAAACGGCTGGTGTTCTCCGGTGGCCGGGTGTTCGACCACGAGGATCCGGAAATCGGCATGGATTGGCGGGACGCGGTCTGGGCCGGCGAAGAATTGCATGGGACGCTGGGGACTGTCGGTTCCTACACACCACCCAGGCCGGCGGCGAAGTTCAAGGGCGGCGGCGTCGGGCCGTCCCCGGCCTACTCCTTCAGCGCATGCGTCACCGAGGTGGAGGTGGACAGGGAGACCGGCTGGGTCACCGTGCCCCGGATCTGGATCGCCCACGATATCGGCCGCTCGTTGAACCCTGTGCTGGTTCGGGGCCAGGTGATCGGCGGCGTCTACATGGGCGTCGGCGAGGCGGTGATGGAAGAGCATGCCTTCCGACGTCTGCCGGCCAAAATGTCCGGAGCTCTGGTGCACAAAGCTCCATCTCTTCTGGACTACAAGCTGCCCACATCCCATGACATGCCGGAAGTGTTCGTGGATCTGATCGAGAACCCGGATCCCAATGCACCTTTCGGCGCCAAAGAGGTCGGACAGGGCCCGTTGCTGCC
>CALZKF010000040.1 GCA_945787955.1 uncultured Acidobacteriota bacterium | reverse complement strand
GTGATCCCGCCTGGGATGAAGTTCACCGGGGCTGGAACCCGACATCACTATCCCAACGACCCCTGTGGGCGAAGCGAAGCCGGATGGTTTGAATTGGTGCGGGAGCCGAGCCTCGACGCCGGGACCACTGGGCGGTTGTTCTTCCTGTCCCTCGGACGCGAGCGTTCTCCGGGCCGTTCGACGACAAGGGGTTGAGGCGGCTCGATAGGTTGATAGTGAACGACCGGCCCAACCAGGAGGGACCGACGTGCAGAACTACAAGCGCAGAGACCTGTTCGCGTTCGCCATTCCGGCCTTCTGCATCTTTGCAGCCGGTTTGGCCATCTGTGGGTGGGACTTCGTGAGGCGCTTTCAGGGTGTTGAGTGGACGCCGTCGTGGGTGGCCGTGGTTGGCGCGCTCATGGTCGTGACGGGCATCGCCAGCAACATCGTGTGCCAGGTCACCATGGGGCGGTCATACTCGTCTTTCCTCGTGACGCGCGAAGACCACCAGCTCATCACTCGGGGCATGTACGGGTACGTGCGCCACCCCATCTACTTCGGGGTCATCTGCGTCATCACCGGCATCGGGCTGTTCACCACGAGCCTGCTGGGGCTCATCGTGCTGTGGGGCGTGATCCCATTTTTCCTCCGGCGGATCCGCTTGGAGGAGCAAATGCTCCTCGACAAATTCGGACCCGGGTACGAGGCCTACAGAAAGCGTACGAAAAAGCTGGTGCCCTTTCTGTACTAACTCCCTGCGGTTGCTGACCTCCGGTTATGGACACCCGACTCGTACGTGGCCCGCTTCCCGCCGGAGTCCTCACAATATTCGTTCCCTTCGACTATGATGCCCCCATGGCAAACCACGAAAATGACCCGCACAAGCCGTTACGCGACGACGTTCGCCTGCTGGGCACCCTCCTCGGGGACACCCTGCGAGAACAGGCGGGCGTCGAGCTGTTCGAAGCGGTGGAGACCGTTCGTGGCCGAGCGAAAGACGCCCGCTCCGGCGACAGCCGGCAACTGGAAGCACTGGCCCGAGATCTCGCGGAGACGCCGATGGCGCTGGCACTGCCGCTGGCCCGCGCCTTTTCACACTTCCTCAACCTGGCCAACATCGCCGAACAGCACCATCGTGTGCGCCGTCGTCGAGCTTACCTGACCGACCCGTCGTCTCCGCCGCAGCGCGCCTCTTGCCAGGCAACCTTTCGCAGCCTGATCGACGACGGCATGGCCCCCGACGAGCTGCACCGGGCTGTGAGTTCGCTGCGCATTGAGCTGGTGCTGACCGCACACCCCACCGAAGTGACGCGACGCATTTTGCTGCTGAAGTTCAACCGGATCGCCGAGCTGCTCGCCGATCGCGACCGCGGCGACCTGACGGGCCCGGAGCGGGAAGAACTGCTCGAGGGCCTGCGCCGCGAAGTTCACTCCATTTGGGAAACGGATGAGGTGCGACACGAGCCCCCCACGCCGGTCGACGAGGCCCGCCGCGGATTCGTCGTCATCGAGCAGGTCCTCTGGCGCTCCGTGCCGCGCTTCCTTCGTAACGTTGACAGGGTGCTGCTCGAACTGACCGGGCATCCGCTTGCCGTCGACGCGGCACCGCTGCGTTTCGGTTCGTGGATGGGAGGTGACCGCGACGGCAACCCCAACGTCACGCCGGAGGTCACCGAGGAAGTCTGTCTGCTGTCGCGCTGGGTTGCGGCTGATAGTTTCGAACGCGAAGTGCACGCACTGCGCGACGAGCTGTCGATGATCGAGGCCGGGCGCGAGCTCAGAGATCTCGTAGGCCGGGTTCGTGAGCCGTACCGTGCTTACCTGCGCGGCGTGCGCCATCGGCTGCGTGCGACCCGCGCTCACATCGAAGCCCGGCTGGCCGGACGCCAACCCGACGATGAGCCGATCTACGAGGGTCACGAGGAGCTGGCCGAATCGTTGCGATTGTGCCGCCGCTCCCTCCTGGAAACCGGCGAAGGTCGGATTGCCGGGGGACGCCTGCTCGACCTGCAGCGGCAGCTGGCCTGTTTCGGGCTGTCGCTCGTGCGTCTCGACTTGCGCCAGGATGCGGCGCGCCACACCGAGGTTCTCGATGCGGTGACGCGCCGGTTGGGCCTCGGATCCTACGCCGACTGGGACGAGACCGAACGTCAACGCTTTCTTCTGCAAAGATTGGATGGCGATCGCCCGGGGTTTCCCTCCGATCTCGAAACGGACCCGGCAGTACGGGATGTCCTCGAGACGTTTCGTATGGCCGCCCGGCAGACCTCCGGCTCCCTCGGCGCGTACGTCATCTCCATGGCGCGCACCCCGTCGGATGTGCTCGCGGTGGAGTTCTTGCAGCGGGAGTCACAGGTCCGCCCCGCCCTTCCCGTAGTCCCGCTGTTCGAGACCGTCGACGACCTGCGCGGTGCGGCATCCGCGCTGGGCCAACTGCTCGACCTGCCCTGGTATCGCCATCGGATCGGCGGGCGGCAACAGGTCATGATCGGCTACTCGGATTCGGCCAAGGACGGCGGGCGCCTGGCCGCCGCATGGGAACTGTACACCGCGCAGGAGTCGATGGTGCAAGCCTGCCGTGAGCGCGGCGTGCACTTGACGCTGTTCCACGGGCGCGGCGGCACCGTGAGCCGCGGCGGCGGCCCGACCTACCTCGCGATCCAGTCCCAGCCCCCGGGGTCGGTCCAAGGGGACCTGCGGATCACCGAGCAGGGCGAAATGATCCAGGCCAAGTTCGGGCTTCCGGGAATCGCCGAGCGTACCCTCGAGCTGTACACGACCGCAGTGTTGAAGGCCACGAAGCGCCCTGCCTCCCCGCCCCTGGCCGAATGGCGCAACCTGATGACGCAAATGGCCGGGACTTCGCGCTCGGTCTATCGCTCGTTCGTCGAAAACGAACAGTTCATCCGCTACTTTCGTGCCGCCACGCCTGTTGCGGAGCTCGACGGCCTGAACATCGGCAGCCGACCTTCCCGCCGCCGCGCATCCGGCGGACTCGAGTCGCTGCGAGCGATCCCCTGGGTCTTCGCCTGGACGCAGATGCGGATGATGGCGCCGTCCTGGCTCGGCGTCGGCGAGGCCCTGCAGCAGGCCGTCGACGACGCCGGGCTGCCCATGCTGCGCGAGATGTACCGCGGCTGGCCGTTCTTCCGTTCGACCTTGAGCCTGGTGGAAATGGTGCTGGCCAAGACCGCTCCGCAGATCGCAGAGCTGTACGAGCAACGCCTGGTGCCGAGCGGTCTCCGTTTTTTGGGACAGGACCTGCGCCGGCGCCACACCCGGACGGTCGATGCGCTGCTGGCGGTCACCGGCCAGGAGCGGTTGCTGGAGGATGCCCCCGTCCTGCGCCGTTCCATCGACGTCCGCAACCCTTACGTCGATCCGATCAACCTGGTTCAGGTCGAGCTGTTGCACCGCCTGCGCAGTTCGGATGGGGACGAACGCCTCCGCGACGCGCTTCTGGTGACCATCAACGGCGTAGCGGCCGGCATGCGCAACACGGGGTAAGGCTCAGCCATCGCTACCCGGCCGGCGCCCCGATCCGGGCCGCCAGCAGCCCGCAGGCTGCGCAGACAGCGCTCAGGACGATCCCCCAGGCGACGTCGGCGATCACCAGGTTGAAGGTCCAGCCCTCCAGCACGGCATAGTTGGTAAAGGCGTAGGTCGCATACGCCAGTCCGCCGTAGACCGCCCCGTTCAGCAGGGCGACCTTCATGCCGCCGTTGCGCAGCGCAGGGACGATCGCAAAGTAAACGATCCCGGCGACGTACAGCAGGTAGAACGCCAGCGCGGCGCCGACCAGCGGGTCGGCCCGCAACATGCCGGGGACCTCCCTGTCGTACATCGGACGTACCACCCAGGTGATCCAGAAGATGTCGATGGCGAAGAAGCCAAGCAGTACACCGATGTATGCCTTGATATAGGTCACAGGTTCTCCCGTTATGGGCAGCCGTTGCCCGAAGCGGTGCTCCGGTATCTTACCAGTACCCTCCACTTTCCATGCTTGTATGCACAGCACCGCCCATGGGAAACAGTGTATGCTTGAACGATGCCGCTACTCCGCTCGCGCATCCGGTTCGTTCTTTTGTCGATTCTTGCGATTCTCATCGTCGCCCTGGGCGTGTTGCACCTGAGGTATCCCCTGCCCTACGTCTACACGGTCTGCGTGGACCAGGGCCCCGACTATGACGACATCCACCAGTTTCCGGCAAGCTCGATCGCGGCATCCCGATCCCCGGTGGAATGGACCGTCTCCATCGATCCCCGTGCCGCCCAGGTGCTGGAACTGCATCCGGACGTGGATGAACTGGGGGTTCTCCTCGACGAGACGGAGACCACGGCGTTTCTGGTCATTCATGAGGGCAGACTGGAGGAGGAGCGTTACCTGCTGGGCCACGACCGGCACAGCCTGCAGAACTCCTTCTCGGTCTCCAAGTCGTTCCTGTCCGCCCTGGTCGGGCTCGCCGTCCGTGACGGCATCCTGGAACTGGACGCTCCGATCACACACTACCTTCCCGAGCTCCTGGACCGGGACGACCGTTTCGCTGAGATTACCGTGGAGCACCTTCTCGATATGCGCTCCGGGATCCGGTACTCGAAGAAGGTGGAATTCCCGTTCGTGAATCAGGATGACCCGCTGATCTACTACTTTCCGGACCTGGAATCGGTCGTTTTGGAGCGGACCGCCATCGACTCCCCTCCGGGGGATTTCCTCTATACCAACTACAACCCGCCGCTTCTCGGCCTGATCCTGCGACGCAGCACCGGCCTGACGCCTTCGGAGTACCTTGAACAGGAACTGTGGCAGCCGATGGGTGCCGGTGGTCCGGCCGGATGGACCACCGACGACCACGGTGTGGAGCGGATGGAAAGCGGATTCCACGCCACGGCCAGAGATCTGGCCCGGTTCGGACAGCTGTACCTGGACCGCGGCAGGGCCGGTGATCGCGCCGTCGTCCCCGAGGACTGGGTCATCCACACGACGGACTTCCCCGAGTTGCCGGAACTGGAAAAATACAATGGTCGCAGCTGGGGCTACCGTCTCGGGTGGTGGCTGGTGCCCCGCCCCGAGGGTCCGGCGGACTTCTGCGGCATCGGCCACTTCGGCCAGTTCATCTACGTCTCACCGCAGCATAACGCCGTGTTCGTGCGCAACGGCCCGGGACGGGGCGACTGGGGCGATTACGACTGGACGGCGCTGTTCTATTTCGCCGCCGAGCGTCTGTAGGGCGGCGCCCATACGGCTCCTCGCCGATCCGGTCAACGGAGTAAGGTCGGTTGCCCCCAAGAGCGGGATTTCAAACCGAACCGGATTCGGAGAACTGCTCGAAACCTGGGTAAATAGCGCTCAGCCCGTATAATTTACATTTCCGTTGCAACCGGTTTTCGACAATAGGGTATATTCGGACCAGCCGCTGCTCAGAGAACCGCTATATAACATGACGAGGAACGATGTCATGGAAATCGCGAAAGCAATGGCGGCCCCGCCTGCGTTCGCCTGCACGATTTCGGTGCCGCCTCCAGCAACATTCGAAAGGATTCTAGCCATGAACGTCCATTCCATTTTTGGAGTTCGCATCAATCTGCTTGCTATGGCAGGCCTGCTCGTGGGTCTGGCATTCTCCGGTCCCGCGTCGGCGCAGGAAGCCCCCGATGTCGTCTGGGAGGTTGCCGGCACCAACAGTGTGAGTGAGGTCGCTTACTCGCCGGATGGTCAACAGGTGGCCTCCGGTGGCGGCTCCCAAAACCCCACCGTCGAGGTCTGGGACGCGGTGGACGGGACGGCGCTGGCGACCTTCCCTGCGCCGTCGAGATCCGGTTCCTATCCGACCGGCATCGCTTCGCTGGATTTCTCGCCGGCCGGCCTGCTGGCGGTCGGTGGGCTTCTCATGAGCACGAGCTATCCGGTCCCCGGCGCCGCAACCGACGTATGGCGGCTGGCGGATGCAACCATCGTGCACTCCTTCAGCGGCAGCCGTGTGTCGTTCTCGGCCGACGGCAGCCGGCTGGCCGCCGGAGGAGGTAGCCCCAACAACTACCTCGCCGTACGCGAAATCCCCAGTGAGGAACTGATCAACAGCTTCAGCGACGGAGGCGGGATCCTTTCCCCGGACGGACAAATCCTGGCGACGGGGTTCAACTTCGACGGCGCAATATCCCTGTGGGACGTAGCATCCGGCGACCTGCTGCAGACCCTGAACAACGGCGGCGAGGTCCGCACGCTGGCGTTCTCGCCTGACAGTCAGATGCTCGCCTCGGCCGGTGGAGGCGTCGATCCGGATTCCACCATCAAGCTCTGGCGCGTTTCGGACGGAGCACTGCTTCGTACCCTGTTCGGCCACGGCATCGGCACCCGTTCCGTCGATTTCTCGCCTGATGGACAGTTGCTGATTTCCAGCGGAACCGACGTCGGCTACGAGCGTTCGATCCGCTTCTGGCGGACGGCGGACGGTGCGCTGCTCAAGACCCTCGATCCCGGCAGCGCCGTCCCGTCGGTCGCTTTCTCGCCGGACGGCTCGACCTTCGTCTACGGCCGCGTCGATGGCTTCGTGGCCGTGGCGAATACACCGACGGAAGCGGACCCCGCATGCAACAACGGCGTGTGCGATCCCGGCGAGGACTGCCACACATGCCCCACCGACTGCATCAGCGGCACCGGCGCCGCCGCCTGTGGCGACGGCATCTGCCAGCCCGCCGCCGGCGAGGACTGCATCCGTTGCGCAGTCGATTGCCGCGGCAAGGTGGACGGCAACCCGCGCCGGCGGTACTGCTGCGGTGACACCGTGGATTGCGCCGACTCGCGGTGCAACGCCGACCTCTGGACCTGCGATGGCACGCCGGTCGGACCGTACTGCTGTGGTGACGGACCCTGCGATGGTCCGGAGAATTCCACCAGTTGCGCCATCGACTGCCAGGTCGTGTTCTGCGGTGACGGCAACTGCGACGCCGGCGAGGATCCGTGCGGCTGCCCGATCGATTGCGGGACTCCACCCGGCAGCGAGTCGATCTGTGACGACGGCATCGACAACGACTGCGACCTGGACACCGACTGCGAGGATGGCGACTGCGCCGATGCCTCCGTGTGCACCCTGTTGTGCGGACAGCGGGGCGATCCCTGCGTCGACGGCGTCGACTGTTGTTCCGGCTCCTGTAAGAAGAACGGCACCTGCAGGTAGCGGATGTCCGGTTCGCGCTCTCGGTTATCATTCGAGGTCGGCGACCGGCACGCCCGAGGGCATTCTGAGATACAATTTTCGGGTCAACCTGTCACCAGGGGGAGCTCATGACCTTCGAAATCGGGCTGCTGTTCGCCCTGATCGCGTTGATGGTGTACCTGTTTCTGACCGAGAAGCTGCCGGTGGATCTGACGGCGTTTCTCGGTCTGGCGTTCCTCCTGGCTTGCGGTTATCTGACCCCGGCCGAGGCCTTTTCGGGCTTCGCCTCCCCGGCGGTGATCACCATGCTGTCGGTCTTCATCGTCGGCGCCGCGCTTCTCGAAACCGGTGTGGCGGACATCATCGGCGGCCGTATCCACCGGGTCGTCGGCGACAGCGAGATCCGGTTGATCCTGGTTCTCATGCTGGTGGCAGGCGCCCTGTCGGCCTTCATGAACAACATCGCCGCCACCGCGGTCCTGATGCCGGCGGTGGCCGCCATCGCCAACCGGGCAGGGATCGCCGCATCACGGCTGTTCATGCCGCTGGCCTTCGGCGCCATCCTGGGCGGCACCACGACCCTGGTCGGGACTCCACCCAACATTTTGTCCGCCCAGCTGCTGGAGGAACGGGGGCTGGAGCCTTTTACCCTGTTCGATTTCACCCCGATCGGGTTGGCGCTGCTTTTCACGGGCACGATCTTCATGCTCACCGTCGGACGCAAATTGCTGCCGGATCGCGGCCGGCGCATGCTGTCCCCGAAGGACGGCCGAAGACTGTCCCAGGTCTACCAGCTCCGGGAGCGGCTGTTCTCCATCCGCATCCCCGATCCGTCACCGCTGGACGGAGCCACCATCGCGGAGACCCGGCTCGGTTCGACCCTGGGAATCAAGGTCGTCTCCGTTTTACGCGGTACCAAGGAGCGGCTGACCCCCACCGGCGGCACGGTCCTGAGGTCCGGCGACGTTCTCTTTGTCGCCGGCACGGCCGCCGATCTCGAAGAACTGCTCCACATGCAGGAACTGGAGATCCGGGAGACCGAGGTTTCCCAGATCCCCCATGTCATGCGAGGCGCCAGCGGGGTCCACGTCCGTGTCCGGGAGAGGTCCCGCATCGCCGGGCAGACCGTTCGTGAGTCGCGTTTTCGCGAACGTTACGGACTGGTCATCGTCGCCGTGGCTCACGGAGGAGAAATCCTGCGCGAGAACCTGGGGGACGTGCCGCTGGACCCCCAGGACGAGATCTACGCCCTGGGCGACCGGGAACAGATCGAAATGTTCGCACAGCGGCCCGGCTTCAAACTCCTGGACATCGGCCTGCGAGCGCTGCGGGACCTGCTGGACCAGCTCCACTTCCTGCGCATACCGGACGACTCGCCGCTCATCGGCAGTACCATCGGCGCCAGCCGGCTGGGCGAGCTGACCGGGATCACGGTGGCGGGCCTCGTCCGGGGAGGGAGTACCCGTCTTGCAATCCCGGCCGATGAGGTCATCCAGCGCGGGGACCAGCTGCTGGTGGGCACGCCGCCCTCACGGCTGACCTCCATGGAGAACCTGGGCGGGATCGAGTTCGACACCGAGAGCACCGGGCCCTCTCTCGAATCCGAGGATGTGGGCATGGTTGAGATCGCCATCGCACCCCGTTCCGGTGTTGTCGGCAAGACCCTGGCGGAACTCGATTTCACCGACCGGTACGGCTTGATCGTGCTGGCCATCTGGCGGGGCGGCGAACCGCTGCACACCGACTTCGCCCGCCTGGCCATCAAGTTCGGGGACGCCCTGCTGCTCCATGGCCCCCGGGACAGGATCGGTCGCCTGGCCGACGAGCCCGATTTCGTGGTCCTGTCCGAAGGCAGAAAGACCGTACGTCGCACCAGCAAGGCCAAGTGGTCGTTCTCCTGTCTCGGTCTGATGATCGCGCTGGTGGTGGGCGGGCTCCTGCCGATCCACGCCGCCGCCTTCATTGCGGCGTCCCTGGTGATCCTGTCCGGTTCCATCACCATGCCCGAGGTCTATCGCGCCATCGAATGGAAGGCGATCTTCCTGGTCGCCGCCGTCCTGCCGGTGGGCCTGGCCATGGAGCAGACCGGGGCCGCCCTGCTTATGGCCAACGCCGTTGCACAGGTCGCCGGTCCGATGGGGAACTACGCCACCCTGGCGGCCCTGGTTGTGCTCGCCAGTATGTTGAGCCAGGGCCTGGATGGGGCGCCGGCGGTGGTCCTGCTGGCGCCGGTGGTGATCCAGACCGCCAGTGGTCTGGACATCAGTCCTTACCCACTGATGATGGGGGTCAGCCTGGCCGCTTCCGCTGCGTTCATGACGCCGTTCAGCCACAAGGCCAACCTGCTGGTCATGGGAGCCGGAGGCTACAAGTCCACCGACTACCTGAAGGCAGGAACCCCGCTGACCATCATCCTGCTGGCCCTCCTGGTGTTCCTGGTGCCGGTGTTCTTCCCGTTCTAGAGCCGGGACTCGACATCGCAGGCACGCTCTTTAGCACCCGGGCTCTTCACGATCTCGACGTATTTCAGCCTCGCTTTTTTTCTGGAGGTTGATCTGTCCAGATTCTGTGCACTCGAACTGGTTGAAGCCCGACCATCCTTCACACCACGCCGTCGCCATCCACTCCCCATCGAGCCCGGCGGGCGAGCAGGTCTCATCGTCTCCGCCGGTCGGTGCCTCGCGCCAGGGGCACTCCTCACCCGACAGGCAGAATCTCGCGGTCCCGAGGTGACAGTAGACCTCCAGGGAATCCCCCGCCGCCGATTTCCCACCATCGTGCATGCACTCATCGGGTACGACGTATATCAGGCCGTCCCCTGTGCACTCGAACGCGTCTTCGTTTGCAGCGAGGGAGACGACGGGCCCGGCCTCCTGCGCAGGCAGCGTGGTGGTCGCGGCCAGGAACGCCGCAAGGACGAGGGCGACGATTCGCAAAGTCTTCATGTCAATTCCTCCGTAGATTGTTTTCATGAAGGTATGGTGCGGGAGGCGGCGCCGGAAAGCTGTCACATCGGTGTAACAACGCCCGCGGATCGCTGGCCGAGCACAACCCGTGGCCCCTCACTCGTTGATCCCATTTGGCGCCGGAGCCGAGACTTCCTCCTCCGCTAAAGCTACGGAGGACCAGCAACTCGGACGATCTTTCAGTCAGGGGATTTTAAGCGCTAAAGGGAAAGAGCGGTAAATATTGCTTTTCTTAAGCTGAAATCCTGGAGCCGCGTCGGGCGACAGCCTCAAGGGCAGTTACCCAGGCCCTGGGGCCTGCACTGCAGGGTGCTAACGGGACGCTCGCCGGTCACGGTGTGCTCACCGTACGAACCTTCGGTGAGACCGTCGGTCGGGACGACCAGGTAATAGGCGTTGAATCCGGGATCCGGGATGTTTGCGGCGGTGGCGCCGCCTGTGCTGCAGCCCCCGAGGATCGGCTCATGACTGGTCCAGGACCCGATTGCGCCCTGGTAGATCTCGTAGTCGTCGTCTCCTGCCGAACAGGAGCCGAACCATTCCAGCGTGTAGGCATTGCCGCCGGCCTTGTTCACACTCAGGCCGATCGTTCGTCCGCCGGGGACGGACTCGTGGGGAAGCGCCGTGCTCCGTGGGACATAACCGTCGGTGGTGCCATCCGCGATTTCGCAGTCGGTGTTGCCGATACCGAAGCCGGCGCAATCGTCGCGGCTCGTCGTCGTGGTCCCCCCGACCGCCTCGGAGATCTCATCTTCGTGAGCCCCGGCGGGTCGATAGTCCAGGGTGAACGCCCCGCGGACGACCGTCATGGTGAAGCGGAACGGCACGCCCGGGCCGAATCCGGGACAGGAGCAGGCAGCGGGGCAACCTGTGCAACCGAACGCTTCCCAGGGGATCTGGACTTCGAGCGATCCGGGAGGCCCCCCCGGACCGCCGGCGGTTCCGGGGTTGACCACGATCGGAAAGTCGCAATAGGTGTTGTCGCCCGCGTAGTCCGGCGGACAACCCGTGACCGGATCCCACGGGCTGGAAGGATCGATCGACACCCCGGGTTCCATCAACAGCATGGCGTCACCGGCACCGATCAACCACAGGCCCAGATCGAACAACACCAGGTGCTCGGCCGCCGAGGGCGGGCCCGCATCCACCCCCAGGCCGTTGATCGGTGAAGCTCCGATGGCGACACAGGTCTGGGACATCTCGCAGACGTCTCCGATGTCCGGGTCGCAACCGGAGCCGCAGGGGCGTACCCGCGTGGACGGGGCTGGTTCCGTGGAGAGCCGGCAGAAGAAACAGTCCTCGTCGGTGGTGCAGTGACGGTCGGTGGAAGCGCTGCAGGTTCCCGGTTGAACCATCGATCCCAGCGGGTCGTGCCACAAGTCGACACCGCCGCTGTCGTAATCGATGGCGATCTGCAGGAAAGGAAGGGACAACGGATCGGGGTCATTCCAGAACAAGACCGCGAAATACAGGTTGGAGTTGTCCCAGGTCACCGCAACCGTCGCCAGGTCGTTCACCGCCGCATCGGTCCGGTTGTCCCACCAGGCAATTTCGTTCTTGCTGCCCAGGTTGACGCAAGTCTCGTCGAAACAATCGGTGTCGTACTCGCAAGCGAGGTTAGTCGATACCGAGCAGTGCCCGCAGCTCAACTGCATTGCGTGGTCCTCGATTCGCCCCTCAATATTCGAAAGCGCGCCGACGCACCAATCGTCAAGGAGCGAATCGACAGTCGGGCTGTGGGCCGGAACCTGCGGCCCCATCAGCAAAGGGATGAGGGTCGCCGAAAAGATCAGGAGGCGATTGGAGAGTTTAAGCATTTTTAAGTATGCCTCGAGAATACTTCAGGCGACGGGATCAGAGCAAGAGAAATTGGTGCCGGAGCCGGGAGTCGACGCCGAAGGTGCGCGTAGCAACCCGGACGAGCCTTGGCTCGGGGGATTTTAAGTGCTAAATTCGTTGCCCTTTTCCCTTTACGTGGAGAACGAGGAGCGCTCTACCGTCCGAGGAGCATGGACACCCCCGTGGACACCTGGATGTTCGGTCCAGTTCCGATGCCGGATCGATCACTCAATAAGGCGTGTGATAGATGAGCTTCTTGAAAAGGCACCCGATCTCGCTTGCTCTTGCAGTCGCCGCGGTGCTTTCGATCCAGCTCGTGCCGCAGAGCACCTTTTTAGGCGACGACTACATTCAGCTCGGCATCCTGGAGGGAACCACGGAAGGCTTTGGTGCGGGGCCGTTCAACCTCTACGGCTTCATGGACGGTTCGAAGGAAGGTGTCCGAAGGGGTATGGAGAGTGGACCTGTTCCGTGGTTCGTGCACCCACAGCTCAAGGTCCACTTCTTACGCCCGGTCAGCTCGGCCCTGCTCGCGCTGGATCACGCGATCTTCGGCCTTCGTCCCTGGGGATACAGAATCCAGGCGATCCTGTGGTACCTGCTGATCGTCGCGGTCTACGGCTCCTGGCTACGACGGATGACGCCTGTGGCCCCGCGCAACGGAGATGGTGATGTGCCGGAGACAGCTATTGGCTCGGCGACTCTGCTGGCGCTGTTCATCTTCGCCGTCTCCGATGCTCACTGGGTCAACGTGGCCTGGACCGCGGGCCGCTGGGTGCTGGTAACCACCGCGCTCGCCCTGACGGGTTGCGTCGCGTACCTCCGCTGGCGGCAGGAGGGTTGTCGCCTGAGTCTTCTTCTCTCGCTGATCACGTTCGCCCTCGGGCTTCTGGCCGGAGAGCTGGCCCTCGCGGTCCTCGCGTACCCGGTCGCGGTCGAGATCGTTGCACCCAAGGCGAAGATCGCGGAACGAGTTCGGGGCCTGGTCCCTCTCGTGCTGGTCGCCGGGGCATACCTCGTCGTGTACAAGATGCTCGGGCGCGGCGCCTACGGCGGCGCAGAGTACCTTGACCCCTTGACCGACCCATTGGCTTACGTCGTGGAGCTGCCGGGCAAGATGCTCGCGATGTTCGGTGACGTTCTGCTTTGGGTACCGGCCGGGTGGTGGAACTCCGACTCCCTGCGCATGACCAGCCTTCTCGCGGGTGTCGGCGGCCTGCTCCTGTTCGCCCTGCTCCTGGCGCCCGTCTTGCGAAGTGGGACATCAGAGCTGCGGGTCCTGCTCGGCCGCCTCGTCCTGGGCATCATCGGCTCGATGCTGCCACTGGCGGCGGGCACGCCGGGAGGGCGCAACCTGATCGTACCGTCCATCGGCGCCGCATTCCTCACCGGGATCGCTCTACATTACTGGTGGACGAAGTTGCGGTCGCGGGGGGCGGTTGTTCGCCGGTTCGCGACCATCGTTTGCCTGGGCGTCGGTTTCATCCACCTGGCCCTGGCCCCCTACCGTTGGGTCACCGGCCCGATCGAGCTTCGCCGGAGTTCGGCGTCGCTTGCCGAACTCGTCCGCTCTACGCCGTTTGTCGACGAGGGAGTACCCGATCAGAGAACCATCTTTCTCACCGTCCACTTTGCCGCTTGCTGGAACGGGTACTTCATACGCCGCCTTGAGCGGTTGCCGCTGCCCCGGCATTGGTGGATGCTTTCGGCGGCAGATGCCGAGCATCATTACGATCGCACCGCCCCCGACCAGTTCGTTCTCGAAACGGTCGGCGGCGAGATGATGGCCACACGGCTCGAGTCGATGATCCGCAGCCGCAAAGCCCCCATTGGGGTGGGCTACGAGGTCGATCTGGACGGTTTGCGCGTTCGCGTACTGGAGGTCGGCCGCTTCGGGCCGACACGCGTCGAGTTCACTTTCGACCGCTCACTCGACGACCCTGCCATGGTTCTGATGGCCGTGCGCGACGGCCGCCTTCAGCGACTGGAGCCGCCACCGGTCGGAGCCACGCTTCGACTGCCGAGTTCTTGGTGATCCCGGGAACGAACGGAGTCCGGCCGTATGGTGACCTCGCTCTGTCTCGCGCGTGCGCGCGCCCGAAGTTAGGAGCATCGGTGCCGGAGCCGAGACTCGAACTCGGACGACCTTTCGGTCAGGGGTTTTAAATACTAAAGGGAAAGGGCGGTAAACCAAGGTTTTCCTGATTCTTTGCCCTTCCCCGTTTACGAGGAGTCCGAGGGTTATGGACACCCAGATGGACACCTGACGGAAGCGGTGGGGCGAGTTTCTGGACGGAACGCGGCCAGAGACCTGCTTGTTATACTACGGGCATGCGACAAACAATCCTAGCGTGTTGCATCTTCATACTTGTATCGGCATGCTCGTCTGAGCCTGTTACCTCCCCCAACCTCGAGACCGATCTCGACCGCCGGGTGTGGCATTTCTTGAATAGCAACGGCGGCGATTGGGACCTTGAGAACGTTCCGGCGACCGACGGCAGGCTGCTGTACGACCTTATAGTCGAGAACGGCTACACAAACGCACTGGACATCGGCACATCGACCGGTCACTCGTCGACATGGATGGCGTGGGCTCTCAGCAAGACAGGAGGTAAATTGGTGACCGTCGAGTACGACGCGATCCGACACAGGAAGGCGTTGGATAATTTCGAGAAGGCCGGCTTGCTCCATATCATAGACGCCCGTCTGGCCGATGCCCACGAACTGGTACCTGCACTCGAAGGGCCGTTCGATTTCGTTTTCTGCGACGCCGATAAGGACTGGTACATCAACTACCTGAACGCCGTAATACCAAAACTGCAGGAAGGTGGCTGTTTCGCTGCCCACAACGTCAGAAGTTGGTTGATCGCCCCGGAAGGTTTCCTGGAGTACGTCGACAGCCTCGGCATGTTCGAGACAACGGTCGAGGGCAGTCCCTCGGGAGTGTCGGTCAGTTACAAGCGGAGCGCCCTACGCCCCTGAATCGGTTGCCGATACGAAGCCCCGGCGACTTGTTCAGAAATCCAAAGGTCCCCTCCTGCACAGACCAGTCACAACCTGTACTGTTTAACAATCATTGGTGCCGGAGCCGAGACTCGAGGCTGAAGGCGCAGCGGAGCTGATCCGGACGGGATTTCGCCCAGGTGTTTTGTAGTGCCGAAGAGAAAGATCTGTTAGTCAAGGATTTCTTAATTCGTTGCACTTTCCCGTTTACGGAGAGTCCGAGAGTCAGGTCCCTATGGGCGCTGACCTTCGGTTATGGACGCGCCCATTTGCACAGCGAGCCGAAGTACCGCCGGATTGTTACTATTCGGATACCCTCGGATTGCGAAGGAGTTATCACGCGGCTGCTTTATACTATCTGACCTATAGAAAGACGATCATCTGATGGCTGCCGAAATCTTGAAAACCGACCCGATATCCGACATCAAGAACCGTCAGAGAGCGGCCGAATCCGTCGTCAATGTGGGCCTGTTCTTCAATGCGGTCCTCGCAATCGCGAAAATCACCGCCGGAATCCTGGGGCATAGTCAAGGGCTGCTTGCCGATGGCATCAACTCGGTTTCAGACGTTATATACTTCGTGGTGGTAAAAATTTTCGTTCGACTATCGGGGAAGCCCGCTGATCCCGAACACCCTTACGGTCATCATCAACTCGAGAGCATTGCAGCTTTAGTCGTCGGCGCTTTCGTGATTACCACGGGCGCCGCCATATTCTGGGATTCCGTCAATTCGGCATACGACCTTTATGTGGGAGCTGCCCCACAGCTTACGATACGAACGTTCGCACTGGTTGCGGCGTTGGCTACGATTGTTGCCAAAATCGTTCTCATGCTGCACGCAAACCGGATCAGTCAAACAACCGGGAACCTGGCAATCAGTGCGCTGGCCAGGGATCACCGCAACGACATCTTCGCTTCTACCGGCGCCGCAACCGGTATCCTTCTCAACATGCTGGGATTCCACTGGGGCGATCCGGTGGCAGGTGCGGTCGTAGCCCTGATCGTGGCGAAAACCGGCATGGATATTCTCCGTGAAGCGTCTTCGGATCTCATGGACAATGTTCCCAGCGAGGAAATTGCCTGCCGGATCCATGAACTTCTCGTTCATGTGGATGAGATTCAGTCAATCGAAGACATCCATGCACACAGATTCGGTCCCTATCTGGTGGTAAATCTTACTATCGGCATCGATGGTGATTTGAGTGTGAAAGATGGAGACAAGATTGCCGACGTTGTGGAACACTCGCTCATTTCGGGCGTCGAGATGCTTCGCAAGGTTTATGTGCATTACCGTCCGGCGCATATCAAGGAAGGCGGAGATTGATCTGTGAGTCTTATCCGGCGTCTTCGCGCAGCGGGCGATAGAATTCGAGCCGCAACTGAGCCACCTACAGTCGGAACACCCGGGCAAATTTACTATTGTTTATGGAAATTCTTGAATTGCGTGTGGCGAGGAACGGCCAAGGCCTAGACTAAAATCAGATCCGTTCTCTCCTCCTCCCGTTGATTTTGGTGCCGGAGCCGGGACTCGAACCCGGACGAGCGTTAGCTCAGGGGAATTTAGGTTCTAATTCGTTGCCCTTTCCCGTTTACGAGGATTACGAGGGTTAGCTCCCTGCGGTCGCTGACCCGTAAGGAAGAAGGCATTGATTACATGCGGGTTATGGACACCCAGATGGACACCTGTTTGGATCGGCAGGGGAAATACAACATGATCCTGGCAGGACCGTAGCTGTCCCTCGTCATCTGCCTGCCCTTTTTCCGGTCCGCCC
>CALZKF010000039.1 GCA_945787955.1 uncultured Acidobacteriota bacterium | reverse complement strand
ATGGCGATGGAGACCCCGGCCGTAGGCAACAACCGGCGCCATGACCTGATCAACGCCTTCTGAAACCGTCTCAGGATTCTCTGGACCGATTTATCTTGTTGAACGGGACAGATCCGGGGATGCCATCACCATTCTTCATTCCACGCTGGGGCGGTCCTCCGCCTGGTTCTCCACGGGACGAAACGACCAGTGGTAGTTGAACAGGAAATTGGTCAGGGGTACTACTACCACGACCATGCACTGCCCCAGGATGTACCACCACTCCAGCACGTGGACGGTCACATACATGATTGCGCTGTTGAGGAGCAGACCGCTGACGGAGACGAGTGTGTAGCGGGGCATGGCCGACAGGTGCCTGCGATCGGACCGGAAGGTCCAGCGGTGGTTCAGCACGTAGGACACAATCAGGGTGACGATGAACCCGATAGTGGAGGCGGTCACCGCTTCAACGCCAAACAGCTCCACCAGCATGATGAGCACACCGAAGTGGATACCGGTACCGATTACGCCGACAATGAAATAGCGGACCAGTTTGACGGAAATGCTCACCGATCCCCGGAGTCGCCGGTCTCGTCGCGGACCAGATACCGCGGGCGCTGTTTGACCTCGTTGAAAATGCGCGCGATGTACTCCCCGATCACACCCAGGCTGATCATGAGCATGCTGCCGATGATCAACTGCAGGAGGATAACCGTAGTGAAGCCGCTGACCGCCTCTCCAGACGCCTTGTTCACCACGGTCTGAACTCCGAGTACGACGGCAAAGACCAGAAAGATCCCTCCCAGCAGGGTGACGCCATGAAGTGTGATTGAAGAGAATGACGAAATGGCGGTGATCGCCAGCCGGACCAGCCGGGCCAGAGAGAAACCGGACGTTCCGGCGACCCGCTCCGGCACTCTGAACCGCACCTCTTCCCGGCGGTACCCCAGCCAGGCGACCATGCCCCGGAAGAACAGGTTGCGCTCCCCCATGGACAGCCATGCCTGCACCACACGGCGGTCCAGAAGCTTGAAGTCCGATGTGTTTTTGAGGTCGTACCCTGCCAGCAGGTTCAAGACTGCGTAAAACAGGTGGGATCCAAGCCGGTTTACCGCCGATTCCCGGCCGCGATGATCCTTGACCGCTTCCACCACATCGGCGCCGCCGTCCCGCCACAGCCGGACCATTTCCGGAATCAGGTCCGGCGGGTGCTGAAGATCACCGTCCATGACCACGACCGCCTTCCCCGCCGCCCGTTCAAGCCCGGCGCACAGCGCCGCCTCCTTGCCGAAATTGCGGCTGAGCCGGACTCCGTGCAAGTTGGCATGCTCCTCCGACAGCCGTCGGATCTTCTTCCATGTGCCGTCCGGAGAACCGTCGTCCACCAGGATCAGTTCCCAGGACTGTTGCAGCGGATCCACCGCCTCCCGGATCCGCGCCACCACTTTTTCAAGGTGTTGCTCCTCCCGGAAAAGGGGAATTACCACCGACAGGAACGGTTCACGGTCTGATCTGGGTTGCATCGACATTACGCCTCGAGGGATTGGAGGGCCATTATAAGCCCGGTTCCGTACCCGGCCGTTCCATCGTACCCCAGGCATCGAACAGGAGCGCGGTGCTGAGCACGATGTAATCCCCGGATGCGAACACCACCGCTTGCTCCGGCGGCGACGACAACACCAGGTCCTCGCGGCCGACCCCGGCCAGAGCGGAGGCCAGCCAGGTATCGAACGGTTCGAACAGGCCTGCTTTCTCGGCGTAGTCCGGCCCGTAACGTTCCCGGCTCAAGAGCAGGTGAGTCACCCCGAACTGCCGGCAGAAATCCAGGACCTCCCGGCGGTCGCCGGCGTACAGAGCTCCCAGGGTGCGGAAGGTCCGCTCTTTCTGCTCGCGCCACGAGTCGACGAACCAGGGTTGCAGTGTCTCGAATCCTCCCAACGTGGACCGGGCCGCCCAGAGCGGGATATCGTCACCGTCAAGGGGATGGGAGGCGAACAGCGCCGTTTTGGGCAGGTCGGCTGCGAAGCGATACAGGTCGGCGTGTTCCCGGCCGTCCAGGGTCATGCCGTCCTTCCCGGGCACGATACCGTCACCGTTGATAACGAGGACGAGGAGGATCAGGACGATCACGCCGAAATGCCGCCGCCGGCGGGTAACCGCGTCAGGCTGCGGGCCGCCGTAAAGCCCGATGGTCTGCGCCAGCAGGAAGATGGCGACCATAGGCATGGTGAAACTGTAGAACCGCTCCGGGGAATACAGCCGGAACGCCAGCAGGCGGGAAAGCAGGTACAGAACCACCGCCCCGGAGGCGAAAGCCACGGTCGCCGTCGGGAATGGACATCGTCGACGGATCAGGATTAGCAGGCAGGCCAGTGTGAACAGCAGCGGCACCACCAGTTCCAGCGGGGACTCGGGAACGAAGGAAGCCGCTCCTTCCACCACCGAACCCCGGGCCGGCAGCAGCGGTCTTGCGTAGAACAGAATGAACGACTTAACCGGGTTCGGGAAAGGCAGAACCAATAGTCTGCCGTCCCGGTAAAATGCCGGTTCGTTCCTGGCCTCTTCCAGAGTGTGGATGCGGCCGGCCCCGCTCTTCGACACGAAGAACGGGATCAGCAGCGCAGCACAGACCAGGACCAGAATCCCGTAACGCAACAGTCTGTGTCGCAGTTCGGAGCAGCGCAGGTCGATGCCCTTGCGCAGAACGTACAGTCCTTCCGCCGCCAGGATCATGATCATGCTGCTTGGGTAGGCCAGAGCGGACAGGGCGGCGGCCAGCCTGCGATCACCTGTCCGGCCTGTGACCGCCCCGGCAAACCACAGCGCCATCAGCGGAAAGGCGAACCCCCGCGGCAGTCCACCGCTGATCCCGCGCTGAAAAAGAAGAGGCGTGTGCAGAAAAAGGAACAAAAAGATCGCTCCGGCTCCAAGCCCCGCCCGGGGTGAGCGGACGATCCTGACGAAGGCGTAGGCCAGGATCATGAGGCAGATGCCCTGTACGATCTTGGCGGCGGCGAACAGGCCGGTGAACGGAATCAGGATCCGGTAAAGGCCGACGATCGCCGGCGGCATGAACGCAAGCATGGCGGTGGCGATCGGGTCGTCGGCCAGCGCGCCCTCCGGGCCGAAACGGTGCAGGGGAAACAGGCTGGTCCGTGCATCGTCTGCCTGCAGCATCGGGTCGAACAGGAATCCCGAGTACTGCAGCACCCACCAGGCGGTATAGACCGCCAGGATGACCCACAGGATGGCGGATCCGTCTCCCCCTGCCCGCCTGTCGTTCAAAAAGACCTCCCTGGGATGCCTCAATTCGAGAGTTACGCGGGTGAAATGATCGTTCTTTCGGATGGGGAAAGCAACCGGCTCGCCGGTCGGTCGGTTCGGAGTTTGATATTTTCGTTCAGGACCCCCATTATCCCTTTGCATCGACAGCTGACGCGATGATTCCAGGAGCCCCGTATGAGCGATGTCAAGCAACTTAGGATCGGCCTGATCGGCTGTGGAAAAATGGGTCGCCACCACATGGCCTCTATCCAGGCTGCCGGTACCGGCCGCCTGGTTGCCTTGGCCGACCCTGCGGTGGACCGGTCGACCCTGGAAGGGCTGGCCCCTCGGGACGTACGGCTGTTCCCGAACGCCGCCGCAATGCTGGCGGATGTCGAGCTGGACGTGGTTCATATCGTTACGCCGCCGGCAACCCATGCCGACCTCGCGGTCCAGGCTCTTGAGGCCGGAGTCCATGTCTATGTGGAGAAACCGTTCGCAGCGACCCTGGAGGAGGCGAACAGGATCCTGGAAACCGCTGCTGCCGGGGACCTGAAGGTCTGCGCCGGACATCAGGTCGTTTTTGAGAAGGGGGCGTTGAAGGCGGGCGAGATCCTGCCGCTCCTGGGGCGGGTCGTCCTGGTCAGGAGCTACTTTTCCTTTCGCCAGGCCAGGCGTAACCTGACGGCACTGGAGCAGACCCTCGATATCCTGCCCCACGCGGTCTACCCTCTGCTGGCTTTCCTGGAGGAATGTGCCGGCACCGAGTCGCCGGCGGTACTCCATGGCTTGAATGTGGACGTGGCTGGCGAGGTCCAGGCGATTGTCGGCAAAGGCGGAAAATCGGGCGTCGTCATGGTGACCCTGTCAGGCCGGCCGGTGAGCCACACACTCGAGGTGGCCGGCACCAACGGCTGTCTGAATGTCGACTTCGTCAGTGGGGCGGTTACCCGGCTACCGGGACCGGGTGCCTCGGCCATCGCCGCTGTCATGGCCCCGTATATCACCACTCTCCAGACGCTGGTCGGGAGCACCCTGGGATTTGTGTCGATGTTCCTGAACTCGAAAATTGCCTACAAGGGACTGCCGCCCCTGTTCCGGGAATTCCACCGCAGCATCATGAAAGACGAGCCTTCCCCGGTGACCCCGGCCTCCATCCGGGAAACGGTCGTAATTTGTGAAGCGGTGGAGGAAGCGCTGCAGGCCGCGAACGGAATAAGGCAGGAGGAGGCCCGGCTGGAGGTCGAGGCGGCGGAGCGATCTCTGCCCGGTGACGGCCGGGACAGGGGGCTGATCGTGGTAACCGGCGGGACCGGCCTGCTTGGAGCCGCACTGATTCACGATCTGATCGGTTCAGGCTTTCGGGTGCGGGCCCTTGTGCGCCGTGTACCTCCCTGGACAGGGCGGATTCCCGGAACGGACTACCAGGTGTGTGACCTTGGGAACGATATCCCTCCGAGCGCAGTGCTAGGCGCCGATCTGGTTATCCATTGCGCCGCCGAGACCGCAGGTGGAATTGCGGAACATCAACGCAACTCGATCGACGCCACACGCAATCTGCTGCAGGCGGCGCACACAGCCGGGGTGAGCAGGTTCGTTCAGATCAGCAGCATTGCGGTGGTTCTCGGGAGCCGGGAGTACGGACGTCCCATCGACGAGGACGCACCACTGGACCCGGCCTACTCCCAGCGGGGTCCATATGTCTGGGGCAAAGCCGAATCGGAAAAACTGGCTGTGGAGTTCGGGCAGGCCCACGACATGGAGGTCAAAGTCGTGCGCCCCGGCCCCCTCATTGATTATGAGAATTACACACCTCCCGGGCGTCTGGGACGTGATGTCGGCCCCCGGTTTGTGGTGATCGGGAGGCCCGGTAATCCGCTGGCGATCTGCCGTGTGAAGACCGCCGCCAGGCTCCTGCGGCACTACGCCGAGGCCTTCGAGGAAACGCCCGGGGTCCTGAACCTGCTGGAGCCCGAGGTCCCGACCCGGGGCGACCTGGTGGAGAAGTTGCGCGAGAGCCGGCCTGACCTGAAGGTCTGGTACGTGCCGGCGACCTTCGTCCGGCTCCTTTCGCCGCTTCTCAAACTGGTGCAGCGGGTGGTATTCGGATCGAAGAAGCCGGTGGATGTGTACGCGGCGTTCGCCTCCGAACGGTACGACACGAGCAGGGCGGCGGCCCTGGCCCGCAAGGTGCACGACTAGGGCCGGAGGCGATCCAGGATCGACCCGGCAGTATCCCGGAGCATGAGGAACAGTTCCAGGAAGAACGGATAGGGATCACTCACCCGGAAGGTGTCGAAATCAATCGGGATTCCCTGGCGGGAACGGACCAGATCCCGGAATAGCGCCGACAGCTTGTCTCCCCGACGAAGCCGGATAAGGAAGTGGTCCAGGTCGCCGAGGATCCAGAGAAGCCTGCGCCGGGTGGTATCGGCCTCCGTCATAACGCTCTCTCCCAGGACCTCCTGGCGGTACAGCAGCCAAGGGAAATCAACGCCGCTGGCTACCGCCAGCTGCATCGAGCCCCAGAATCGCCCGTTGATTTCCATGAGCCAGGCGCGGCGGGTTTCCGGATCCCACTTGAACTCCACCATCGCCACGCCGGACCAGTTCAGGGCGCTCATGAGCTTTCGAGAGTACTCCAACAACTCCGGCTCCGGCTCTCTGGACTCGCACAGTGTGCTGACACCGCCGGAGGGAGGTTTCTCCCGGATACGGCGGTGGGCGAATACCGCCTTCAAGTCTCCTTCCCGGGCCAGCAAGAACACACCACGGCCCTCACCCGGCACCTTCTCCTGGACCAGGTAATCCAGAGCCTTGTACTCCGGATAGTCGTTCAGGTAGCGTTCCATGCTGCCTGCGTCGTCGGCGATCCTTACCGATGCATTCCGCCAGCCGTCGGCGGTGCGGTAGCGCGATACTCTCGGTTTGAGAACCAGGGGATACGCCACATCCCTGGCCCTCGGGTCCGAACGGAAGTCACCCCTGGCGGTAATCCCCCAGGGAACCGGCACTCCGATCGTCGCCGCCAGTTCCATGAGCCCGATCTTGTCGTGGGCCCGTTCCAGCGCCTGCTCCGGAGGCAGGATCAACCGGGTATCCCCGGGCAGCAGTTCGCGGTGCTGCAGAAGGGCGGATGCCGGAACGTCCGCCGCCGGCATGACGACACGGATACCTGTCAGCTGGAGCTGTTCGGCAATCGCCCTCGTGAACCCCGCCGGGTCGGAAGCCGGAGGAGGGTGGCGAAAAAATCCCTTTGCGAACCTGGAGGCGACACCGAGGGAAACCCTGGACGGCGCCCCGGCCTTGATCGGGCAGCCTCTGGACCCCAGGGAGCGGATCGCTGTCAGGGCGGCACGGTTGGTGGCGTCGGGCACCACAACGGCGGGCAGGTTTCGTGCTTGCTTCATGCCTTTCCCGCGGCTCCATCGGATGTCTCAGGCAGGGGAACGGTAGTAGACTAACAACCCTTCGGTGAAAGGACAAAGGATGATCCGCAACATCGTGCTCCTAGGCGCTTCAGTCGGTCGGGACTGGGATTTTCCCGGTTTTCCGGAGCGTTCCGGCCTGCGGGAGATCCGCTGTGAGTACTGCGGTTTGTTCGACTTCGACAAAACACCGATCCTGGACCGGATTCTACTGCCGGGGACACAGGGACCGGACGCCGTGTTGTTCAAGGAGTGCGCCGCCTATTTCCCCGGCGACCACGGGGCCTATACCGCCTTGATGGAGGGCTGGGTGGATCGCTGCCGCGAGGCCGGAGTAAACCCGGTTCTGGTCACCGTGATTCCAGTGGCCCGGCGGAACGCGCCGTTCCGGGCTCAGAGGGACATGTTCGCCAGATTAAGGGGCCGGAGTACGGCCACCGAGCGGTTGGAGGCGATCGCCACGTTCAATGACTGGATCCGTGAACTGGCTGCCGCACGCGGTTTGGCGCTGCTGGACCTTGAACAGGCGCTGCGGGTCGGACCCCGGGACCGCAGCCTGCGTCCGGACCTTCACAGCGGGGATGGACTCCACCTTAATCCGGGTGCATATTCGCTCCTGGACAATCAGATGAAGCGGCTGGTTCGAGCCGGCTTTTCCACGGTTCGGACGGAGGAAAGATGAAGGTCTCCCTGCTGGATGATTCCCGGCGCGAGGAATGGTCCGGTTACGTCAATACGAGGCCCGAAGCGACTTTTTACCACCGGGTCGAGTGGAAAGGGGTCATGGAGAGGAATTTCGGCCATCCGACCTACTACCTCATGGCCGAGGACGGCGGATTGCGGGGGATCCTGCCGTTGGTGTTCGTAAACAGCCGTCTGTTCGGTTCGATCCTGTGCTCCATGCCGTTCATGAATTTCGGCGGGGTCGTGGCGGACAATCCGGAGACCGAGGCTGCCTTGCTCGAGGAGGCCTCCTCGCTGGTGCACTCCCTCAATGCCGACTACCTGGAGTTGAGGCACCTGGAGCGGAGTAACGCCGCACTGCCGGTGAAGACCCACAAGGTCAGCATGACGGTGACCCTGGATCCGGATCCGGATGTGATCTGGGATTCCTACAAGAGCAAGCATCGCAGGAACATCCGCAAGGCGATGAAATCCGGGCTGAGTTACAGCACCGGAGGAGCGGAGCTGCTGGACCGGTTCTATGAGGTCCTGAGCCGGGGGTGGCGGGAGTTGGGAACGCCGATCTACGCCCGGTCGTTCTTCCGGGATATCCTCGAAACCTTTGGGGAGGATGTTCAGATATCGGTGGCCGACCTCGGCGGGACCCCGGTAGCCACGGCGTTCGACGGTTTCCACGCCGGCACGGTGGAGGGCATGTGGGCCTACGCCCGGCGGGAATATTCCAGAATTGAACCGAACTACTTTCTGTACTGGAAACTGATCGAGCGGGCCTGTCTACGGGGTTGCCGGATCTACCACCTGGGCCGTTCAACCGCAGGTTCCACCGCCGAGTTCTACAAGCGGAAATGGAATGCCGTTTCGAAGCAGCTGTACTGGGAATATGTACTGGGGAACGGCGCCGAGATGCCGACCCTGGAGGTGTCCAACCCGAAATATCGCCTGGCCATGGCGGTCTGGCGGAAGATGCCGCTGCGGGCCACCTGCTGGCTGGGGCCGTACTTTGCCAGGAGCATCCCCTGACCTGCCGCCGGCGGGGGGAGGACCATGCAAGCGATATTCTGGATCTCCTGTTGCCTGATCGTGTATGCCTATGCCGGCTATCCGGTCCTGTTGACGCTTCTGGCGTCGGTGCCCCGGTCTCGGGAGGATCGGGTGAGGGCAGGCTCCACACCCTCGGTCAGCATCATCGTTCCCGTATACAACGAGGCTAAGGTGATTCGCGAGAAGCTCCGGAACCTGCTGGAGCTGGAGCCCCACGGCGGCGATCAGGAGATTCTGGTGGTCTCGGATTGCTCCTCGGACGGAACGGACGAGATCGTCGCCGGATTTTCCGGCCAGGGTGTCCGGCTGCATGTCCTGCCGGAACGATCCGGGAAAGGTGCAGCCCTCAATCTGGGCGTCGAAAAAGCCGGCGGGGAGGTTGTGGTTTTCACCGACGCCTCCATCATGCTGGAGAAAGATGCTCTGGTGAGGCTGCTGGCCGTGCTGCAGGACAGCACAGTCGGTTGCGTCTCGGGAGAAGACCATATCCGTGGCGGAGGTGACGAGGGCGCTTACGGTCGGTACGAGTTGCACCTCCGCAACCTGGAAAGCCGGGTCGGATCGATCGTGGGGGCCAGTGGATGCTTTTACGCCCAGCGCCGCTCCTTGGTCGTGCCGTTCCTCCCCGGTATGGCGCCGGATTTTCTTTCTGTACTGGTTACCGTCAGGGAAGGGTACCGCGCCGTGACCGAACCGTCGGCCGTCGGATGGATGAAAGCGGTGCCGGCGCGGCGCGGCGAGTTCCCCCGCAAAGTCCGGACTCTCCTGCGGGGCATGACGACCCTGTTCCACTTCCGCCGGCTGTTGAACCCGGCGCGCTACGGTCTGTTTGCGCTGGAACTGTGGAGCCACAAGGTCCTGCGGTGGCTTGCCGGCGTCCTGATGGCGGTGGCGCTGGTTTCCAATACCCTGCTTGCCCACCGGCCGTTGTATGCCGGCCTGCTGGCGATCCAGGTGCTGTTCTACAGCTTCGCGGTCCTGGGCTGGAAAGGCCCCCGGAAGGTAGCGGAGGCAACCGTGTTCAGGATTCCGTTCTTCTTTTGCCTCGCGAACTGCGCGGCGATCGTTGCGCTCGGGAAGTGGATCTCCGGGGCCCGCCTGGAGATCTGGGAGCCTTCAAAGCGTTAGGTTCTTCCCCGTCGTCAATCATGGCGTAGCAGCGCACGGTCAGTCCCAGCAGCAGGAACAGGTGTGGGTAGTTGATCCCGCCGAGGAAGAGGCCGCAGGCCGAATATCCGATCAGGCTGGTGTTCAGGGCCATCAGGTATCGCGGCGGGCCCCGGATGCCGTCAACATCCGTTTTCGAGTTGCGGATGTATAGCTGCGTTCGACGGTAGGTTAAGTACAGCAGCGCCAGCAGCAGCAACAGGCCGGGAAAACCGTATTCACCCAGGGTGAGAAAGTAGATGCTGTGAGCGGAGATCCAGCGGCGGCTTCCCCATTGTTCTTCCTGGACAACCTGTTCCCGGTAGCTCCGGCCGAACGCCGAATTGAAACAACCTGCCCCCACTCCCAAGGGCTCGTTCAAGGCCATCAATGCAGCCGCTTTCCAGGCCCGCATGCGACCCTGGGCACTGGAGTCCTGTTTGTAATCCTTGATCGTGCTCATCCGGTTCGTGTAGCTGTCCGGGAGAAAGATCAGGACGCCGATCAGGGCGACGGTGGTTACCACAAGTGCGATCGCCTTCCTGTTGCTGTTGAGTACCAGGTAAAGCACCTGGGCCGCCAGGCCGAGGCTGGCTCCACGTGATCCGGTGCCCAGGATCCCGAACACCATGAGGCCGGAGGACGCCAACAGCATGCACCGGACCACGAGGTGGCCCGACCGCTTGTAGGCGATCAGCATGAAAGGCAGGAAGGTGACCAGGCTCCAGCCGAAGTCGTTGCCGTCACCCATGAAGTAGCCGGCCTGGAACCGGCCGGCGCGCACTCCCACGAAGAATTTTCCGAAATTCACCAGGACCAGGTACCCGTGGAGCAGAACCATGATGATTGCAACCGTTCGGATCCTGGTCCATTTGGTGACCGCCCAGAACACGTTGGCGAACAGGATGAAGTACCCGACCTGGATGGTGAAGGTCTCGAAGGCGTAGGATTGGATCAGGCCGTGGAGAATGGAAAGTGCCGTAAGAAATATGAACGCCAGCAGCAGCTTGCCCTGGGGATAGCGCAACAGCCCCTTGAACTGATTGCGGGCGCCCAGGATGACGAATAGCACCAGGCTGGTCAGCAGCGAGAATTTTACCGCTTTCAGAATGCCGATCTGGGAAGCCAGGCCGAGGTACTCGACACAGACGACCATGAGCAGTGTGTACATCATCATGGCGTGCCGGTGCCTCCTGCCCGGTTGCGTATGCCGCCGCGGCGGGCCATCAGATGGACCTGGTCCCGAGTGCTCGGAAACAGCCTCCCGGGCATCATGCAGAACAGCAGGCCGGCCAGCATGCGGGCCAGGAACCCCGGGTAGGAACGCATCGGGCCGGCCTCGCTTTCGCCGTCGTGGATCTCGTGCAGCAGCCGGTTCTTGACCGAGAACAGGGTGGCGCGGGTCTCCTTGCCGCCGGCGAGCAACGCCCAGCAGGCAATCCGCTTGTAAGGCCACCAGACGTCACAACCGGTTCTGAGAACCGTGGCGGGGGAGAGCAGGTTGGAGGCAACCCGCAGTTTCCATGCCGGCCGCCAGGCCTGGAGCGGCGGCAGGTCGATGGGCGGCAGCGGCCAGAACGCCTCGGAGAGCCGGTGCACCACCCTGAAGAATGCTCCTGTCCCGGTGGCGGCGGCGTAGGCGAATACCCTGTCCCAGTCAAGGGAATCGTTGTTCAGAGCCCGGAGGCGTGCGACATCGGCAACCTGCCGCAGTGTGATCACACCCCGGTTCAAGGCGTGGAACGAGAGGTAGACAAGTTCCTCCTCGGGAGGCGGCAGCAACACGGCCCCGGCCCGCAGCTGCCCGGCAGTCCCCCTGGCCCACCACGAGTCGGTGTCGAAATGGACCGGGCCGTCGGGGTATGCCACGTCCCAGTGCAGCTCCACCGGTGGTTTCCAGGGCCGCCCGGTGGAAAAATACGGTATGTGGAAGTGCAGGTTCCTGAACACATCGGGCCGGAAAGACCGGTAGCCGGCCTTTTCGAGAATCGCCCCGGCCGAGTCCAGGTCGGCCCGATGGACCAGGATGTCGATGTCGGTGCTGAACCGCTCTGAAGGGTCCAGGTACAGCCGTTCGGCGATGCTCTGGCCTTTGAGCAGCATGACCTCGATGCCTCCCTGCCGGAAGCTGTCCAGGAGTTCCCTGGTGTTCCGTGCCCGGCAGTGGTCGGTAACCACGGCGGCCAGGCGTATCCGGCGCAAGCGGTCGGCAACTGGGGCCGGGATCGCTTCCGGCATGGCGTGTTCATGAATCGCCATGGCCAGCAGGGTCAGTGTCTGGTGCCGGGTGGCCGCCTCCAGCAGGCCGGTCCAATCGGAGCAGCGGGCGAACCGCGACCCGACCCCCTCCGGCGTCCTGTAGGGCGACGACAGGTGCAGGAGCAGGTCTGTCTCCGGTGTGAGTTCAGACGGTTGGAAACGGTGCATTCATGTTCCATGACGGCGGGGCGTCCGGCGTGGACATAGGCCCTCGCACAGCAATATATACTCTGGCAGATTCACGAGGCAACGAGTGTCGGCGCGAAGGCGGAGAGTGACGATTGACACCCCAAACCGGGCTACCTATCATGGAACAACGGTTGCCGGAACAGGATATAGACCTAGATTTCAAGTTATTGAGAGACGGGAGACGACGTGTTTTCAAAAGCTGTACTGAACCTGGACTACAAGGCGGAAGCAGCCAGGATCCAGGATTCCATCAGGCGGAGCCTCGGTTCGGAGCTGCACCGCAAGGGGATCGTGGTGGCGATGTCCGGAGGCATCGACAGTTCCGCCGTCGCCGCATTGGCGGTATCGGCGGTCGGCCCGGAACGGGTACACGGCTTGATGCTCCCGGAACATGACTCGTCCGGGGACAGTCTGCGGCTGGCCACCATTCTGGCCGAGAAGCTGGGCATCGGCTACGACGTCGTGGATATCGGCCCGGCGCTTGAAGCGATGGGCTGCTACCGCTATCGCAACGAGGCGATCCGTGAAGTCTTCCCCGATTTCGAAGAAGCGTGGAAATCGAAAATCGTGCTCCCGCCTCTGGGTGAGAAGGCAAGACTGAATGTCTATAGCCTGGTAGTACAAAAGCCGGATGGCTCCATCGAGAAGAAACGACTGCCGTTGAAGCCGTACCTCCAGCTGGTGGCGGCCACCAACATGAAGCAGCGCACCCGCAAATCCACCGAGTATTTCCACGCCGACCGCTTGAACTACGCCGTGTCCGGTACGCCGAACAGGCTGGAATACGACCAGGGCTTCTTCGTGAAGGGCGGCGACGGCCTTGCCGACCTCAAGCCGATCGCCCACCTGTACAAGACCCAGGTCTACGCCATGGCCGAGCACCTCGGCGTGCCGGCCGAGATCTGCAGGCGGCCGCCGACCACCGATACCTATTCCATGCCCCAGAGCCAGGAAGAGTTCTATTTCGCCCTGCCGTACGACCGGATGGACCTTTGTCTCTACGCTCACAACCACGGCGTGGCGGCGGAAGAGGTGGCCGAGGCCACCGGCCTCAATGCGGATCAGGTCCGGTTCGTGTTCAAGGATATCGATGTCAAACGTCGCACCACCCGTTACCTCCACCTGACGCCCAGGGTGGTGGAGTCGATCGGGGAGATCCACCCGGACTGATGTGCGGCATCACCGGATACATCGGTTTGCCCGGATCCGGTCCGCCGGACCCCGGCCTTCTGAAGAGGATGGTCGGTGCGGTGGCGCACCGCGGGCCGGATGAGTTCGGCATCTACACCGATGCCGACGCCGCCCTGGGCCACGCGCGGCTGTCGATCATCGACATCACCGGCGGGCGGCAACCGATGCCGAACGGGGACCGATCGATCTGGGTGGTGTTCAACGGCGAGATCTTCAACCATGTTGAACTGCAGGCCGAACTGGAATCCCGGGGCCGCCGGTTCCGCACCAGATCCGATACCGAGGTGCTGCTCCATGCCTATGAGGAGTGGGGCGATCGCTTCGTGGAGCGGCTCAACGGCCAGTTTGCCATGGCTATCTGGGACAGAAACCGCCGCCGCCTGCTGCTGACCCGGGACCGGCTGGGAATCCGGCCGCTTTACCATGCCAGGCGGGGCAGCCGGTTTTATTTCGCCTCGGAAGTCAAATCGATCTTCGCCGATCCCGATTTCCCGCGACGCTTTGATCCCGAGGGGATCGACCAGGTGTTCACCTTCTGGACCACGGTGGCGCCGGTGACCCCGTTTGAGGATGTTCGTGAGCTGCGCCCGGGACACACTCTGGTCCTGGACCTGGCCTCCGTCTCGGATCCGTCGCCGGTGGAAAAGGAATACTGGCGACCCCGCTTCCCCGAGGCCGGCGCTTCCTGTGATCTATCCCTTGAGGATGCGACCACCGGGCTTCTGGAACGGTTGAGGGAATCGACGCGACTGCGCATGATCCGGGCCGATGTGCCGGTCGGCTCTTACCTGTCGGGCGGAATCGACTCCTCCCTGATCGCCGCGCTGGGCCGGCAGGCCACCGACGGCGAGTTCAGGACATTCTCCATCCGGTTCTCCGACGCCGAATTCGACGAGACCATCTACCAGAGGATGATGGTGGAGCGCCTCGGTTCCGATCATCACGAAATCATGTGCAACGGACGGGAGATCGCCGAGATCTTCCCCGAAGTCATCTCCCACAGTGAACGGCCGGTGCTCCGTACCGCACCGGCTCCGCTGTTCCTGTTGTCCGGGCTGGTCCGGGAGAACCGGTTCAAAGTGGTTCTCACCGGAGAGGGCAGCGACGAGATTCTTGCCGGGTACGACATTTTCAGGGAGGCCAAGGTTCGCAGGTTCTGGGGCCGCAACCCGGGATCATCCTGCCGGCCGCTGCTCCTGGACAGGCTCTACCCGTACCTGGCCCGCTCGCCGGTGGCTTCCCGGGCCATGGCCAGGAAATTTTTCGGCCAGGGCATCGAACGCCTGGACGATCCGGCGTTCTCCCACCGGCCGCGCTGGGGCAGCGCTGCCGCCCTCAAGAGGATGTTCTCCGGTGACATGGCGGGTGCAGTGGCCGGTGTCGATGCGGTGGAGCGCCTTTTGGCCGGTCTGCCGGATGAATCGACCCGGTGGGACCCGCTTTCCATGGCCCAGTACCTGGAGGTCCGCACCCTGTTGTCCGGGTACCTGCTTTCCTCCCAGGGGGACCGCATGTTGATGGCCCACTCGGTGGAGGGCCGGTTCCCGTTCCTGGACCATCATGTGGTGGAGTTCTGCAACAACCTGCCGCCGCGGTATAAACTGAAGGTGCTGGATGAGAAGCATGTCCTCAAACGTTGCGCCAGGGAATTGATCCCCAGGGAGATCGTGGACCGCCCGAAACAGCCTTACCGGGCCCCGGACGCTCCCGGTTTCCTCGGCGCCGCCGCCCCCGCTTACGTGGGAGAGGTGCTGTCCGATTCCGTAGTGCAGCAGGCAGGGGTGTTCGAGGTGGAACAGGTCCGGAGGCTGGTAGCGAAATGCGAGAACGGTGTGACCCGCAACAAACTGTCCAACGCCGACAACATGGCGTTCATCGGCGTGCTTTCGACCCAGTTGCTCTGGGATCGATTGATACGCAGGCCGCCGGAGCCCGCGACTCCGGATGACCGCCTGCTGAAAACGCAGGTTTTTGAGGAAGGAGTTCACTGAACCATGAAATACCGGATCACATGGTTGCTGATCGCTCTAATGTCTGTCTCCCTAGGCGTCGCTCAGGATTCAACCGGCGGGGAAGCCGCCGTTCCGGAGCCGCCGCCGGCTCCCGGCTACCAGGTCGGTATCGAAGATGTCCTGAAGATATTCGTCTGGGATGAACCGGACGTTTCCATGGAGGTGATTGTGCGTCCCGACGGCATGATTACTCTCCCGCTCATAAATGACATTGCGGTGGTCGGCCTCACCACGACGGAGATTCGGGACGTCATTGCCGCCAAACTGACCGAATTCTTCAACAAGCCGACGGTGACCGTCATCCTGGAGGAGTACAACAGCTTCCGGGTTTTCATCCTGGGCGAGGTTGCCGACCAGGGCGAGTTGGCTTTCCGCCAGCCGACCCGGTTCCTGCAGGCGCTGGCGAAGGCCGGTGGGACCACCGAGTACTCCAAAAAGGACGCCGTGATCCTGCGTTCGGTGAACGGGTCGGACTGGCGGATGCCGGTCGATCTCAAGAAGCTGCTGAGCGGGTCGGCAGCTGCACAGGACCCCTATCTGCAGCCTAACGACACGATCATTGTGAACTGAGGGCGAGCTTGTTGATCTTGCCGCTGGCGTTGCGGGGGAAAGCCTGGATGAAGTGAACCTTGTGCGGGATTTTGTGCGGGGCGATCCGGGCTCTGCACCACTCCTGAATGTCCCGTTCCGAACAGGTCCCCTCCACTCTCAATGTGATGAACGCGTGGATCGACTCGCCCAGCATGTCGTCCGCAACCCCTTTCACGGCCACCTCGTCCACCGCCGCGTTCCTGGCGATCACCTCCTCGATTTCCTTAGGTGAGATCCGGTGGGCGCCGCTTTTAATCATTTCCCGGCTGCGTCCGACGATGTAGAGGAATCCGTCGGCGTCACTTCGGGCCAGGTCGCCGGTGTGGTATCCCAATTCGGTGAGCACTTCGTTGGTTTCGTCAGGGGCGTTCCAGTAACCTTCCATGATGTTGTCGCCTCGGGCCACCAGCTCACCGACTTCATCCGGCCCTGCTTCCGTGCCGTCTTCCCTGCGCACCGTAAGTTCCACGCCGGGGATCGCCTTCCCGATGCTGCCGACCCGGCCCGGCAGATCGGCCGGGGGCAGGTACGCCAGGCGGGCCGAGGCCTCGGTTGCGCCGTACATGATGTAGATCTCCTTGCCCGGGATCGCTTTCCGAAGCCGCTCCTGCATCGCCGGAGCCATGGCGCCGCCGGCCTGGGTCACGTACCTCAACGCCGGCAGTCCTCGTTCTTCGAAATTCGACTTGTTGAGCAGGATTGCGAAAGTGGAGGGTACGCCGGAGAAACCGGTAACCGACTCCTGCTCCAGGGTATTGAGCGCCTCCTGGGGGTACATGAACCGGTTCTCGATGACTACCCGGCCGCCGGCGGCCACGTGGGTGTTCAATAGCGACTTGCCGTAGACGTAATGGAACGGCAGGACCACCAGGATGCTGTCGGATGACGTCAGGTTGAGGTAGCTGTTGATGGAGGTTGTGTTCGCCACCAGGTTCCCATGGCTGAGGACGGCCCCTCTGGGCTTCCCTGTGCTGCCCGAGGTATACACGATGGCGGCCCGGTCCGAAGATCGGAGCGGCAGGTGCAGCGGCTCCAGGCCGGCAGTTG
>CALZKF010000038.1:16858-19576 GCA_945787955.1 uncultured Acidobacteriota bacterium | reverse complement strand
GACCCCGACAACGTCAGGCGCGGGTAGCGCGCCGCGAGCGCGGCCGCGGTCTCCCGGTCGGCCGCCCGCAGGCGCAGCTGCGCTGCCAGGACGTCGGGCCGCCTTCGCACCAGGTCTGCCGGGAGCCCGGTCGCGGGAAGCGGAGGCAGCTCGGCGAGGCGCGCGTCGGGCTCGTCCGGCGCCTCCTGCGGCGGGCGCCCCTGGAGCACGGCAAGGCGATGGCGGAGCACGGCGATGCGGGCAAGGTTGTCGATCCGCTGCGCGCGCGTCGCCTCGACCAGGGCCTGCTGCCGCAGCACGTCCGTACTCCGGATCTGTCCGGCGCCGAAGCGCACGCGCAGGATCTCGCGCACAGTCTCGTTGGTCTCGATCTGCTCGTCCAGAACCTCCTGCTGCAGTCGCGCCTCGGCGAGCCGGTACCACGTCGTCGCAACCTCGGCGGACAGCGACAGCGTCGCGGTCCGGTAGTCCTCGAGGCCGGCCGAAACACGCAGGGCGTCGGCCTCAGCGAGCGCACCGATCCGACCCCACAGGTCGATCTCCCACGACGCCTCAAGCCCGGCGTCGACGACCGTTTCGTCTTCGCCCGTGAAACCATCGTCGTCGTAAGACCCGCCCGCCACGGCGTCAAGGTCAGGCCTCCGGTCCGAACGGATACGTCGCACGCTCGCCTCGGCCTCGCGGAGACGCTCCCACGCGACGATCAGGGAGAAGTTGTCGTCCAGGGCCCGCGCAACCTCGCGGTCAAGTGCAGCATCGTCGAACGCGCTCCACCAGCGGTCGGGCACCTCCGCCCGCCCTTCACCGCGAAACGGCTCGACGTCCCGGAGCGGCAGGTCGACAGGCGCCCGGCCCACCGCGCATCCGGCCAGCGCGAGCGACGCGAGCAGCATCGCCGCGGACCACGCGGCGCCTCGCCTCGGGGGACCTCGCTTCTGGAATCTTCTGGACATAGCACGATATTCTACATGGAGAAGAGAACTTTCTCTTCGGCGGGTGGAAATCTAACCCTTGGGGGGTCGAGGACGACGAGGGCACAAAGGAACCGCCGCGGGCTGCGCACGGAAAGCCGGACACCGACACCGATGAGCGACGCCGGAACCATATGGAAAAATGGGGACGGTCCCCTGCGGGGACGGTCCCCAATTTTCCATATCCATGGTGGAGGCGGCGGGAATCGCCGTCGTGCCGCTCGCCGCAGGCGAGCCTTAACAAGAGGCCGAAGGCCGACAATCGACACCGATGACCAGAGCCGACACTATATGGAAAAAGGGGGACAGTCCCGAAGGGACAGTCCCCGTTTTTCCATATCAATGGTGGAGGCGGCGGGAATCGAACCTTAACGAGGCCTTAAACAAAAACAGCGGCGGTGCGCGATTTTCATGCTTAAACCGTTGATTAGCTATTAGTTAAGGCAGTTCTCCTATTCCCCGCTCGTGCCCAAGGGACACCCAGAATTGTCCCTGGTTTTGGAGAAATAGTGGAGGCGGAAAGACAGGTGTCCCTGTGCCAAGATGAAATATCGTTTCGCTGTGTCGTTCTATAATGGCGCTGTTAACCACGCAGCTTCGATTTCGAGTCCCTCTCGGCTCCCCAAGCTACAAGCAAATCATAACCGGGAGAATCGACTCTTTCATGGGGCTTATGCATAAGGATTGCCCTCTGTAGCCAGACACCGTATATCTTCAATCACAAACAGGCCCATAGGGCGGACCCAATTGGGGGCTCAGATGAATCACGTCGGAATTCGACGGTTCTCTTGTTTCCTGATCATCCTTGTCTCGACCGTTTCGTTGGCTGTCGCCGACGATGGCCCCTTCCTGCTGGCTGAATTTTCCGATAAGCCAGTACATGCCGTTACGAAAGACGGCTATGCCGTGGTCTGGTACGACTGGATGAACATGGACTATCGCTTCACCAGGATCGACCGGCAAGGCCGGCCGATGGGAGAAGAAGTTCGATTCGCCCTCCCGGACGCCTTCTACGGGGGAGCCTTCTACACGACCGGCCGTCTAATCAAGGTCCATGACGGTTTCTTGTTCATCGCTCAAATGGATGGAATCGAAGCCTGGGCCGTCCATTTCGACAAGGAGGGAGAACTTCTCGAGCCTCCGTCCCTGCTGATCGGGAGCGACGAGTTATACTCGGTACAACTCAATGCAGGGCCCTCCGGGCCAGTGCTGGCCTACCCGGAGTGGCGTGGTTTGTTTCACAACTGGGTCCAGCCCCTGAAGTCCGACGGCACTCCACGCACCGTTCGGCAACCCCTGGCGGCTTCCACCATTCCGAGTGGACGAGCGCTCTACACCACCAGCATGGACCTGGCCCGAGACGGCAACCGGTTCTTCGCCGTCTGGAATCAGTACGACATCGGTGTCCGTTTTAGGGAACTGAACGCACGGGGCGTTCCCCAGGGCGATGTGGAGCTGATCCAGAATAATGACAACGACGTCCATTACGTGGCAGGTACCGCTGCAGACGGCACACAGCTGGTCCTTTATTCGGAAGGTCGATACGATTCAAACATCCTGATGAAGAAACGGTATCGGGACGGAACAGTTTCCGATCCTGCCGTACTCGCCGGCACCGAATTCAACGAGGCGGGGATGCAGTTGGATTGGTTTAATCGCCCGTTACAGGCTCATGTTCACCAAGGTCGCCTCTATGTCCTGTACAACATCGAGCGATGGGGATGGCAGTATACTTGGCATCTAGCTG
>CALZKF010000038.1:0-16835 GCA_945787955.1 uncultured Acidobacteriota bacterium | reverse complement strand
GATGAGTTCCAGATTTCAGCACCATACGATATCGATTTCAAGCTGGACGCAGATCATGATCGCTGTGTTCTTACCTGGAGTGGCCTCGGCCCCATGTCCTGGGGCGGTTATCTGGTCGCCTTGGACTGCAAGGGAACAGGTAAGCCCTGACAAAAGACTCAGATCACAACCGGGTGTAGTGGTCCAGCGATTTTTCTATCTCCCCGCACCGCCCCTAGCTCCTTCACCGGGAAGAGCTTAACTTGAGCCTCGGTAGATTCTTCATCTCTTACCGGGGGCCCTATGCTCGATCCACACCAAGCCGCACGGCTCGCGCTGCCTAAAGGCTGGCCTCACACTCCAGATAACGGACAGTCTCCATCAACGACAAGATGTACCAAGGAAGACTGTAGTGGAAGCCTGGGGAATCGAACCTTAACTAGGCCATTTTCAGAAACAGCGGCGGTGCGCGACTTTCATGTTTAAGCCGTTGAATGGGTGATGGTTAGCCGCCTTCTTTGATTCCCCAGTCGTGCCCAATGGACACCCAGAATTGTCCCCGGTTTTGGAGAGATAGTGGAGGCGGCGGAAATCGCCGTCGTGCCGCCATCGGATGAACGTTCGAAGCTACCGCCTTCTTTTGCTTAGATTGCGCAGCAGCTCAATGTCACCACGAATCAGTGCCTCTTTCTTCTTTCTGCCCCAACCTTTGAGCTGGCGTTCCCTGCGACTTGCTACAGCCCTTGTTCTCTGACTCTCCTGGTACACCAGATATACAGGACGACGTAATGCAGTGTGGGAAGAGCCGGAACCACGATTGTGGGCAGTCAACCGCTTCGGCAGATCTCTCGTGTGGCCGACGTAGTAGGAGCCGTCCGAACACCGGAGGATGTATACCTGAAACACAGGTCCCCGTCAGGAGGAAGCGTCGGGACCTGAGCAAAACCGCCCTTCGACTCGCTACGCTCGCTCAGGGTACTCGACTCGCGGCGCTCTGGTCAGCCATGAGCGAGCGCCGGAGGCGCGAGTCGAATGGTGGAGGCGGCGGGAATCGAACCCGCGTCCGAAAAAGTTCGTACTACAGCTTCTACACGTTTAGCCGGCTCATTGTTTATCTCACCACGTGCCCGCTGAACGGCAAGAGAGCATGTGGCCAGCCTGTAAATTTCACCGGGTGCCTACAGACATCAGCTTCCGGCTATCCCGAATTAATGGCGTCTCGTCAGGTCGCCTCGGGCGGGCCACCTGGGAGACGTCACAGCTTAATTAAGCTGCGAGGGCGTAGTTGGTGTTGCCAGCTACTATTGTTTTGACCTGTTTAACGAGGGAGTCACCTCGACGTGCTACTGCAGCCTCTGCTTTCCCGTCGAATCCAGTTCGCCCCCGGATCGACTTTTGAGACTCATCAGGATTAATAACACCGGGACCGGCTGATGGCAAGGTGGTGTGGGGCCGGAGCAGCCGCAATGAGAGATCGGAACAGGGCGGCGTTATCCCCCCAGATTTCGCCAACCCCGCTCCGACAGCTCGGGAATTATTTACGGCGGAACTCGGGGACTGTCCAGCCCTGATTTAAAAAAGGCTGGATTGGATGTGGTTCAGGAAATCAACCTCGCCGGTGGCATTTCTGAGTTTGTCCATAGTCTCTTGCTTCTGCACCAATTTTGCCAGACGACTGAGGAGTCGGACGTGCTGGGACGGATCCTCCTCCGGGCCCAGGATGAGGAACACCATGTCCACAGGGCCCATCACCGGGTCGCCGAATGCGATCTCACGGCGCAATCGGGAGACTCCCACAACCGGCTTGGCGCAGCCGCTCCAGCGGGCGTGGGGGAAGGCGACGCCGTCACCCATGGCGGTGCTGTGAACCGCCTCACGCTCCATCAGGAGGCGCAACGGCTCATCCACCTGGGGCAGGTAACCGCCTTGATGCAGGGATTGCACCTGTTTTCGCAGGAGATCTTCCACCCCGGCGACCTCCAGGTCCAGGTGCAGCACCTTGATCCGATCATCCATGGGATCATTGATATCAGAGAGACCGGATCGGTGCGAGGGCATAGACGAATAATAAGGACAGTCCCCTTTTCCCTACAGGGTCAATTTAAAGCCGGCGTAGGCGCCGATCCCCGGCGCTCCATACCCCAGGATCTCCTGGTATTTCTCGTCCAGTACGTTTTCGATCCGGACATTCAGGCGGACTCGCCGTGTGACCTGCCATCCGGCGGCCATGTTCAGTAGTGTGTATTCAGGCAGGTCCACCCGGGATGCCGGGAATGAGGAGAAATCCAGATCGGCCCGGGCGCCGACCTGTACCAGGTCGATGTTCAAACCAAGGCCGGCCGTGATCTGGTAATGGGCGGCCAGGGAAAACTTCCTGCCCGGCCGGCGCAGAAGTTCCTCGCCGGTGTTGCGGTCTTCGGTGTCGGTCCAGGTGTAACCGAGCATCAGGTGGAGGCTGTCGGCCGGTTCTGCCGACCCGGTGAATTCGATGCCCCGGGTTTTCGCCCGGGCAATGTTGGCGTAGGTCAACGATCCACCGTCGAACTGGATCAGGTTGTCGAATTCATTCTGGAACCAGGTGGCGCCAAGGACGATTTTGTCGCCGGCCAGGGACTGCTCGATCCCGGCGTCCCAGCCGCTGCTCTCCTCCGGCGACAGGTTGCCGTTGCCGTAGGAGGAGTACAGCTGGAACAGGGACGGCGCCTTGAAGCCGGTGCCGTAGCTCGCTTTCAACCGGGTTCCGTTGTCCCCCGCCTTGTACGAGAACGCCGCCCGGAAAGTCGCCTCGGATCCGAATCGATTGTGGTCGTCCACCCGGAACCCGACCGTAGCGAACAGCCTCTCCTCTACCTTCATGTGGTCCTGAAGGAAGAACCCGGTAGTCCGGGCAGACTGCCGCGTGAAGATATCGGTGTACGGCCCGAACATGCCGTCGGAAAAATACGCCGATTCGCCTTCCTCTTCCTCCGCCTCCAGCCCGAATACCAGGTTGTGGTTCTCGTCCAGGCGCAACCGGTTCTGCCAGTCGATCTTCATAAGCCGGCTCTCGTACCGGCTGGTGCTCTGGTCAGCCGGGTGGCCGGCATCCACCGGGTTGTGGAAGCTGCGGTCGTAGTCGGTGAGGGCAATGCCGAAATTCTGGCGCCAGTCACCATCCAGAAGCGTCAGCACACCCTGGGCCATGGCGGTGAACTGCTCGCTTTCGCCGACGCTGTTGGGATCGTCACCGAACGCGCCACCGAAGTTGTCCAGGTCGGTGTCGGAGCTCGATCCGGTCAGGAAAAGATCGAGGGCGAGATCTGCCGTAACCTGGTGGCCGATACGTGCCGACAGCGACCGGTTAGTGTAACCATCGGCTTCACTGTTGCCGGTGGCCTCGTCAGCGGCCGAAATGCCGTCCGTGTTCAGATTGGCGATGGATACGGAATACCACGACCGTTCCCCGCCGCCATGAACTCCGGCGGTAGCTCTCATGGTGGAGAACGAGCCGCCCTCGGCGGACAGGTAACCGGAGAGCTCGCCCCCGCCCTTCCGTGTGATGATGTGGATTACGCCGCCCAGGGCGTCGGAGCCGTACAGGGTGCTCTGGGGCCCACGGAGAATCTCGATGCGGTCGATGTTGTTCACCGCCAGATTCCCGAAATCGAAAGCCCGGGTCGGGGCTATCGGATCGTTGACCTCCACCCCGTCCACCAGCACCAGGGTGTGCTCCGAGTTGGCGCCTCGCAGGAACACCGACGTCGTACCACCGGGCCCGCCGTTACGGGCCACCTCAAGGCCCGGCACCGACCGCAGGGCGTCCAGCACCATGGTCTTGCCGCTTTGCTCCAACTGTTCAGCCGTGATCACCGTGACCGAACTGCCGACCTGGTCTTCGGGAATTTCTTCCCGGTGGGCGGTCACCACCACCTTCTCCTCCTGGTCGGTTTCCAGCGGATCTTCAGCAATGACAGGAAGGGAGAGCACCAGAATCGGGATGCAGAGCATCAGAGGAATGTCGCGATGGTTCATGATCGAACCCCTTTCTCCACGAAGGGTGAATCAGCTGTCATCGCGAGCAGGTCTTCTGGCTTCCGGATCATCCTAGTGGCCGGACCTTCCCACCCCGTGGGGGCAGTGGTATTCCCGGCTTTCGTCCCCGGTTACAGCGGCGGGACCGCGACGGATTTGCACCGTCTTCCCTTTCAAGGCGTCATGCCGCTCGCGAATGGACATTGTGAGGGGAGGACAGAAAGGAGTCAAGGGTGTCACTGATACAAAAGGGGCCAGGCGATTGCCCGGCCCCTTGTGCTATTTGAAGATAATGTGGAATGTCCCCAATTAATCTTCCTTGGTTTTTTCCCACTCTTCCAGCTTCTTCTTCTCTGCTGCCACTCTTGCTTCTTCCGCGGCGATTTCGGCCTTCTGCTTGGCGTCCAGGTCGTCCATCGCCTTGTTGTGCTCGCCGACTTCGATGTTGGTCTTGACTTCCTCAATCGCCTGCTTGATGGAGGCGGACGGTTTCAGTTTGTACGCCGCCTCATAGCTGGTCAGCGCTTCCTGCAACCGCTTCTGCTTCCGCAGCACGAAGCCGAGGCTCTCGTGAACCAGCACGTTGTTGGAGTCGCACTTGTCGGCCTGTCTCAGAGTGCCCTCGGCTTCGTTCCACTTCGACACGGCGATCTGGGCCTTGGCCTTGTTCATCATGGCGAAGCAGTAATCGGGCTTCAGGGTCAGCGCTTTTGTAAAGGAACGCTCGGCCTTGCCGTAATCGCCGGCTCCCAGGGCGGCCCGGCCGACCAGGTTGACGGCGTCGAAGTTACCCGGCTTCATGGCAAGAACCCGCTCGGCGGCGGCCAGGGCCTGGTTGTAGGCCGATGCCTTGGCGGAACCGCTCTTGCTCTTGCCGACCTCCAGGAGGGATTCGGCCAGAAGCTGGTTGTTGGTGACGTTCTTCGGGTTTTTCGCAAGCGCCTTCTCCAGAGCGGAAGCGGCCTTCTCGTGGTGGCCCATCTTGTAGTAGGACACGCCCAGCGAGGTCAGCACCCCTTCGGTCGGCTTCAGCGCCTTGGCCTTCTCCAGGTCGCTGATCGCCTCGGACCATTTCTGGAGGGCGTAATAGGACTGGCCCCGGGTCGTGTAAAACGCCGGTTTATAACGATCCTCAAGGACGCTCTCGGACTTGTTCAAGGTCTCGACCACCATGCGGTGCTGGCGGGATTTTTGATATGCGGTGGCAAGGCTGTGATGGTAGACGTATTTCTCGCCGTTCAGTTCGATAGCCTGCTTGAAGTTCTCTATCGCCTGTTCGGTCTTGCCCATTTTCACGAAGGAGTTGCCGAGCATGAAGTAGCCGTAGTCGTACGCCGGGGCTTCATCCACCAGCGCCTGGAATTCAGCGGCCGCCTCTACGTATTTGCCGGACTTGAAGTAATTCATGCCGTTCTGGTAGGCCTCTTCCTGAGCCATGACCACGCCGGCCATGCAGAAAGAAGCCGCCAGGGTAATCACCAGCATCGCTTTTAGGCTGAGTTTATTCATTTGACACCTCGTCTCGATACCTGATCGCCTACGCCAAATCGGCATCGACGCCCCTTCAGTTAGTTATTAATGCAAAACCCGGGCCGATGAGGCCTGGCCCGACTTTCTGGGGTTTTCAGCGCATCAATGCAGAGAGAACTGGACATTCACCGTCAAATAGACCGCCACCGGCTTGCCGTTCTGCTCCGCAGGCTTGTACCGCCACTTGGTAACGGCATCGATGGCAGCCTGCTCGAATCCAAGACTTGACTTATCGACCCGAAGAATCTGGGGCTCGGAGACCGATCCATCTTTCTGGATGACAACCTGCAGGATCACAGTCCCTTCCAGCCGCGCCTGACGGGCCAGTTCCGGGTAGTTGGGTTGGACATAGAACTCTTCGAGCTTCACCGGATTGGTCACCCCGCCTACACCGGGGAGCAACGGACCGGACGGCGGCGGCAGCTCCGGCTCACCAAGCAGCACATCCATATCGTCCGGGATCGGATCGGGCAGGATCTCCGGCTCCGGCTCCCGGATCGGTTCCGGCTCATCGGGAGTCGGATCGGGCAGCGGTACCTTCTTGGTGATCTTCTTTTCTACGATCTGTCTTTTCTCCACCTGCGGCGGAGGCGGGGTGTATTTCTTGACTATGATCGTGTTTTTCTTTTCGGGAACGATGGTTTGCTTGAAGTCCGGGAAATGGATCACCAAGACAACTGCGTGGGCGAGGATGGCCAGGCCGATGGAGATCCAAAAGAACTTGCGGTCATCTTTCCTGTGCAGGAGCCGGGAGTAGAGCGCATCCTCGGCCAGTAGCTTGGAGTCAAGACTGAGTGCCTGTTGCTGCTCGGTCATTCAGGAAATCCTTTCTTCTTATCTTCAGTCTACCCGGCGCCGGTTCAGGATGCCACTACTCCTGACAATGGGTCTCGAACGGATTGGACCCGAAAATCTCGATGAAATTCTGCACCTCGCTCTGGGTGGGGATCGAGATGTTCTTCACCGTGAACGGATACGGGTTTTCAGCAACTTTGGTCTTGGCCAGTTCATCGTAAACTTCGATCATCCGTCCGTATTTCGCTTCGGAATCGGTGTACAGGATGACGTGCTTCTGGGCGTCGCGGATCAGTTTCGGCTGGAGATATGGGAGGATATCCGCCACTTCCATCGGCTTGCAGTCCACCAGCAGATGATCGCCGTAGACGTGGATAAAGACCGCTTCCTCTTCCTCCACCTCGCGTTGTTCCTGCTCATCGTCACTGGGCAGCTTAAGCTCCAGACCTTTGGTGGCCGAGAATACCGCCGTCACCATGAAGAAGATGATCAGCAGGAATGCGATATCCGCCATGGAGGCGGTTGGGATCTCCGGCGCTTCACTCTTGCGGTCGAGTTTCATCGGGTCACCCTTTCTCTTCCGACTTCCCGTGGGCCAACAGCAGCAGGTTGGTCGCCCCCGCCTTCCTCAGGTTGTCCATGATCTCGTCGATCTTCTCGTAGCGGATGTCATGGTCGGCCTTGATGACGAACTGCTTGTCCTTGTTGTTGAAGGTCAGGCGGGACGCCTCCAGGTAGATGTCGCCGGGGCCCCGAACCACGGAACTCTGTTCCTTGCCGTCGGAGAACTTGTAGATCAGTTCTCCGTCGGACTGTTTCCAGAGCACCACCATGGCCGAACCCTGTTCGTTCTTCTGTCTGGTCACCGCCGAGGGCAGGTTGATGCTGGTGCGGTCGACATCATGGACCGTGGTGACCATGAAGAAGATGATCAACAGGAATGCGATATCCGCCATCGATGCGGTGGGGATGATCGCTTCCGATTTCCGTTGCCGGATGATCTTCATTTCCGGAGGTCCTCCTGAATCAGGCTTTGGAACCCATCCGGTCCATCTCGTCGTAGGTTTCCACGAGAATGTTGGACACCGTCTCCATTTCACGGACGTGGCCGGCGATTTTGGAGGTGAAGTAGTTGTAAAACGGCTGGGTCACGAACGCGACGATCAGGCCGTATGCGGTGGTCAGCAGCGCCACCGAAATACCTCTTGCAACCAGGCCCGGGTTGTTCAAGCCTTGCTCGGCGATGACGTCAAAGGAGATGATCATGCCGACCACGGTGCCGAGGAAGCCGAGCATCGGGGCAATGTTGGTGATGGTGGCCAGAACGGCCAGGAACTTCTCAAGGTAAGCGACCTCGTGGATGGCGGCGTTCTCCATGGTCCGTTCGATCTCGTCCCGGGGCGAACCGTGCTTCAGGAGCCCGGTCTTCACGATGGCGGCGATCGGACCCTTGTAGCTTTCACAGGCCTTCATCGCGCCCTGGACGTTGCCCTTCAGGAGGGCGCTGCGGATCTTGCCGATGAACTCGTTGGTGTTGATCTTGACCTTGAAGAACACCAGGAGCTTGTAGAAGATGGTGGTCACTGATGCCAGAGACAAAACGCTGATCGCGTGCATAACAGGTCCACCCTGCTGGTATTTGTTGAACAGGTCACCCATGAAGTCCATCGATTACACCTCTCGAAGATTCAGTTGAAAGCAGTCTCATTCCCTGTATAAAACGGACCATGCTCACGCACGGATACGGAACGCGCAAGCCCGTATTCCATACCGTTTTAGAGCATTCCGGATGTTACGCCAGCGTATTTATGCTGTCAAGGGAACCGGGAACCGGCTGCGGTCCTGTTTCCGCAGCGGCGTCAGAGGGTCAGGCCGCGGGCTTCCAGCAGGGTTCCTTTCGCCTTTTCGAGATCGGTCAACGATTTGACGTAGTCCAGGAGGGCGCGGACTTCCGACAGTTCGGCATTGGCCAGATCTCGCTGGAAAGTCAAGACTTCGAATGACGTGCTCATGCCGTTTTCAAATTTCTTCCGCTCCGCATTCAGTTTTTTCTGCTGCAGGACCGTATTGACTTTCGCCGCCTGAACCCGCTTGACGCCGGATTCCACCGCCCGGGCGGCCCGCCGCACTTCCACACGGATCGACTGCTCCAGGTTCATCAGATCGGTGCCGGCCTGCTGAGTGCCGATTTTAGCCCGGGCGTAGGTTGCCCTGGCCTGGCGATTCCCGATCGGCACCCGGTAGGTGAACTGGGCGTTCCAGCTGTACTGATCCAGATCCGGGAGGTTGGAGAACGAATCACCGAGTGACGGATTCCCCGTGATGATCGGGTTCAGCGGATCGCTGAAATCGATGGTCGCGAGGCTGGCGCCGGTCGGCGAGTAGCCGCCATCGAAGTCCAACTGGTGTCGCACACCGCGCTGGGCAACCTTCTCGTTCAGCTCCCTGTCCCGGACCGCCTGCTGGGCGGCATAGACGTCCGGCCGCGACGCCATCGCCTGCTCCAGGGCAGCGACCAGGTCGACCTGGACTTCCCGGTATTCCGGTAACTCCGCAGGGATCAGTTCCTGCTCCCACATCGGATCACCTTCAGGCACAGCCAGCAACCGGCGCAGCTCGTCTTCCGAGTCCCGCAAGCCGGTCTCGGCCACGATGACGCTTTCTTCCTGGGAGGCGACCTCTGCTTCGGCCTGGGTGATCTCGATAGGCGCCAGGGTGCCGACTTCCACCTTCTTCCGGTTCAGCGCCAGTTGATCCTTGGCCCTGGTCAGGCTGAGTCTGGAGATCCGGAGCGCCTCGCGGGAGGCCACCATGTTCCAATAGGCGACCTCAACGTTCTGTATGACCTGTTCGGCGCTCCCTTCCAGGTCCCGCAGGCTGACGTCCAGGGCGTTGCGGCTCAGGATCAGCTGCTCGGTCGTGTCCTCGACGCCGAAACCTTTCATGAGCGGGATGTTGAAATTGAATGAAAGGGTGGTGAAATACGAGGTCGGGGCCAGAACGTTGGCGCCGGCCTGTTCCTGGCGGACCGAGGCCAGGGACGCGGTATAGTTGCCGCCGAACTTCAGATTCTGCTGGATGCCGACGCTGCCGGTGTCCACCGTGCTGCCGGACAGGGTTGAAGACTGGGTGGCGGCCTGCACCGACTCACTGTGCCTGGCCTGGGCCTGCAGTCCGAGATCGAAATTGCTCTGCTGGATCTCGATGTCCTGTTCAGCCAGCTCCGGGCGGTAACGGGCGGAGACCAGGTCCAGGTTGTTTTCGAGGGCGATCTTGAGGGCGTCCATGAGGGCCAGGTCCCGGGTTTCCTGGGCCATGACGCCGACCGGCAGCATGAGTGCGGCCAGGATCAATGCAAGAACCGCAGCAACGGCTGTTTTTCGGAAGAACATAAGCACCTCAACCCTCGTGGGGAACGGAAACGCCGACTGTGCCGATAGACTCATATTACGCAGCAGCCCGGTAAATGGTTTCACTCCAGGTGGCAGGCCACCTTGCGGCCTGCCCCGATGTCGATGAGCGCAGGCTCCGATGCCGAGCATACATCCACTGCAACCGGACAGCGGGGATGGAATCGGCAACCGGTCGGTGGCGACACAGGAGAAGGGGGCTCGCCGGTCACCGCCGGCGCGACCGGCGCCCCCGGCACCTGGGACGGGGTCGAGGCCAGCAGCGCGCGGGTATACGGATGCCGGGGAGTGCGGTACAGGTCGGCTCCCCCTCCCTCCTCCACGATCTTCCCCAGGTACATCACCGCCACACGGTCGCAGACCCGCCGCACCAGGTTCAAATCGTGGGCGATGAAGAGAAATGCGAGGCCAAGTTGCTCCCTCAGGTCCAGCATCAGGTTGATGATCTGGGCCTGCACCGGGGTGTCCAGCGCCGAGACCGGCTCGTCGGCCACCAGGAACCGGGGTGAGCAGGCTATGGCCCGGGCGATCCCGATGCGCTGGCGCTGCCCGCCGGAGAAAGCATGGGGATAACGGTCCATGGCGGTCCGGTCCAGGCCGACCTGGGTCAGGAGCTTCTCGACGCGCTCCAGCCGGTCGGCCCTGCCGTCGCCGATACCGTGGATCTTGAGCGGTTCCTCCACCAGCGTACGGACTTTCATCCTCGGGTTCAGGGCGGCGTAAGGGTCCTGGAAAATTATCTGGAAATGACGCCGGTACCTGCGCAGCTCCCGTTCCGGAAGGGCCAGGATGTCGGTACCGTCGAACTCCACCGAGCCCTGGTCCGGCTCGAGGAGCCTGATCAGCATCCGGCCGGTTGTCGATTTACCTGATCCGGACTCCCCTACCAGCCCGAAGAACTCGCCGGCCCGGATGGTGAGGTCGATGCCCGAGACCGCGTGAACATGGTGGCCGCCGGACCCCAGCAGGCGCCGGCCGGTCCGGAACCGCTTGACCAGACCGCGTGCCCGGACCAGGTCGTCGCCGATCATCCGTTCACCCCTTCGCCGTCATGAAGGAAGCAGGCGACCCGCCGGCCGGGATCGTGGCCCACGTTCTCGGGCATTTCGGAGTCACACCGGGGCAACCGTTCCGGACAGCGGGGGTGGAAGCGGCAACCGGCCGGGTAACAGGAAGGATCGGGGACCGTCCCCTCCAGAACGGGCAACCGGCCGGCCGGGCCGCCGTCTCCGTCCCCGGGGAGAGGGCGGGCGTCCAGAAGACCGCGGGTATAAGGATGGGCCGGATTCCTGAATACCTGATCCACAGGACCCTCTTCCACCAGCCGCCCGGCGTACATGACCCCCATGCGGCCGGCGTTTTCCGCTACGACGCCGAGATCGTGGGTCACCAGCAGGATGGTCAGGCCGAGCCGGTCCCTGAGGTCCCTCAGCAGCGCCAGGACCTGGGCCTGGATGGTGACGTCCAGGGCGGTGGTCGGTTCGTCGGCGATGAGCAGGGACGGCGAACAGGACAGGGCGATCGCCATCATCACACGTTGCTTCATACCGCCGGACAACTCGTGGGGATAGGCGTGGGCCTGGCGGGCCGGGTCCGGCAGGGCGACTTCTCTTAGGAGCCGGACCGATTCGGTCCAGGCTTCCTTTTTGGACAATCCGCGGTGGAGCCGGATCGCTTCCGACACTTGAGCGCCGATCTTCATGACCGGGTTCAAGGCGGCAGCCGCCTCCTGGAAGACCATCCCGATCTCCCCTCCCCGAACCTTCTGCATCTCCCGGTCGGACAATGGCAGCAGGTCCCTGCCGTTGAACTCCACCGTGCCGGCGGTGATCCTTCCCGGTTCCACCAGGCGCAGGATCGAAAGGGCGGTGGCGGTCTTACCGCAACCGGACTCCCCGACCAGGGCGTAGGTCTCCCCCGGTATCAGGTCGAAGCCGACGCCGTCCACAGCCCGGATCATGCCGTTCGGGCCGTCGTATTCGACCCCCAGGTCCCGGATCCTCAGAATCGGCCTCAATCGCGCTCTCCGATCAGAAGTTAAAACTTTCGTGGTACTTCCCGAACACGTTGCGAAGGCGGTCGGCGATCTCGCCCAGTGTCGCTTCGCTCTCCACCGCGGCAAGGATCGACGGCATCAGGTTGGCATCACCCCGGGCCGTCGCTTCCAGCGTATCGAGGGCGGCATGCACTGCCGTATTGTCCCGGCGGTCCCGCAATGCCCTGAGTTTTTCGGCCCGCCTGGCCTGCAGGCGCTCGTCCACCCGCAGCACCGGCGGCTTGGGGCTGTCCTGATCGCTTTCGGTGAACATGTTGATGCCGACCACTACATCGTCCCCGGCTTCCACCGCCTTCTGCCGGCGGTACGCCGCTTCATGGATCTCCCGCTGCTGGAAGCCCTGCTCGATGGCGGTCACGGCGCCACCCATATCATCCAGACGACGGATGTAATCGGCGGCGCCCTCCTCGATGGAGTCGGTCAGTGCTTCCACGTAATACGAGCCGGCCAGCGGGTCCACGGTATCGGTCACCCCTGTTTCGTAGGCGATAACCTGCTGGGTGCGCAGCGCCAGGAGGGCGGCATGGGCGGTGGGCAGTCCCAACGCTTCATCCATGGAGTTGGTATGCAGGGACTGGGTTCCGCCCAGAACCGCCGAAGCGGCCTGCAGGGCGGTGCGAACCACGTTGACCTCCGGCTGCTGGGCCGTCAGGGATGATCCTGCGGTCTGGGTGTGGAAGCGCAGCCGGGCCAGGGACGGTTCGGTGACACCGAACCGGTTCCGTACGATGGTGGCCCACAGCCTGCGGGCGGCCCGGAACTTGGCGACCTCTTCGAAGAAATTGGAGTGGCCGTTGAAGAAGAACGACAACCGTTTGCCGAACGATTCGAACGCCAGCCCCCGGGCGATGGCCGTCTCACAATAGGCGATGGCGTTGGCCAGGGTGAATGCGACCTCCTGGACCGCAGTGCTGCCGGCTTCCCGCATGTGGTATCCGGAAATGGAGATGGTGTTCCAGCGCGGAACGTTCTCGGCACACCAGGCGAAGATGTCGGTGGTGATCCGGAGGGACGGTTCCGGCGGATAGATGTAGGTCCCCCGGGCGATGTACTCCTTGAGCAGATCGTTCTGGATGGTGCCGGAGACCGCAACCGGATCCACGCCCTGGCGGCGGGCCACCGCCACGTACAGCGCCAGCAGGATCGCTGCGGTGCTGTTGATGGTCATGGATGTGGACACCTTGTCCAGGGGGATACACTCGAACAGTTCCTCCATGTCCTCGAGGGAGGAGATCGCCACTCCGACCTTGCCGACCTCGCCGGAGGCGGAAGGGCTGTCCGAGTCGTATCCCATCTGGGTCGGCAGATCGAAGGCGACCGAAAGTCCGGTCTGGCCCTGATCCAGCAGGTAGCGGAATCGCCTGTTGGTCTCTTCGGCGGTGCCGAACCCGGAATATTGCCGCATTGTCCAGAGGCGGCCGCGGTACATGGTCGGCTGGACTCCGCGTGTGAACGGAAAATCGCCAGGATCGCCCAGGCCGTCGTCGTAGCGCCGTCCGGACAGGTCCTGATCGGTGTACACGCGCTTGACCACGGTATCCGAAGACGTGCGGAACTCTTCCTTTCTTTCGCGAGCCATGGAGCACCTCATGACGGAAAGAGCCGGGACCGAGGATAGCACCAAGCAGGTCGTTTATAATGCATGCCATGTTCATTACGGTACAGAGGACCCCGGAAGGGGTGCGGATGATCGACCAGCGCAGACTGCCCCGGGAAGAGACCTACCTGGTGTTTCGGGAACCGGAGGAGGTGGCTGCCGCCATCCGGGACATGGTCGTCCGGGGGGCTCCGGCCATCGGGGTTTCGGCGGCATTCGGACTGGCCCTGGGTGCCAGCGCAGCCGCCGCCCTGCCGCCGGACCGGTTCCGGGAACGGATGGAACAGCTGTTTCAGCTGTTCACCGATGCCCGGCCCACAGCTGTAAACCTGTTCTGGGCCATCGACCGGGTCCGGGAAACCCTCGACGCCGGGCTGGCCGCCGGGCGCGATCCCGGTCACATCGCCGCTGAAATCGAAACCCTGGCCCAGACGGTCCACGACGATGACCTGGACTCCTGCCGTGCAATCGGCCGGTTCGGAGCGGAGGTGGTGCCGGACCGGGGGACCGTGCTGACCCATTGCAACGCCGGCGGGCTGGCTACCGCCGGGTACGGCACCGCCCTCGGCGTGATCCGGGGCGCGGTGGAAGCAGGGAAGAACGTCCGGGTGCTGGCCGACGAGACCCGGCCGTTCCTTCAGGGCGCCCGGCTCACGGCATGGGAACTGATGCAGGACGGCATCGAAACCGTCCTGATCACCGATAGTATGGCCGGGTCCTTGATGCGCCGCGGTGAGATTGACGTGGTGGTAGTCGGTTCGGACCGCATCGCCGCCAACGGCGACATCGCCAACAAGATCGGCACTTACCCTGTGGCTGTGCTGGCTCGGGCGCACGGCATCCCATTCTACGTGGCGGCGCCGTTGACCACCATCGACATGAGCTGCCCCGACGGAGACCGCATCCCGATCGAGGAGCGGGATCCGAGCGAGGTGACCTCCATGTTCGGCGTGCCGGTGGCCCCGGAAGGGGTCGGCGTGATGAATCCGGCCTTCGACGTCACTCCGGCGGAATATATCGCCGGCATCATCACCGACAAGGGGCTGGCGCGACCGCCGTACAGCGAGTCGCTGGCTGCGCTGTTCAGTCGATGAGAGGCTGAACCTGATGGCGACCATACTTGGTATCGAGAGTTCCTGCGACGAAACCGCCGCCGCGGTTGTCCGGAACCGCAGCCAGGTGCTGTCGTCGGTCATCGCCACCCAGATCGATATCCATGCCAAATACGGCGGGGTGGTGCCGGAACTGGCCTCCCGGCAGCATGTGGAGGCTATCGGCCCGGTGATTGAACAGGCGATTGAAACGGCCGGGATAGGTTTCGGTGATCTTGACGCGGTGGCGGTAACTTCCGGCCCCGGGCTGGTCGGCTCCCTGCTGGTCGGGCTGAACGCCGCCAAGGCGATCGCCTGGCAGTCGCAGATACCGCTGGTCGGAGTCAATCACCTGGAGGGCCATGTCCGCTCCGTGTTCATCGAGAACCCGGGAATCGATTTTCCCGCCGTTGCCCTGGTGGTCTCCGGCGGACACACCTCCCTGTTCCTTCTCCCGGAAGAAGGGGTGTACTACACGCTGGCGAAAACACGGGATGATGCCGCCGGTGAGGCGTTCGACAAGGTGGCCAAGCTGCTGGGCCTCGGTTACCCGGGCGGTCCTGTGATCGACCGGCTGGCGGTAGGCGCCGACGAAACGGCGGTGCCGTTCACAATCGCCTGGATGAAAGACCGTTCCCTGGACTTCTCCTTCAGCGGTCTCAAGACGGCGGTTCGCCGGTTTGCAAAAAACCATGACATGGACCATCAGTCGGCAACCGGTGGTGAAGTTTCAGAGGAGGTTCGAAATCTGGTCGCCTCTTTTCAGAAGGCGGCGGTGGACGCCCTGATCAGCCGTACGCTGAAGGCGATGAAGCGGGAGCAGGTCGGCAGCGTCCTTTTGGCCGGCGGAGTGGCCTGCAATACACGGCTGCGCCGCGGGTTCGAGGCGATGGGAAAGAAGCACCGCTACAAGGTATTCATGCCTTCTCCGCAATACACCACCGATAATGCCGCCATGATCGCCGCCGCCGGATTCCTGCATTTTGAGAGCGGCCGTTTCGACGGCCCGGACCTGAACGCCGACCCGAACTGGAAGCTGTAGCCCCCGGCCGACTTGACAGCCGGGAGCCTGCTTGTAAGAGTAAAGGCCTTCTTATCATGAATTTACGCTAGGAGAACGACGGTGCGTACCATCAACCTTCGGGGTAAGACCGCCCTGATCCTGGGGGTGGCCAACAAGCGCTCCCTGGCCTGGGCCATCGCCGAAGCTCTGGGCGAGGCCGGCTGTCGGCTGGCGATGACGTACCAGGGCGTGCGGCTGCAGAAGAACGTCTCCGAACTGGCGTCGAAGCACAAGAACGCCCTTGTCATGGCACTGGATGTTACCAGCGAGGAGCAGGTCGACGGCGTGTTCGCAACGGTGAAGTCCCGGTTCGGCAGGCTGGACTACCTGATCCACTCCATCGCCTTCGCACGAAGGGCGGAACTGGAAGGCGAGTTCCGCAAGACCACCCGCGAAGGCTGGCGGATCGCCCTGGATATCAGTGCCTATTCCCTGGTTGCCCTGTCCAACAGGGCCGCTCGGCTCATGACCGAAGGGGGCAGCATCATCTCCCTGACCTTCCAGGCCAGCCAGCGGGTGTTCCCGAACTACAACGTCATGGGGGCCGCCAAAGCGGCGTTGGAATACAACACGCGCCAGTTGGCATACGAGCTGGGGCCGAAGAACATCCGCGTCAACACCATCTCCGCCGGCCCGGTCCCGACCCTGTCCGCCCGGGGCATTTCCGGATTCAGCGGCATGGCCGCCCACCACAGGAAAAAATCACCGCTGCAGCGCAACATCGAACCGCGGGAAGTCGGCGATACCGCCCTGTTCCTGTGCAGTGACCTGGGCTCCGGCATCACCGGCGCCACAATTTACGTGGACGCCGGGTACAACATCATCGGCCTGTAAAGAGGGGACCGTCCCGGTTTTTACCTCATATGAGGCAAGCAAAACATTGATTTTCAAATATTAATGGAACGGATAGGTGCCTCATATGGGGCATAAACCGGGACGGTCCCCCTTTATGAAGATCCGAAATTTCAGCATCATCGCTCATATCGACCACGGCAAGACCACCCTGTCGGACCGCTTGATGGAGGCGACCGGCGCCGTCTCCGACCGGGAGAAGCAGGATCAGATGCTGGACACCATGGACCTGGAGCGGGAGCGTGGGATAACAATCAAGTCTCACGCCGTCACCCTGAGGTACAAGGCGGATGACGGCGAAACCTACCAGCTCAACCTGATCGATACTCCGGGGCACGTGGACTTCAACTACGAAGTGTCCCGCTCCCTGGCGGCCTGCGAAGGCGCCCTCCTGGTGGTGGACGCCAGCCAGGGCGTGGAAGCCCAGACATTGGCCAATACTTACCTTGCG
>CALZKF010000037.1 GCA_945787955.1 uncultured Acidobacteriota bacterium | reverse complement strand
GAGAACGTGTCGCTGTCGCCGTCCGGCTCGTCGTCCAGGACACCGTTGCAGTTTTCATCGATGGCGTTACAGGTGATCTCGGTGGCGCCGGGGTTGATGGCCGGGTCGGTGTCGTCACAGTCGACGCACAGGGAAAACGTGTCGCTGTCACCGTCCGGTTCGTCATCAAGAGCACCGTTGCAGTTCTGGTCGATGCCGTCACACGTGATTTCCGTTGCGCCGAGGTGAATTGTCGGATCCGTATCATCGCAGTCGCCGTCGCAGACCGTGAAAGTGTCGCCGTCGGTGTCCGGGGCATCATCACCCAGGCCGTTGCAGTTCTGGTCGATGCCGTCGCATGTCAGCTCTGTTGCTCCCGGATTGATAGCCGGGTCGGTATCATCGCAGTCGTTGCATACTGAATACGTGTCACCATCCAGGTCGCGGGTGTCGTCGGCGGCACCGTTGCAGTTCTCATCGATGCCGTTACAGGTTATTTCGGCGGCGTTAGGGTTAATCGCCGGGTCGGTGTCGTCGCAATCCAGGCAGAACGTGAACGTGTCGCCGTCGGCGTCGGTAGCGGGGTATTCGTCATCAAAACCGTTGCAATTCTGGTCAATGCTGTCACAGGGTATTTCAGGGACGCCGGGGTTGAATGCCGGGTCCGTATCATCGCAGTCACTTGTGCACTTGAAATATCCATCGAGATCCGCATCCGGGTTGTCGTCGGAGAAACCGTTGCAGTTCTGATCGATGTCGTCACAGGTGATTTCCGACGCACCGGGGTTGATCGCCGGGTTGCCGTCGTTGCAGTCGCCGGCGCAGACCGTATAGGTGTCGCTGTCGGCGTCAGGCGCGTCATCGGCAAGCCCGTTGCAGTTCTGATCGATGCCGTCACAGGTGATTTCGGCAGTCCCCGGATTGATTGCAGGGTTTAAGTCGGCGCAGTCGCCCTGGCACACCGAATAGCCGTCGGTGTCCAGGTCCTCGTCGATACTGCCTGTCGTGTCCGGCCAGGCGGGGTGATCGCAGTCGTTGTTGACTCCGTCGCAGACTTCCGTTGCTCCAGGGTAAACCGCGGGGTTGGTATCATCGCAATCGAGGCAGACCGTGAATCCGTCCGCATCCGAGTCCGGGGTGTCGTCGGTAAGACCGTTGCAGTTCTGGTCGATACCGTCACAGGTGATCTCCGCGGCACCCGGGTTGATCCCCGGATCCGTATCCACACAGTCACCCTGGCAGACGGAGTAGGCGTCACCGTCCAGATTCTCGTCGATCCCTCCGGTTGTATCCGGCCAATTCAGATCGCTGCAGTCGTTGTTGACGCCGTCGCACACTTCCGCAGCGCCGGGATAGACTGCAGCATTTGTGTCATCGCAATCTTGTGTGGCACCCATCGGACAGGTGGCATTGCCGGGAGAGCCGTAGCCGTCACTGTCATTGTCGGTGCATCCGTCGGTACGAACGTCCAGTGCGGCAATCGTATTACCCGGCAGGCTCATCCACGGCGAATAGGGGAAAAGGGGATTGTCCGACGCTATGCGGACGCGCCAGTGGTAAGCGGTTACCGGGTTCAGGCCGGTCACGGATTCGTTGAACGCGGTCGAACTGCCCGCTCCCCCCGGTGCGCCGCTGTCCGTTGTGATCGATTCCGAAAGGCCGAGGCCATCGAACGCGGTACCCTGTGGTTGGACCTCCCACACCAATCGGATATCGTCACGCCCGGCGGGAGTCCGGCCGAGCGCCTTCAGCCTGAAGCCTGATTGGGAATCGGAGCGTCCTCCGAGTGCGATCGGCGCACTGTCGTCCGTTCGAGCCTGGCGCGGCAGACGGGACAGTCCGCCGGTAGCGCCACCGTAGAACAGATCGGCACGACCCTCGTTGACCGCCAGATTGGTCCACTGGTCCGCGGCTATTACCAGGTCATCGAAACCGTCGCCGTTGACGTCCCCGGCTTCGGCCACAGAGTTGCCCAGGTTCGCTCCCGCGCTATCGACTTCCATGGTCCATACCGGGCCTGCCGCCAGTCCGGTTGCGGAACCGAGGAAAACGTACGTCCTGCCTTCGTCGATTTCGGGATTATCGTACTTCTTGGCTCCAACCACGATATCGCTGTAACCGTCATGGTTGATGTCGCCTGCCGTCGACACGGCGATACCGAACTCGGAGTTCGCCTGCCCGCCTGACGCCGACCAGTTTTCCGTGGCGGGAAGGCCGCTGGATGAGCCGTGGAAGACGTACACCCTGCCTTCACCGTCGCTGCGGTAAGCGCCGACAACGACATCACTGAAACCATCGCCGTTTACGTCGCCCGCGGTATCCACCGCGACCCCGAACTGGCCGCCTACGCCGCCCTTGCTCCAGTCGGGAACCAGGGATGGGCCTGTGGGCGAACCGTGGAACACATAAGCCTTGCCGCTGCCGGGAGCACGCCGTCCACCCAGGATAATATCGTCGTAACCGTCGCCGTTGACGTCGCCGGCCTGGGATACCGTGTACCCGAATTGCTCATTTTCCGCAGATGCTTGATAGGTCCAGTTGGGAATCGTCGAAAGACCGGACGGAGAACCCAGGAAGAGGTACGCACGGCCGGAATCCGCAGCGACGCCGTCATGGAACGGGGCGCCCACTACAACGTCTGCGAAGCCGTCGCCGTTGACGTCTCCGGCGGCACTGACGGAAAAACCGAATTCGGCGCCGGCATGATCACTGTCGGCGGACCATGATGGAGTTGACTCGACGCCGGTGGGAGAACCGAGAAAGAGAAAGACCCGGCCTTCGTCCGGTTCCGGGTTGTCGAACAGCCGCGATCCGATGATGATGTCGTCGTATCCGTCGCCGTTGACATCCCCTGCGTGGGAAACCGAATAGCCGAAATCTTCCTCCTCCTGAGTGCCCCAGGCGACCCAGGACTCGGTCTGTGCAGGTCCTTCTTGTGAACCGTAATAGATCAGGACACGGCCCATCTCGGTGAGGCCCGTATTGAACCATGGGGAGCCGATAATGATGTCGGTATATCCATCGCCATTGACGTCGCCGGCCATGTCAACCTGAATGGCAAATTCATTGTTGGTTTTGTGCGGCTGAACATTCCAGTCAGGGATATCGGCCAGGATGCCGGCCATACCTAAATAGACCGTAGCGTTACCTTCATTGGCGGCGGGGATCACATCGAACAAAGGAGCCCCGGCGACGACGTCGCCGAATCCATCCCCGTTGACGTCGCCGGCGGATCCGACTGCGGTTCCAAACGCGGAACCGTCCTGGTCTCCGATGATTTCCCAGGCCGGCAGCGCCTGAAGCCCCGTGGCGGAACCTTCGTAGACCACCGCCCGGCCTTCGCCGGTGGCGGCGGAGTCGTAGGCTGGAGCGCCGATCGCAAGGTCGGCGTAACCGTCGCCGTTGGTATCGCCGGCCGCACCCAGTGCGGAACCATACTGTTCTCCGGTCTGTCCACCGTCAGCCACCCATGTCGCCGGGCCGAACGGAACCGCTGAGGCGCCGGAGAAGAGGTAAACCCTTCCGGCATCCACGGAGGGAGTGTCGTACAGCGGGGCTGCCGCGGCCAGATCGGCAAAGCCGTCGCCGTCGGTGTCCCCGGTCGAGGCCAGAGCCGCACCCAGTCGAGCGTCGGCCTGGTCGCCGTCCACAGCCCAGTCCGCAGCCGCGGCCGGGCCGCTGCCGGAGCCGAGGAAGATGGCGATCTGTCCTGCATCCACAGCAGGGGCGTCGTACAACGGTGCGCCGACAGCCAGGTCGGCGTAGCCGTCGCCGTTCAGATCGCCTGCGCCGGCAATCGCCGCGCCGAAGGAGGCTCCGGTCTGCCCGCCGTCGGCGGTCCACGAACTTGACGCTGCAAGTCCGGTGGCCGATCCGAGGAAGAGGTGCACACGGCCCTCGTCTATCCAGGCGCCATCGTGACCGGGCGCCCCGATAATGACATCGTCATAACCGTCACCGTCGACGTCGCCGGCCCTGGACAGTGCGGTTCCGAAGGCCGAGCCGGTTTGCCCGCCGTCGGCGGTCCAGTCCGCGGTGGCAGAAGGTCCGGTAGCCGAGCCCAGGTACAGGAACACCCGGCCTTCATCGGCGAGTGTCCCATCGTAGCCGGATGCGGCAACCAGGATATCGTCATAGCCGTCGCCATTGACGTCACCTGCTGCGGCGACGGCGTTGCCGAACCCGGCGCCGACCTGTTCGCCGTCGAGGGTCCAGGACGGAGTCGCAGAGAGCCCGCCGGCTGCGCCCAGGTACAGAGAGACCTGCCCTTCGTCGATCTGGTCGTCGTCCCACCCCGGCGCGCCTACCAGAACATCGCTGAATCCGTCCCCGTTGACGTCACCGGCGGTAGTGGCGGCGATTCCGAAGCCGGAGTCCTCCTTCGGACCATCGGCTGACCAGGAAGTCGAGGTCAGCAGCGGGTCGACGGTGACCGGGTAGGTTGCGCCGGAATCGTCGATCCGGATCGCCAGCTGTCCGTCCACGAAGTCGAAACGGGACGGCAGCATCCTTTCCGTCGCATCCATGACCGCAAGTTCGCCGTAGTGGTAGATCGCCTGCCCGGCGGAGTCCCTGAAGATGACCGAGGTTCCGGCAGGGTCGGGGAATGCTGAAAGCGATCCTCCGAGATCGAAGTGCAGGGTCAGCGGAGCGGTGCCGGGACCGGCCGGACGGATCTGGATTGTGAAGCCCTGTTTCAAGCCGTTGCGGTCATTGATGTACCAGTCGGAAAACCCGTCGAACATGCGCTCGACACGCAGGCCGGTTACCTCGAGTTGGGGCGTACCCGTAAGAAGCTGTTCGGCGCCGGCGGAGATTGCGACGAAGTCAAGGGTCAGTATCGGAACCTCGTTCAAGCCGGACGGATCTTCCAATGCGATCCGGTCGGGGGTGATTCGGACGGAGAACCGGTGAAATCGGTTGGGAGCCTGCCAATCTCCATCCTGGCCCGGAGCGAAGCGGTAGGCTGTCTCGTGCTGAGAATCCGGTCCTGCCGCCGGAGTCTGGGCACCGGCGGCTCCTGCGACCAGGAAAAAAAGACAGATTGCCGCCGACAGGCAATAAGGACGTCTTGGCATGTAGAGGCTCCCGTAACCGCGCGTAGTTAATGTGCATTCAATATAAGGGATATGCGGGAATCGCGAAACGTGGATTGTCGTAATCGGGAGTGGCCATCCAGGTTTGACTCACGGTGGAATAGGCTGAAATGTTCTAATAGGGCAAGATCCCGGCCAGAAAACGGGATTCAGTCGATCAGGTAAGCGTTGCCATTGAACCGGAGTATAAAACGGCCGTCTCCGGTTTCCTCGATGCATTCCGAGAGCAGATGGTAAGCGGCCCGGCTGAACCGGGCGTCGAACGGACCGCCCCGCTTTCCCGCACGGACCCGTGTGTACAAGGCGTTGGCCGGCCCGATACGCAGGGATTGCAGGTTCAAGTTCTCTTCCGTCCCATCCTGGAGCACGATGCCGATTCCCTCGGTATTGTGCTCCTCCTTTGGGATGTGTACCGAGCGGATGATGAACGGGACGTCTTCCACCTCGACCGGGGTCTGGTCCGATCCGCACCGGACAAGGAGGCCGTCCTGGTTGTCCAGGACGAGGTGTTCGAACAGAAAACGCCGCGTGCCGGCATGGGTAACCATTGCCCCGTCCCAGGTCCACTCGCCGTCCCGATTCAATGCCAGCTGGTGAGACATCTAGTACCGATAGGTTGCCTGGAGCAGCCAGGCGGTTTTGTCGGCGCCGAAGAACTGGTCTTCGTCCAGATATTCCAGATGGAAACCGGGGCCGGAATCGTGAAGCACGCCGACCCGGGCCACGGTCCGACTCACGTCTCCCGTTTCTCCTTCGGCTTCCAGAAACAGGGCCCAGCGCCCACCGCTATGACGTAGATATCGGACGCCACCACGAACATGCCAGTTCTTATCTTCACCGAAAGCCGAGTCCACCAGGTAGCCGGCGCGGAGCCGCCAGTCAGTGCCGGATTCCTCGCGCAGGCGACCGTACCGCCTTGTATCGTAACCGGCCTCAAGGACGTTGATGCTGGTTACCACGTCGTTGGGAGTAGCCGCCAAATGGTTGGAGCGGTGGTAGAAATACACTCCGGCCAGCAGGGGGACCCTGTTCAGTTCTTTCTCCGCACCGACGTGGTACAGGTAATACAGCTCGTCGTTTTCGTTCCCCCTGAGCACATTGCCGTCTACTTCGATCAGGGCGCGCCAGTCACCGGCGAACGAAGGTGAGACGACCCGCATCCGCATTCGTCCGTAGGTCCGGTCATCGCCGCCGCCAAGAGCGACTGTGCCGTCAATGTCCCCTCCGGACACGGGCTTCATGCCCTCGGCCGGCGCCTCGAGGAAGTCGATGCCGGCCAGCACTCCGGACAGTTCCAGCCCCAGCGGGTTGTTGCCGTCCAGGTAATGGACGAACAGGTCGGCGTAGCGGCCGCCGGGCAGGACGAAACCGATCCGGGGACCACCGCGGCAGTCGGCGTCATAATCGCTTGAGGTTAACAGGCCGTCTACGGACAGATCGAACCCGATGCGGAACTTCCGCCACGGCTTCCGCCAGGCAATCCGGCTTCGGACGAATCCGTCCACATCGATGCGCTGATCGTCCAGGATCACGCCGGCGTCGAACCCCAGGTCCCAGTTCCTTCCGGCGTCAGGCCGTCGCAGGCCAGCCGTTTCCCAGCCTCCGCCGAAGTAGCGGATGTAGGCGTGTCCCGGGGCATCTACAAAGGTGCGGCCTCGCTGACCTGCAAACATCGACCAGCGCCCGAACCGGGCGCCCAGGTCGGCGCGGTACAGCACGTCCCGGACGATGAACGTGAAATCGGACTCGGTCTGCTCGATGGCGGTGGTGGTGTCGATGGCGCCGTAAAATTCCGAACCCTCGCCAATATAGAACGGCACTTCCACGTTGATGTCGCCGATGAAGTCGAGTTCATCGGAGAAGACCCAGACCAGGGTACCCTCGGCCCGGACCGGTTCTGCGGCAGTGGCGGAGCCGGCCAGGAATACGACCAGCAAGAGGAACAGCAACGCTTTCCGGTTCATCGTCCCCAGCTCTCCGGTCTCCGCAGGTAGTGGATCAGGACGCATCCCTCCGGCAGGTCGGAGCGTTCGGCCTCCTGAAACGATTCCTCGAATGAAAATGGAAAATGGACATCGCAATCCGGAATATCATCCGGCACCAGGGTGACGAACCATTCATCGATGCGGTCGTTCAGCAGTTCGAAAATCTGCCGGCCGCCGATGACGAAGTGGGGCGCCGGACATCCGGTCAGGAGGCGGACCAGGTTGTGATCGTTCACGGCGTGGGCACGGGGGATGTCACGGAGAGTGGCGGCCAGGGCTGATGGTTTCCTGGTCAGGATGACGTTGTCCCGCTTCGGCAGCGGTTTCCGCGGAAGGCTGTCCCAGGTGTTGCGGCCCATAATCACGGTGCCGTTCAAAGTTCGTTTTTTAAACAGTTTCAGGTCTACGGAGTAGTGCCACGGCAGGTCGTTGCCCTTGCCGATGCATCCCTCGCGATTCATTGCGACGATGCCGATCATGCCGGTCTCAGACCGCCACCTTGCCTTTGATCGCCGGGTGGGGATCGTAGCCGGTGAGTTTGAAATCGTCCTTGCCGAATCGGGTTATATCCCTGATTTTGTTGTTGATTTCCAGTCGCGGCAGCGGCCTTGGCTCCCGGCCAAGCTGTTCCCGAACCTGTTCCATGTGGTTTTCGTAAATATGGACGTCGCTGAGTGTGTGGGTATAGGTACCCGGCTTAAGACCGCAGACCCGGGCCATCATCATGGTCAGCAGGGCGTAGCTGGCGATGTTGAACGGCACGCCCAGGAAGGCGTCACAGCTGCGCTGGAACATGTGGGTGGAGAGGCGGTCACCGTACACTCGGAAGTGCACCAGCACGTGGCAGGGGGGCAAAGCCTGTTTCGTCTTGTCCACGGCGTTCCAGGCGTTCAGGATGATCTGGCGACTGTCCGGGCAGGTCCGGATCTGATCCTGGACCCATAGAAGCTGGTCGACACCCTGACCGGTATAGTCCACCGAATCGGGCCGATCCGATTTCATCCCCCGGTACTCGGCGCCGAAGTGCCGCCATTGCCAGCCGTACACAGGTCCGAGGTCGAACTCCTCGAGGCCCCGGGCCTTGCAGTGCTCCCTGGTGGCCCAATCGTTCCAGATACGGCATTTCCGATCCTGCAGCCACCGGACGTCGGTGTAGCCGTGGATGAAGAACAGGAGTTCGGTGATGATGGAGGGCATGTGGGTTTTCTTGGTTGTAACCAGGGGAAATCCTTGCCCCAGGTCGAACTGCATCTGGTGGCCCCACAGAGATCGGGACCGGACGCCGGTGCGGTTCTCGGTCCACTCGCCATCATCCAGGATCGTCTGCAAAAGGTTCAGGTATTGCCGCATGGCGGGATTGTAACAGGGCAAAACCGGGACGGTCCCCTTTTTGATAAACTGCCGCCATGAATGTTTTGATGATTTCGCCGGGATACCCGGCTGAAATGCAGCGGTTCACCCGTGGACTGGCGGAAGTAGGCGCCCGGGTGGTCGGGTTCGGCGACCAGCCTCAGGCCGGACTGGACTCGGAAGTCAAAAGCGCCCTGTCGGCGTATTTTGAAGCCGAGTCGTTATGGGACGAGAGTACCAGTGTCGCCCAGGTCCGGCGGATCGCGGACCAGATCCGGATCGACCGCGTGGAGTGCCTCTGGGAGCCCGGAATGGGTCTGGCGGCGGCGTTGCGGGAAGCGCTGGGACTGCCCGGGCTGACCGTTGCCCAGACCGTACCGTTCCGTGACAAGGAAACGATGAAGCAGGTGCTGGATGCCGCCGGGATCCGGACCCCGCATCATTACCGGGTGCGCACGTCCGAGGAGGCCAGGCAGGCGGTAGAGAAAATCGGTTACCCGGTGATCGTGAAACCGATTGCCGGCGCCGGTGCCACCGACACCTACCGTATCGACTCGGACCGGGACATGGAACAGGCGATCGCCGCGGTCCGTCACGTGGAGGAGGTCTCGGTGGAGGAGTTCGTGGAAGGGGAGGAGTTCACCTTCGACACGATCTGCTCCGGTGGACAGGTTCATTACTTCAACATGATGTGGTACCGGCCGCGGCCGCTCGAAGGGAAGCTCGAGGAATGGATCAGCCCCCAGGCGATCGCTCTCCGGGATGTGGACGATCCGAAACTGGCCGTAGGTCGGGAAATGGGGTTCAAGGTTCTGGAGGCTCTGCAATTCCACACCGGTTTCACCCATATGGAGTGGTACCTGAAAGACGACGGGGAAGCGGTGTTCGGTGAGATCGGCGGCAGGCCGCCTGGCGCCAACGCCGTGGAACTGATGAACTACGCTTGCGACATAGATGTTTTTCGGGGCTGGGCGGAGGCGGTGGTTCATGACCGCTTCACCCAGACCGTGGAAAGGAAGTACAACTGCGGCATCGTATTCAAAAGAGCCCAGGGACAGGGCAGGATCCGGCGGGTAGACGGTCTGGACAGCATCATGGAGCGGTTCGGTCCCCACATCGCCCGGGTTGATCTGCTGCCGGTAGGCGCCCCGCGAAGGGACTGGAAACAGGTTCAGATCTCAGACGGCTTCATCATCGTGAGACACCCTGATCTCCAGGAAACCCTCGGGATGACCGATGCGATCGGCACCGACCTGACCCTGTACGCCGGCTAGACCCCCGGTTCGGGCACCGTCTGCAGCAGATCTCGATCCCAGATCCGGGCCCGGGTTTCGGAGGAAAGATTTCCGCCGGTCAGGATTACCAGGACGGTCTCGGGCTTCTTGCGGCCGGCCAGCCAGCGCGCTGCGCCGGCCATCCCCAGCACCGCCGTCGGCTCCACCGTCACCTTGAGGAGGTGGGTCAACCACTGGGTCCAGTAAACGATCTCCTCTTCATCGACTTCGATGATGCCGTCGGTTCGCCGGATGTAGCGCAAGGTCCGCTCCGAAAGGCTCAGGGTCTGAACACCGTCGGCCAGTGTCTTCGGAGCTTCCTCGAACCGGAACAGGGAACCGGAACGGTACGATCGCGCCGCGTCGTTGGCTGACACCGGTTCCACGCCGTAGAGCGCCGTTTTAGGCGCCAGTTCCCGGAAAACGACCGTGCTGCCCGATAGTAGGCCACCTCCGCCGCATGGTGTGAATACCGCCGTGGGCTGCAGGCCGTCATCCAGAACTTCCAGAGCGGCGGTGCCCTGGCCGGCAATGACCTCGTCCCGGTCATACGGGTGCAGCAGCATGGCGCCTTCCTGCTCCATGGCCGCCGACCCGGCTTCCGCTTCCTGGCGGGTAGGGGTGGTTACGACTGTGGCTCCGTAGCTCCGGGTCGCCTGCTGCTTGATGGCCGATGCTGTTTCGGGCATGAATACGGTGCACGGGATGCCGATCAACCCGCACGCCCAGGCTACCGCCTGGGCATGGTTGCCCGAACTGTGGCTGACGACGGACCGGAGCGGTTCGCCACGCTCCTGCAGCACACGCAACGTATTGAGAGCGCCTCGGGCCTTGAACGCTCCGATCTTCTGAAAGTTTTCCGCCTTGAACAGGATCCTGTGGCCCAGGAGCCGGTTCAGGAGCGTGGACTCCAGCAGCGGCGTTTGGTGGACGGCGTCGCCCAGCCTTTCCCGGGCTTCCCGGATATGCTCAATCGTTACCATGGTCCTTCGGCTTTTTGAAAAAACGGTCCGGGTCCCACTCAGGCCAGTCGTCGTCAGCCGGTGTGGAGGCCGACCCCTTTTCCGGCGGCTTCTCAGGCCTTACCCGGAGCCGGAGGTACAACTCGTCCTTTTCGATACGAACGTCGTACACGTTCAGGCAACACCAGTCCCTGGCGTCGGACACGCCGGTGTCGGTATTGAATTTCCACTCGTGCCAGCTGCACTCGAGCTGGTTTCCCGCAAGGCGTCCATGGCTGAGGGAGGCGCCCATGTGGGGGCATGTGTCGGATACGGCGACGTACCCGTCCCGGGTCCTGAACACCGCCACATCCTCTCCGTTGCAGGGATACACCCTGGAACTGCCCCGCGTGAGCTTGGTGAGCCGGGTGGCGGAACCGACATGGATGAATCCGGACATGGGTTCTCCCTTGGAGTCTGGAGATTACCTTAATACAATTGACCTGTGACCGCCGTTACGAAAACCGCATCGGTTCTGGCCCTGGCAGCCGCCCTGGCTCTGGCGGCGGCCTGTGGTCCGATAAGGCAACCGTTGAAGGGCGCCGCTCCTCCGGCCGGCTGGGACCAGGAAGGGATCGCCTCGTGGTACGGCAAGAAATTTCATGGCCGCCGGACCGCCAACGGCGAACGCTACGACATGTACGGCATCTCCGCCGCCCACAAGACCTTGCCGTTCGGATCGGTGGTCCTGGTCCGGAACATGAAGAACGGCCGCGAATTGACGGTCAGGATCAATGACCGCGGGCCGTTCATCGCCGGAAGGATCATCGACTTGTCGTACGGCGCAGCCAGGAAGCTGGGTATGATCCGGGACGGCATTGTCCCGGTCCGGATCCGGGTGGTGAGGAGCGGCCCCGTTTAGGGTTCCGGTTCGAACGTCACCTGGGGGATATACTCTGGTGTCGTGACCAGGGAGATGTTTTCGCTGCTGAATCCGTCGGAAGGTGTCCAGGAAGAATCGACAATGCTGCGCTGCCAGGTCGAGCGGCTCCCGCGGAACACATCGATCGCACCGTCGAAGGAGGACCGGGGCCGCCAGGTCGGGTCGATCGGAGACCGGTACCAGCGGGACGGATTGAAGTTGTTCAACGCCACGTCATCGGTCCAGTCGCTCTTCGGTGTCCAGTTCGGATCAACGATGTTGTTCCGGAATCGGGCCGGCGGCTTGTCGAAAGCTTCGATCTGATCACCCATCCGGGGGAGACGGGGAGTGGAGCCGGTTGCGGACAGTTCCTCCGGTGCTGTTTCCCGTACGCCGGTGGGGGCCTCGTTCGTGTCTTCCGGTTGCCCTTCCGCCGTCAGGCGGAACTCCCTCACCAGCCCGGCCGGCAGGGTCAGCACGCCTCCGGTGGCCAGGTGCAGGATGTAGATGTCGTCCTTGCGCTCCAGCTCGGTCCCTTTGAGAACCTGGCCGTCTTCCAGCACCAGCTCGGCGCCGGCCAGAGCGGCCGCCGGAATCAGCAGGACCAGCAGGAGCAACACAGCTTGACGCATAACCCAAAGAGTATACTGCCTGCCCGGTGATAGGAGTTAATCCCGGTATCCGAGGAGAATTGTCATGCAGGATCTGACCAAAGACGAACTGATCACCCTGGTCCGCCGGGTGTTCGGATCCCAGCCGGGTGACCGCAACCTGGCGGTGATCTGCGATCTGCCCGACCGGGAGTTACCCGACCATCCCGAATGGGCCGCACGCCGGGAGATGGCAGCCGACTGGGCCGCCAAGCTGCAGGATGGCGCTGCCGACCTGGGTCTTGAGGCCGCCGGGCTGGTTGTTTACGGCAACGTACGCCGGAACAACGCGGAGCTTCCGGAGCGCTGCACAGTCCACCACAGCGGCCGGGAGACCACCTTCGAGGAGATCCTTTCCACCCATCAGATCGTCATCGCTCCCACCGAGCTTTCGGCCACGGCACCGTTGAAGCTGCTGGCGAAGAAGCACCGGTTCCGCGCCGCCACCATGCCCGGATTCGGGGCGGCGATGATCCCGGCCCTGCGCCTGGACTGGGAGGAGATCGACCGGCGTTGCCATGAGCTTCGGGAGAAGGTCGACCGTGCAGAGGCGGCCGAGATCAGGATGGAAGCCGGAAGTCGGGAGTACCGGCTGACGCTGGATCTGAGACATCGCACCGGTACCGCCAGTGGCGGTCTCCTGAACAGGCCCGGGATCGCCGGCAACCTGCCTTCAGGAGAGACCTATATCGTGCCGTATGAAGGGGAGAGAGATGGAGACCCCAGCCGGACCCGGGGCGAACTTCCCCTGGAGCTGGACGGAGAGTTGATGGTCTACCGCATCGAAGAGAACCGGATCACCGCAGTGCAGGGCGACGGCCCGCTGGCGGCCGCGGAAAGGGCCGAGGTGGAGAACGAACCGGCCTATTGCAACGTGGCCGAGTTGGGCCTGGGCATCCTGGCCGGTTACGGCATCAAGCCGGTCGGCTCGCTGCTTCTGGATGAAAAGCTCGGACTGCACATCGCCTTCGGCCGCAGCGACCATTTCGGCGGCCAGGTCGGCCCGAACGATTTCAGCTCGCCGGACAAGGTCGTCCACATCGACCGGGTCTACATCCCGGAGGTGCAACCTCAGGTCACGGTGCAGGCAGTCGATCTGGTAGGGGAAGACGGTGTGGCCGCCCCGCTCATGCGGGACGGCCTGTACGTCTAGGAACCGAGCAGGGTATTACTCTGCGGGGCTCTCGCCGATTGCGGCGTTGCCGGATGGTGCGGCCGGCGGGGCGGCTGCAACCATGGTGTCCAGCAGTTCCACTTCGAATATCAGGGTAGTGCCCGGAAGGATGCCGGGACGGCCGGCTTCACCGTAAGCCGATTCCGGAGGGCAGGTCAGTTTCGCCTTGCCGCCGACCTTCATCTGGGAGAGGCCCTCGCCGAAGCAGGGAACCACCTGGTTCAACGCGAACTCCGCCGGCTCGCCCCCATCCAGGGAACTGTCGAAGACATCGCCGTTGTGGAAGGTGCCGTGGTAGTGCAGCCGAGCCCGGTCGGTCATGGCCGGCTGGGCGCCGGTCCCGGCGGCGGTTTCAAGGTAGATCGCACCGGAGGGGAGGATGACCGCGCCCGCTTCCGCCTTCGCCGTTTCCACGACGGCAAGACCGGCAGCGCGTTCCCGCTCGATTTTTTCCTTGACCCGGCCGTTGAAAACCTGCTCCAGCTTGGGAGCAAACGCCTGGATGTCGAACGGCTCGTCGGCGCCCAGGATACCGTCACTCATGCCGCGCTGGACCAGCTTCAGCTCCTCCGGAGTCAGGTCCAGTATGGTCAGGTTCTGGGACAGGGTGAACCCGACGGCGTAGAGCGCCTTCTGTTCTTCGGTATCCAGGACGGGGGGTTGTTCGTTGGCGGACGCCGAGCAACCGGTGAGGAGCGCAAGACACAGTGAGGTACATAGAATGACTGACTTCATGACGATCCTTTCCAGGGTAATGATGGCTGTTTGAATCAGCCAGTCTAGCCGCAGTCCACCAGAATCGCATCCCCGTCGGCAAGGATCCGCGCGGTTCCGCCGTTTTCCAGCTTTCCGAACAGTACCTGGTCGGTGAGCGGTTTCTTGACCTTCTCGTCGATGAGCCGGGCCAGGAAACGGGCGCCGAAGGCCGGATCGTAGCCCAGTCGGGCCAGCAGGGCCCGGGCCTCGCCTGTAACCGTCAGGCTGACCTTGCGTTCCTTGAGCTGGTCCCGAAGCTCGGCCAGGAACTTGTCGACGATCTTTTCCATGACCTCGGTGGAAAGCGGTTTGAAGGAGATCCGGCCGTCCAGACGGTTGCGGAACTCCGGATTGAACATCTTTTCGTACGCCTGCTGGTCGGCCCCTTCCCGGGTGGTTCCGCCGTCGAATCCGACCTGCCTGCCGGCCAGTTCCCGGGCGCCCACGTTCGATGTCATGAGCAGGATGACCTGGCGGAATTCGGTCTCCTTGCCGTTGGTGTCGGTGAGGGTGCCGTGATCCATGATCTGGAGCAGGATGTTGAATACGTCGGGATGGGCCTTCTCGATTTCGTCCAGGAGAAGCACCGCGTGGGGGGACTGGCTGACAGCCTCGGTGAGCAGTCCGCCCCGGTCGTAGCCGACATACCCCGGAGGTGCGCCTACCAGGCGGGAGACCGAGTGCCGCTCCATGTATTCGCTCATGTCGAATCGCAGGAACTTGATCCCCAGGGCCAGAGCGAGTTGCTTGGCAACTTCGGTTTTGCCGACGCCGGTCGGACCGGTGAGGAGGAACGAGCCGACCGGTTTGTCTGGGTTACCCAGGCCGGCACGTGACATTTTGATGGCGGTGATCAATTTTTCAACGGCGTGATCCTGACCGAACACAACTTTGCGGACCTGTTCTTCAAGGCCCTTGAGCCGGTCTCGGTCGCTGCCTTTGACTGTTTGAAGCGGGATCTGGGCCATACCGGCCAGGACCCGCTCCACATCCAGGGCGCCGACCTTCTTGCGCCCGGCCAGGGCGGCGGTGGCGCCGGCTTCGTCCATGAGGTCGATAGCCTTGTCCGGCAACTTGCGGTCCCGCAGGTGCCGTCCGGCCAGTTCGGCGGCGGACGTCAGGGCGGCCTTCGTGTACCGGATGCCGTGATGTTCTTCATAGCGGGACTTCAAACCGAGCAGGATCTTGACCGTGTCTTCCACCGACGGTTCTTTGATCTCGATCTTCTGGAAACGCCTCGCCAATGCCCGGTCCCGCTCAAAGTACTGCCGGAAATCCTCCCAGGTCGTGGCGCCGATGAACCGGGTGGTTCCCGCCTCCAGTGAGGGCTTCAACAGGCTGGAGGCGTCGGTGGTTCCCGAGCCGGTGGCGCCGGCGCCGACCAGAGTGTGGATCTCGTCGATGAACAGGATCGAGCGGTCCTTGGATTCCAGGGAGTACAGCACCCCTTTCATGCGGTTCTCGAAGTCGCCCCGGTACCGTGTGCCCGCCAGGAGGGCGCCCATGTCCAGGGAATGGATCGCCACACCCTTCAACGGGTCCGGAACATTATCGTGGGCGATGAGCCAGGCCAGTCCTTCCACCAGCGCGGTTTTGCCCACCCCGGGATCGCCGACCAGAACCGGGTTGTTCTTCCGGCGCCGTTGCAGGATGTGGATGGCGCGATCGATCTCCCGCTCCCGACCTATGAGCGGATCAATTTTCCCTTCCCGGGCCAGTGCGGTGAGGTCGCGGGTGAAATTTTCCAGCGGATCGGCCGCCTGTACATCGTCTTCGTCATCCAGCGGGGCGCCGGCAGGGGCACCGGCAGGGTCGACCTTGGATATTCCGTGGGCCAGGTAGTTCACAATGTCCAACCGGGTGACCCCGGCCTGCTCCAGGAAGTGCACGGCGAAGCAGTCCGGCTCGTCGAACATCGCGACCAGAACGTCGTACCCTTCCATTTCCAGTCTGCCTGAGCCTTCCGCGTGGGCCAGGGCCCTGGTCATAACCCGCTGGATGCCCCGGCTCAACACCGGCTCCCCCTGCTTGTCCACCGGAAGGACTTCCACCTCCTCTTCCAGGAAGCTGGTGAGCCCTTTTCTAAGCCCGGCGGTATCGGCGCCGGCATGATGCAGGACCCGGCTGGTCTTCTCGTCCAGCAACAAGGCGACCATCATGTGTTCCAGTCCGGCAAACTCGTGCCCACGCCCGGCTGCATCGGTCATGGCGACGGAGATTGCGATCTGCAGGTCGGTGGATAGTTTCATTCCGGCTCCGTGGTGAGTTTCAGCGGTTGCCCGCTTTCCTCCGCATCCTTCAGAACAGCGGCGACCTTACTCTCCGCCATGTCCCGGGTGTACACCCCGGCGATCCCGATTCCCTTGTAGTGTACCTGCAGCATGATGTGGGTCGCCTCGGTGTGGGACTTGTTGAAATGCCGAATCAGAACATCCAGGACGAACTCCATGGTGGTGTAGTCGTCGTTATGCATCACGACTTTCCACCGCCGGGGCCGTTTGACGCGGTCCCGTTCCTTGGTGATCGTTTTTTCGTCCCGTTGGGGATTTCCTGAACTCATGCCGGGGTCATTTTAAGGGGTCAGGCACCTTTTCGCCTATTCCCTAAAAAATCAGGGGCAATCGCCACTGGAGGGGATCCGTTCCAGGCTGCCGGAACTCTGCCCATAGTCCCCTGGTGTGGAATGATCCCGCAGGAGGTAGAACCAGGTCTGGCCTGTGAGAGGGGAGCCGCTGGAATCGACAATGAAGCCCGCCGGTCTTGTGAAAGTACAGAGCCGATGTGTCACCGAACGGCTCTGTTGCGTGCCCGCAGTAAGTCACCAGACCTTTAGCCGGGTCATCATGGAAATCGAAAATGGTCTCGATATTGGAACCACAACCCTCGGCATCCATCTCGGCTGTGGCGGTTTCCCCCCAGTAGTTGTCGCCGGCGTCCACCGGATTGGTCGAGGAATTGTACAGGGCATACCCACCGTTACCGGACAGGTTGTTTCGGTGCATCGTTACATCAACATACTCCCGAATAGCCAAACCGTCTGATGGGCTACCGCTGATGCGGTTGCCTGTCAGTAAGGCTGTGAAATAACCAGGGGCGCCTCCTCTGAGATGTACAACACCCGAGTCGCCACCGTACAGCCAGTTATTGATGATCGATACGTTGTATGCTCCATATATACTTAGTGTCCACTGGCCTCCGCTGATTTCACTATCTCTGATGTTGACGGTGCCGGTGCTCATAGGACCGTACACGCGCATACCAAAAGCCGAGCTTGAATCCCTGTGGATGGATACACCCTCAAGGTCCACGCTTCCTGGATTTTGTAAAAACACAGCATTTTGATTATGGTTTGTCGAGGTTTCGAATGTGGAGTTCCGGATGGTTACCATCTCGCTTGGGTCCATGTATAGGCTAACCAAGTCAGCAGTCGTGTACCTGATCGTGACTCTATCCATGAGGATGTCGGTATCTTCCGTTCCGGTAGTGAGCACTACTCCGTCCCCTTGGGTGTCGTAGACCTCCAGATCCCTGAAAGTCCAGGTTCCGGCTCCCAGTGGTGCCTGATCTGCATTGATAGCGTCTCCCCGCATTTCCCGGATCAAAACCTGGTCAAGGTTTGGGACGCTGATACCGGAAAGGCCCCGGATCCCCCACTCCAGGGTAAGGCCCCGTAAGTCGGCAAGTGCTCTGTGAGCACCCGCATAGCGTATTCCATACCAGTGCGCTTCTCCTGGAGTGGCCGAACCGGAAGTCAGTTGGATCGATCCTGGTCCACCCCCCTGGGCAATCAGGTCTCCTTCAACGATCAATTCGATTCGCGAATGGTCCATTCCACTCTGCGTATTGTCCACGGCCGGCTGCATCAGGACAGTCGTACCTGGATCGATGGTCAGGGTCCTCCCCGGTGGGATGAGCAGATCTCCTGTGAGCGTGATGACCCCTGACCAGGTTTCGTCTTCGAGAAGAGTCCCCTCGGTTATGGGCAGGGTGGAGTCGAACTCGATGGTGAGGACGTCCGGCGTGGTCTCCACGGTGCTGTTGTTGTCGGTAACGCGGCTCTGGAACTGGTGCAGGCCGTCCAGTGAGGGGGTGAATTCAAAAGTCCAGAAATCGGTGCCTGAAGCAGGCAGCCAGTTCAA